>NZ_JBSGCE010000051.1:0-63913 GCF_053601695.1 Nonomuraea sp. NPDC004702
TTTCAGCCGTTCAAGTCTCTGTCAAATTGACCGGACTTGCTCGACCTGCTGGAATTAAGTCGCGCCCCGCTTCCGGGACAACCCCTCTAACTTACCAGCCTGTCGCTCGGTTAGCGAACCGATCTTCAAACCCGCGAGCCAGAAGGGATTGCCGACGTTACGCGTCGCAACGCACCAAAGTCACCGGAGTGAAGGGAGTGGGTTGCGCCGCACCTCGTCGGCTTCTAAAGATTAGCAGCGCTCCCGACCACTCGGGACGCGTTCCGCAGCTCTCCCGGCCACAGAACGATCACGGCCGAACATAGACTCCCCCCGTGAGCAGCAACACGCCGCCAGTGGCGAAGAAGGTACCGACTGAGCGCATCCATCACGGCGACACGTTCATCGACGAGTACGCCTGGCTAAGCAACAAGGACGACCCGGACACAACGGCGTACCTGGAGGCAGAGAACGACTTTCTCAAAGAGCACACCGCGCATCTCGCCGAGCTCCAGGAGCAGGTCTTCCAGGAGATCAAGGGGCGCACCCAGGAGACCGACCTGTCGGTGCCGAGCCGCAAGGGGGCGTGGTGGTACTTCACGCGTACCGAGGAGGGCAAGCAGTACGCGGTGTCCTGCCGGGTGCCGGCCGACAGTGACGCGCCGCCGCAGATCACGCCGGGCGAGCGCCTTGAGCGCGAGCAGGTCGTGCTCGACGGCAACGAGCTCGCCGGCGACAGCGCGTTCTTCTCCGTCGGCACCAGCGCCGTCACGCCCGACGGGACGATGCTGGCCTACTCGACCGACTACAAGGGCGACGAGCGTTTCACGCTGAGGTTCAGGAACCTTGAGACGGGCGAGGTGCTGCCCGACGAGATCAAGGACATCTTCTACGGCGGCGCCTGGTCGGCCGACGGCTCGGCGTTCTTCTACACGCGGGTGGACGACGCCTGGCGTCCCTACCAGGTCTACCGGCACACCCTCGGGACGGAAGAGGACGTCCTGGTCTACGAGGAGACCGACGAGCGCTACTGGGTGGGCATCGGGCTGACCCGCAGCGAGCGGTACCTCGTGCTGGGCGCGGGCAGCAAGATCACCAGCGAGGTGCGCATCCTCGACGCCGCCGACCCCACCGGCGAGTTCCAGGTCGTCCGGCCCAGGAAGACCGGCGTGGAGTACGGCGTCGAGCACGCGGGCGACTTCTTCTACGTCCTGCACAACGAGAACGCCGAGAACTTCGAGCTGGCCACGGCCCCCATCGACGAGCCCGGCACCTGGACCCCGCTGATCGGGCACCGCGAGGACACCCGGCTGCTGGAGATCGACGCCTTCTCCGACCACGCCGTCGTGCACTTCCGCCGTGACGGCCTGACCGGCCTGCGGGTGCTGCCCTACAGCGCCGCGGGCGCGGGCTGGCGGGAGCGGATCGAGGCCGCCGAGCGGAACGCGTACGAGATCGACTTCCCCGAGCCCCTGTACGACGTCGGCCCGGCGGGCAACCCCGAGTTCACGACGACGCGGCTGCGGCTGGCGTACACGAGCATGGTGACGCCGCCGAGCGTCTACGACTACGAGCTGGACTCGCACGAGCTGATCCTGCTCAAGCAGCGTCCGGTGCTGGGCGGCTACGACGCGGGCGACTACGAGCAGTTCCGGGAGTGGGCGACGGCCGAGGACGGCACGCGCGTGCCGATCTCGATCGTCAAGCGCAAGGACACCACGACGCCGGCCCCGACCCTGCTCTACGGCTACGGCAGCTACGAGACCTCGATCGACCCCGCGTTCTCGGTGCCCCGGCTGTCGCTGCTCGACCGCGGGTTCGTCTTCGCCGTCGCGCATGTCAGGGGCGGCGGCGAGATGGGCCGTCACTGGTACGAGGACGGCAAGCTGACCAGGAAGCGGAACACGTTCACCGACTTCGTGGCGGCGGCCCGGCATCTGAAGGCGGGCGGCTGGAGCGGGCGGATCGTCGCGCGCGGCGGCTCGGCGGGCGGGCTGCTGATGGGCGCGGTGACGAACCTGGCTCCCGAGGAGTTCGCGGGGGTGGTGGCCGAGGTGCCGTTCGTGGACGCGCTCAACACGATCCTCGACCCGTCGTTGCCGCTGACGGTGATCGAATGGGACGAGTGGGGTGACCCGCTGCACAACCCGGACGTCTACGCGTACATGAAGAGCTATTCGCCGTACGAGAACGTGGACGGCAGGGTGTACCCGCCGATTCTGGCGATCACCAGCCTGAACGACACGCGGGTGCTCTACCACGAGCCGGCCAAGTGGATCGCGCGGCTGCGGGCGACCGCGTCCGGCGGGCCGTTCCTGCTCAAGACGGAGATGGGCGCGGGACACGGCGGGCGCAGCGGCCGGTACGACGCCTGGCGCGAGGAGGCGTTCGCGCTGTCCTGGATCATCGAGAGGGGGACGGCGTGAGCTTCGTGGCCGACGAGCGGCGTTACGAGCGTCAGCCGTACAACCGCAGCGGGCGCAGCGGGCTGCGGTTGCCGGCGGTGTCGCTGGGGTTGTGGCACAACTTCGGCGACGACCGGCCGATCGAGAACTCGCGGGCGGTGCTGCGGCGCGCGTTCGACCTCGGGGTGACGCATTTCGACCTGGCCAACAACTACGGCGTGCCGTACGGGTCGGCGGAGCGGAACTTCGGGCGGATCCTGCGGGAGGACTTCGCGGCGTACCGGGACGAGCTGGTTATCTCGACCAAGGCCGGGTACGACATGTGGCCGGGGCCGTACGGGGAGTGGGGGTCGCGCAAGTACGTGCTGGCCAGCCTCGACCAGTCGCTCGCCCGCATGGGCCTGGAGTACGTGGACGTGTTCTACAGCCACCGTCCGGACCCGGAGACGCCGCTGGAGGAGACGATGGGGGCGCTGGACCGGGCGGTGCGCTCGGGCAAGGCGCTCTACGCGGGCGTCTCCAACTACTCGGCCGAGCAGACCGCGCAGGCCGCGCGGATCATGCGCGAGCTGGGCACGCCGCTGCTCATCCACCAGCCGTCGTACTCGATGATCAACCGCTGGATCGAGGACGACGGGCTGCTCGACGTGCTGGAGGAGGCGGGCATGGGCTGCATCGTGTACTCGCCGCTGGCGCAGGGGCTGCTCACCGACCGCTACCTGGAGGGCGTGCCCGAGGGCTCGCGGGCGGCGACGAGCCGGTTCCTGAGCGCCGAGCAGATCGACCGGGACCTGGCCCGCGACCTCAACGAGATCGCCAGGGGCCGGGGTCAGACGCTGGCCCAGATGGCGCTGTCGTGGACGCTGCGCGACCCGCGGGTGACGAGCGTGCTGATCGGGGCGAGCAGCGTCCGGCAGCTGGAGGACAACGTGGCGTGCGTGGACGGCCCGGTGTTCACCGAGAGCGAGCTGGCGGCGATCGACAAGGTCACCGAGGCGGTCACGTCGGCCCGCTGATCATCCGCGGCGCACGGGGTCCTGTGCCGCCCGAGGGCGGGTCACAGGGCCTCGTGCCGCTGGAGGTAGGTGAAGGCGGCCCAGCCCGGCAGCACCGGCAGCCAGAACGTGAGCAGCCGGTGCAGCAGCACGGCCGAGGCCGCCAGGTCCCATTCGAGGCCGGCCGCGACCAGGCCGAGGGTGAGCGCGTACTCGACGGCGCCGAGGCCGCCCGGCGTGGGGGCGGCCGAGCCGATGGCGTTGGCCGTGAGGTAGACGACGGCGACGGCGGTGAAGCTCAGCTGACCGCCGAACGCCGCGACGCAGGCGTCGAGGCAGGCCACGAAGGCGATCGTGATCATGAGCGTGCCGAAGGCGGCCTCGATCATCTTGGCCGGCGACTGGAGCACGTCGAGCAGGCGGGGCAGCACGTTCGAGAACAGCCTGCGCATCCGCACGGTCACCATCCTGCGCAGCGGCGGCACGCCGAGCACCACCGCGACCAGCAGCGCGATGGCGAGCATCGCCACGACCAGGCCGCGCGAGGGGGTGAAGGAGGTGGCGGCGTCGGAGCCGGTGATGTAGGCGAACAGCAGCAGCAGGGCGATGTGGAAGACCAGCATGATGAGCTGCGAGGCGCCCACGCTGGCCACCGCGAGCGCCGGCGCGATGCCGCGCTTCTGCAGGTAGCGGGTGTTGATCGCGACGCCGCCGACCGCGGCGGGCGCGACCAGCTTGACGAACGACGACGCGAACTGCACCAGGACGGTACGCCAGAGCGGCAGGCGTTCCGGGACGAACCCGCGCAGCATGAGGGCGGCGGCGACGAAGCTGGTGAACGAGGCGATCAGCGCCAGGCCGGACCACCCCCAGTTGGCCGTGGTCACCACCTTGTAGAGGTCGACCTTGCTGAGCTGGGACAGCACGACGTAGGCGGCGACCGTGCTGGCGATGATCGTGATCAGGGTGCGCGGGCGGAAGCGCTCCAGGCGTACCTCTTCGACCTTGCCCTGGGGCTTGAGGGCGACGATGTGGTCGCGCAGGCTCGTGAGCACGTTCTTGGCCTTGGACAGGGCCGAGCGGGTCTCCCTGGTCAGGGCGATGCGCTGGAGCAGCGGCATGGCGGCGGCGAGGGCGTCGGGGCCCATCACGGCGGCGGCGGCCCGGACCGAGCGCTCGGCGCCGACGCGCAGCGCCAGGTAGGTGAGGAGCTGGGCGATGTCGAGCCGGAGCAGCAGGTCGCCGGCGGCGATCTCGCCGCTGCGGGCGTCGGTCAGCACGACCCGGCCGGCGCGGTCGAGGTGGATGCTGTCGCCGGTGAGCCGCCGGTGTGCCAGCCGCTGGATCTGCAGCAGCGCGACCTGCTCCCAGATCTGGGCGAGCAGGGCGTCGTCGATCTCGGCGTCGGGCACCTCGTCGAGCGGGCGGGTCTCGATGTGCTCGTAGGCGAGCAGGGCGGCCTCGGTGCCGATCTCGCTGGTGCCGAGCAGGCGCGGCGTGCTGGCGCCGGCGGCCTGGGCCGCGTACGCCATCAGGGCCTCGCGTTCCAGCTCGGCCCGGAGCGAGCGGATGGCCCGGCGCCTGGTCTCGGAGTTGAGCCTGATGCGCCGCCACAGCCGGTACGGCAGCCCGGCCACCTGGCGGTCGCGGTCGAGGACGGTGACGTCGAGGCTGGTGCCGTCCTTGAGGCCGATGGCGTAGCGGCGGCTGCCCTGGTGGTCGTCCTCGATGCGGCGGGCGGAGACGGGCGAGAAGGACAGCTTGCGCAGCGCGGCGACCACGGCGCTGCCCGGCGGGCGGGTGTTGGGGCTGCCGACGCCGTAGAGGGTGGCGTAGCCGATGGCCATGCCGACCAGGACGGTCACGATGGCGCTGGGCAGGGTGATCTGCCTGCCGGAGAAGTAGGTGAGGATGTAGAGGGCGATCGAGGTCCACATGAGCATGCGCCACGTGGGACGGCGGGCGATGCGCACCGCGGTGGTGTAGGCGATCACCGAGGTGAGCAGCGTGTTCAGCGGCTCGATCGCGCGGTCGCCGGTGAGCAGGATGCGCAGGTCGGTCAGGCTGCTGGCCTCGATCCACTGGCCGAGCAGGAACGACCCGGCCATGCCGATGATGGCCGCGATCAGCCCTTCCGCGACGCGCAGGCCGTCGCGGTGGAAGACCCGCTCGACGGCGAACGCGGCGGGCACGATCAGCACGGCCGCGCTGCCGATGAAGGCCGCGACCCGGCTGAGCAGCGGGACCATCTCGGCGCCGACCTTGACGTCCTGCTCCAGGCCGTTGAGCGTCTGCTTGGCGACGAGGGCGAGCAGGATCACCGCCGCCAGCACCGCCAGCGTCGCGAAGAAGCGCAGCAGGTCGGACGGCCGCCGCAGCCGCTGGGGAAGGAGCGGCTCGACTACGTAGACGCCGCCGTCGGCGCGTGGCTCGGACACGGCTGGATCCCCTTCCGCGAGGTCCTCCGTGTCATCGTCTCGTTCCCTGATTTCGGCCACCGACAGTGATTCTGCACCTTCCCGGCCGGACCGTACGATCTCTGTTCTCCAGTGTCCTCGTTCGCCGCTCCGGCGCGCGCATCGGGTGAGGACCCGACCGGCATTGACCTGCCCGCGTGTCTGGCATGTTCACTCTCGCGATGCCGGTGCCGGCCCTCGTCGCCCCCGACGCCCGGCGCCCACGGGTGAAACCGCGCGGCCGGGCGGCCCGGTCACGACGCGTCGGCCGAGAACGCCGCGGCCAGGCTGCGCGAGGCAGGGTACACGGTGGAACTCCAACCGTTCACCTTTGGCTTCTTTCACGAGGTCGGCTCGGCGGTGTCACGGGGACGGCGGGCGCGGGCCTCTCGACGTAGGCTGTGCGCATGTCGGGTGATTTGAGGGTTTTGGGGGCATGTCCGCTTGACTGCCCGGACACCTGCTCCTGGGTCGTGACCGTACGGGACGGGCAGGCCGTCAAGATGCGCGGCAACCCCGACCACCCCTACACCCGCGGCGCGCTGTGCGTGAAGGTCAACCGGTACCTGGAGCACACGCAGGCGGACGACCGCATCCTGTACCCGATGCGGCGCACCGGGCCGAAGGGGTCGGGGCAGTTCGAGCGCATCACCTGGGACGAGGCGCTCGACGAGATCTCGACCCGGCTGCGCGCCATCGTGGACGAGCACGGCGGCGAGGCGATCTGGCCCTACCTCGGCACCGGCTCGCTGGGTTACCTCCAGGGCTGCGAGGGCGTGGCGGGCCGCCGGTTCTGGAATGTGCTGGGGGCGTCCAAGCACTGGCTGAACATCTGCTCGGCGGCCGGCAGCAGCGGGCTGTTGAAGGCCAACGGCACCGCCGGCGGCATGGACCCGGAGAACTTCGCCCAGGCCAGGCTGATCCTGCTCTGGGGCACGAACACGCTGACCAGCGGCCACCACCTGTGGAAGTTCATCCAGGACGCCCGCGCGGACGGCGCGCACGTGGTCGCCATCGACCCCATCCGCACCAGGACCGCCGACCAGGCCGACCAGCACCTGGCGATCAGGCCGGGCACGGACGCCGCGCTCGCGCTCGGGCTGCTCAACGTCGTGCTCGCGGAGAACGCCCAGGACGAGGAGTTCCTGGCCGAGCACACCGAGGGCTGGGCGGACTTCCGCAAGGAGATCCTGGAGTACCCGGTGGAGCGGGTGGCGGAGATCACCGGCATCCCGGCCGAGGACGTCCACGGCCTGGGGATGCGTCTGGCCCACACCCGGCCGACCGCGATCCGCGCCACCATGGGCATCCAGCGGCACGCCGGCGGCGGCGCCGCGATGCGCACGATCGCCGCGATCCCGGGCGTGACCGGCGACTGGCGGCATCCGGGCGGCGGCGTGGCGTACTCGACGAGCGGCCACGTGCGCGTGACCGTCGACACCCGCGACGACCTGCTGGCCAAGCCGGTGCGCACGCTGGTCATGACCAAGCTCGGCTCCCAGCTCGACGACGTCAAGTGTCTGTGGGTGTACGCCGCCAACCCGCTCGGCTCGACCCCCGACGCCAACACGATCAGGCGGCAGCTCGCCCGCGAGGACCTGTTCACGGTCGTCATGGAGCAGTTCCCGACCGACACCGTGGACTACGCCGACATCGTGCTGCCCGCGACCATGCAGACCGAGCACATGGACCTGCACGCCGGCTACGGCCACATGTACCTGCTGTGGAACGAGCCCGCCGTGCCGCCGCCGGGCGAGTGCCTGTCCACGACCGAGACCTTCCGCCGGCTGGCCGCGCACATGGGGCTGACCGAGCCGTCCCTGTACGACTCCGACCTGGAGCTGGCCGAGTCGCTGCTGTCGGGCGGGCACCCGTCGCTCGAAGGCGTCACGCTGGACCGGCTGCGCAAGGAGGGGTGGGTGCGGATGAACTATCCCAAGCCGTTCGCGCCGTTCGCCGAGGGCTTTCCGACGCCTTCCGGGCGGCTGCGCTTCCCGCCCGCCGGGAAGGCGTACGTGCCCTCGCACACGGCGGTCGCCGACCGGTCGGCGTACCCGCTGACGCTGGTCACGCCGGCCTCGCACACGTTCCTGAACACGATCTTCGCCAACAATCCGGAGCTGCGGCGGCGGGCCAAGGGGCCGGCCGTGCTGGTCAACCCGGCCGACGCGGCGGCCCGGGGGCTGGTGGCCGGGCAGCGCGTACGGGTGCACAACGACGGCGGCGAGTTCCTGGCCGACGTGGAGATCAGCGACCGGGTCGCGCCCGGCGTGGTGGCCTCGCCCAAGGGCCGGTGGCCGAAGCTGACCCCGGGCGGCGCGAACGCCAACGCGGTCGTGGCCGAGCGGGACGGCGACATGGGCCGGGGCCCGGCCTTCCACGACAACCTGGTCGAGATCAGCCCTTGTGCCGGTCCATGAACGCCACGACCGTGTCGAGCACCTTGGCGGAGTAGGGGCTGCCGAGCAGGGCCGAGGCGTGCAGCGACTCGCCGGGGATGACCAGCACCTGGTTGTCCGGGGACCTGGTCGCGGCGGCCTCGGCCGCGCGCATCGATGCGGCGCCGCCGTAGGAGTCGTGCTCGGAGCCGATCTGCAGCAGCGGCACGGTGAGCGCGGCGGCGTCGCCCTCGTCGATCTCGCCTGACAGGGCGACGACGCCGGCCACCTTTGCGCCCAGCCGCTCGGCCGCCGGGACCGAGGCCGTGGCGCCGATCGAGCCGCCGACCAGGAACAGCCGCTCGACGCCCTTCTCCTTGGCCAGGCGCTTGCCCATGGCGACCGCGCCGTCCTCGGGGAGGAGGCCGGCGTCCCTGGTGTACAGCAGGACGCGGTATCCGGCGGCGACCAGGCGGTCCGACAGCGGGCGCCAGGAGCACACGGTGCCGCGGCGCTCGTAGCTGATCACCACGCCCACCGGGCCGTCGCCGGCGATCACGCCGGGCAGCCTGCGGACGTGGGTGAAGATCTTGCCGTCCTGCTCGGTGAAGCAGCCCGAGACGTTGGGGCCGGTGGGCGGCGCGCTCGGGGCGGGGGTTGTCTCGCTGACATGGGCGGGGGACTCGGCGGCCGTCGTGCGGACGGCGGTGGTGCCGGTGCCGACCGTGCCCCCGCAGCCGGTCAGCCCCATGGTGAGGAGTGCCATCCATCCGACGATCTTTCGCATGGCCGCCGCGCCCTTCTCCTGACTATGTCTGAACTGACATAGTGCCGCAAGCACCATATCCTTGGACCCACCATGACCTCAACGCTCGGATACGCGATCCTGGCCGTGCTGGCGCGCGGCGATCGCACCGGTTACGACCTCGCGGCGGCCATGCGGCGCCCGGTCGGCTACTTCTGGACGGCCGGCCACAGCCAGATCCACGCCGAGCTGCAGAAACTGCGGGCGGCCGGGCTGGTCGGGTTCGAGAGCGCGCACGGGCCCGGCCCGCAGGCCAAGAAGGTCTACCACCTGACCGCCGAGGGCCTGGCGGCGCTGCGCGCATGGGTCACCGAGCCGCCGCGCGAGCGGCCGGAGCGCGACGAGCTGGTGCTGAAGACGTACGCGGCGTGGCTGGCCGAGCCGGAGCTGCTGCGGCGGCTGTTCGCCGGCCAGCTCGCCGCGCACGAGGAGCGGCTGGCCGACTACGAGCGGCAGGAGGCGTCGTTCGGCGGCCGGCCGGCCTTCGGCGACCCCGGGTTCGGCGGCTACGCGACGCTGCGCTGCGGGCTGAGCTACGAGCGGCACCGTGCCGAGTGGTGCCGCTGGATGCTGACCCAGCTCGCCGACGGCGAATCAGCCGAGTGAGAGCTTGTAGCCCTCGTGGGAGGCGGTGAAGCCGAGCGCGTCGTAGAAACGGTGGGCGTCGGTACGCGACTTGTCGGAGGTGAGCTGGACGACGGCGCACCCCCGGGCCCGCGCCCGGTCGACGGCCCACTGGATCATCTTGCCGCCGAGCCCCTGGCCGCGCGTCGAGGCGGCCACCCTGACGCCCTCGATCTGGCACCGCTCGGAGCCCAGCCGCGACAGCCCGGCCAGGTACGTGAGCTGCATCGTGCCGACCACCTCGCCCTCCCGCTCGGCCACGATCAGCTCGTCGTGCGGGTTGGCCTCGATGCGGTCGAAGGCCATCAGGTAGCGGGTGTCGTCGGGGGCTCCCTCACGGGCCGCGCCGAGCGGGTCGTCGGCCAGCAGCCGGACGATGGCCGGGACGTCCTCCTTGCGCGCCTGGCGGAACAGCAGGGACAGCACGTAGTGGGACTCCATCAGGGACGGGTTGGAGGGCAGGGCCATGACCTTGCCGCTGCGCACGAAGCCCTTGGCCGCGTAGAGCGCGCGGGCGGCGTGATTGCTGTCGACGGCCCAGAGCTGCACCTGCTCGGCCCCGGCCGAACGGGCCCACTCCACGGACCGGTCGACCAGCCGGGAGGCGAGCCCGCGTCCTCTGGCCTCGGGGGCGACCCACATGGACAGCAGGTGGGCGCCGGACTCCTCCAGGAGCATGCACACCAGGCCGACGTCGCCCAGGACGTCGTCCTCGGCCACCCACCAGCGCGAGTGCGGGTTCTTCAGCCGCTCGGCCCAGTCCTCGGCGGAGAACGCGACCTCGCGCGCGTATGAGGAGCCGAACGCGTCCGGTGACTCCTGGAGCGCCCGCAGCCGGACGTCCCTCAGTCGTTCCCCTTCGTCCGGCCCCAACTGCACAATGGCGATTTCCGTCATATGGGAATCATGTCAGGGACAGGTCAGGGTCCGTCCCCGATGCCTCATGGGGGCCCGCGGCGGCACCATGAGGACATGAACGAAATCAGTAGACGCGACGAGGTCTCACTGTCCGCGGCGGCCCTGCGGGGCGCCCCTTGGAAGACCGCCGCCATCGGCGGCGTCGTGGTGTCGGCCACCAGCTTCGGGATGGGCCTGGTCACCGGCGGCGGTGACCTGGTCTGGGCCCTGGGCCTCGGCATCAGCCTGTTCGCGCTGATCGCCGCGATCGGCGCGGTCGCCAAGCCGCACGAGGGCGACCGCGTCACCCGCCAGGCCCGGCTCTGGTCGCTGCGGCACCCGTGGAAGTTCGCGCTCCTGCCCGCCGCGATCACGGCGGTGCTCGACTACCCGGTGCAGCTCGTGCTCGACGACGAGGGCGTGTTCGGCTCGGCCGTGCAGGCGATGTGGCACGGCGCGCTGGTCTACCTGATCGCCGCGATCCTGACCCTCACGATGAAGGGACGAGCACGATCTTCCCAGTGACCCGCCGCTCCAGCAGGTCGTCCATGGCCCGGCCCGCCTCCGCCGGCGGCCTGACCTCGGGCGCCGCCGGGACGATGCCCGGCATCGCCGGCAGACCTTCGAGCACGGCCCGGTTCTCCACGGCGTGGCGCAACCCGCGAAGGGCCTGCTCGGACAGCTCGCCGCCGACCGGGTCGACGGCCACGTCCACGGCCCACGCCCTGGCCGCTTCCTTCAGCCCGTCGTAGCCGATCACGTCGTCGGTTCCCGCCCGCCGGGCGCGCTCCCTCTTCTCGCCGATGGACGCCGCCGCCAGCAGACGACGGCCCTCCACGCTCATGGCGCCGGCTTCACCGACAGAACATCATTCCGGCAAGGCCTTCTCCGCCTCGCTCCGGCACACGCAGAACTCGTTCCCCTCGGGGTCGAGCATGGTCACCCAGCCCGTGCCGTCGGGCCTGCGCTGGTCCTGGAAGACGGTCGCGCCGAGCCCGAGCAGCCGCTCGACCTCCTCGTCACGCGTACGGCCCTCGGTGCCGTTGACGTCGAAATGCACCCGGTTCTTGCCGGTCTTGCCCTCGGGCACGCGGATGAACAGCAGGAACGGGTCCTGCGGCGTACGCAGCATCACCTCGTCGGCGCCCGGCTTGTCGCCCTCGGCCAGCGGCCACCCGGTGGCCTGGCTCCACCAGCTCGCGATCTCGTAGGGGTCGGTGGCGTCGACGGTGATGGCATGGATCTCAATCATCGCACTAGTGTCCACCAGCCAGATTGAGCCCCACGACACCGGCCAGGATGAGCGCGATCGAGGTCAGGCGCAGCGGCGACACGTCGTCGCCCATGGCGACCATGCCGAGGATCGCGGTGCCGACGGCCCCGATGCCGGTCCACACGGCGTACGCGGTGCCGACCTCCAGGGTCTTGAGCGCGTAGGCGAGCAGCCCGAAGCTGAGGGCGGCCGTGGCCAGGAAGGACAGGGTCCACCCCAGGCTGCTGAGGCCGTTGCTGAGCTTGAGCGACAGTGCCATGGCCACCTCGAACAGGCCGGCCAGCACGATGAGGATCCACGCCATGATCAGTACTCCTGAGGACGAGACGTACAGGTACGTGCGTCGTCTTGGCGTGTCCGGGTACGGCGCGTCTCGTCCGGGAGCGGTCAGCTCAATGCGTACAACGGCTCAGTGAAACGGATCATTCCCACCAGACGGTGACCCACCGGTCACGCGGCACCGGCCACATGCCCAGCTCGACGGCGGTCTCGGCCACCTCCTCCACCCTGGACGGGTCGAGGCACACCCGGCGGCAGGCGCTCTCGGCCAACTCCTCGACGGTCGTGAAACGTTCCAGGGGCGCCTCCTGCTCCTCCACGCGCACGGGGAAGCCCAGCGCCGCGGCCAGGGCCACGCAGTCTTCGGCGATGGGCCGGACCGGACGGTCGACGCCGTGGAAATGCCGCCAGAGCGGCGTCATCCAGCTCATGGGATGGCGGTGGGGCAGTTCGAGCACCACCCGGCCGCGGGTGCGGCGGTCGAGCGCCTGGAGGAACTCCGCCAGGTCGGGCACGTTGTAGACCACGTGCGCGGCGACGGACACGTCCACCACGGGCACCTGGTCGGCCACGTCGGGCCAGCGCCCCTCGACGGTGGTGGCGGGCACGCCGAGGTCCATCGCCCGGACCTTCAGGCCCTCCAGCATGGGCGCGGACGTGTCGACCGCGTAGAGGTGGCCGATGCGCTCGCGCAGCGGCAGCGACGCGGCGCCGGGGCCCGAGCCGACGTCGAGCAGCGTGCCCTTGTCGGGCAGCGCCTCGGCCAGCCGGGTCATGGTCGGGCCGTCGTCGGGCTCGGCCAGCGCCCGGTCGGTCCGCGTGGCGAACCGGGCCGGCGAGTGGCTCCACGGATCGGCCGGAGCCTTGGCCAGGATCTCCTCGGGGATGGCCCAGGATTCCAGTCGCTCCCGCCATCTTGTGGCGAGTTCTTCGGCGTCCATGGAGTCGAGCATGCCACGCATGGGCGGGGTTACCCGCGGGTAGCATTGCAGGTAAGGTTACTGGCCAGTACATGAAGACCTCGGTTCAAGGAGATCTGCACCCATGGGCCACTACAAGAGCAACGTGCGTGACCTGGAATTCAACCTCTTCGAGGTGTTCGGTCGACGCGAGATCCTCGGCACCGGGCCCTTCGGCGAAGTGGACGAGGACGTCGCGCGGAGCATCCTGGACGAGGTCAACAGGCTGGCGACCGGCGTGCTCGCCGACTCCTTCGAGGAGGGCGACCGCACCCCGCCGGTGTTCGACCCCGCGACGAGCACGGTGACCGTCCCGGACGGCGTCAAGAAGTCGTTCAAGGCGCTGGTGGACGGCGGCTGGGCGCACCTCGACCTGCCCGCCGAGCTGGGCGGCCCCGGCATCCCGCGCAGCCTCGCCTGGGCGATGGCCGAGATGGTGCTCGGCTCCAACCCGGCCCTGTACATGTACGCCGCCGGCCCCAACTTCGCCTACACCCTGTGGAAGCTGGGCACGCCGGAGCAGAAGCGCTTCGCCGAGCTGGCCATCGAGAAGAACTGGGGCGCCACCATGGTGCTCACCGAGCCGGACGCCGGCTCGGACGTCGGCGCCGGCCGGGCCAGGGCGGTCCAGCAGCCCGACGGCACCTGGCACATCGAGGGCGTCAAGCGCTTCATCACCAGCGCCGAGCACGACATGGCCGACAACATCTTCCACCTGGTCCTGGCCCGTCCCGAGGGCCACGGTCCGGGCACCAAGGGCCTGTCGATGTTCCTGGTGCCCAAGTTCCACGTGGACCTGGAGACCGGCGAGCTGGGCGAGCGCAACGGCGCCTACGTCACCAACGTCGAGAAGAAGATGGGCCTGAAGGTCTCCACGACCTGCGAGCTCACCTTCGGCGACAAGCACCCGGCGATCGGCTGGCTGGTCGGCGACGTGCACGAGGGCATCAAGCAGATGTTCATGGTGATCGAGCACGCCCGCATGATGGTCGGCACCAAGGCCATCGCCACGCTCTCCACCGGCTACCTGAACGCCCTCGACTACGCCAAGTCCCGCTACCAGGGCGCGGACCTGACCAAGATGGCCGACAAGTCCGCCCCCCGGGTGACCATCACCCACCACCCGGACGTGCGCCGCGAGCTGATGCTGCAGAAGGCGTACGCCGAGGGCATGCGCGCCCTGGTCCTCTACACGGCCACCTTCCAGGACGCCCTCCTGATCGACCCGGCGGACCGGCACGCGGAGGCCATGAACGACCTGCTGCTGCCCCTGGTCAAGGGCGTCGGCTCGGAGCGCTCGTACGAGCTGCTGGCCCGCTCGCTGCAGACCCTGGGCGGCTCGGGCTACCTCCAGGATTATCCGATCGAGCAGTACATCCGCGACGCCAAGATCGACTCCCTGTACGAGGGCACCACCGCGATCCAGGGCCTGGACCTGTTCTTCCGGAAGATCCTGCGCAACCAGGGCGCCGCGGTCGGCGCGCTGCTCGCCGAGATCAACGAGTTCGCCGCCTCCGAGGCGGGCAACGGCCGGCTCAAGGAGGAGCGCAAGCTGCTCGCCGAGGCCGCCGCCGAGGTCAAGGTCATGGGCGACACCATGGCCGGCTGGGCGCTCGGCTCGCTGGAGAAGCCGGAGGAGGTCTACAAGGTCGGCCTGAACAGCACCCGGTTCCTGCTCTCGCTGGGCGACCTGGTGATCGGCTGGCTGCTGCTGCGCCAGGCCGAGGTGGCCCTGGCCCGGCTGGCGGAGTCGGAGGACCCGTTCTACCAGGGCAAGGTGGCCGCGGCGTCGTTCTTCGCCACGACCGTGCTGCCCAGGCTGACGGCCGAGCGGCGCGTCCTCGCCGCCACCGGCCAGGACCTCATGGAGCTTCCCGAAGAGGCCTTCTGAGCCACCGCTGGTGACGCCCGCCTCCCGTCCGGGGGGCGGGCGTCGCTGTTAGGTTCCGGGCATGAGCTCTTCACCTCATGACCACCCCCTGCCCCCGCCGCGCGTCGAAGAGGTCTCCGAGGGCGTCTACGCCTACGTCCAGCCCGACGGGAGCTGGTGGATCAACAACACCGGCTTCCTGGCCGGGCGGCGCGGCGTGATCTGCGTGGACGCCTGCTCGACCGAGCGCCGCACCCGCGACCTGCGGGCGGCCGTCGGCAAGGTCAGCGGCGGGCCGATCACCACGCTGGTCAACACCCACCACCACGGCGACCACACCTTCGGCAACTGGCTGTTCCCCGAGGCCACGATCGTCGGGCACGAGGGCGTACGCGCCCAGATCCTGGCCGACGGGGTCCCGGCGTACCGGGGGGCCTGGTCGCCGGAGGTGGTGTGGGGGGCGATGGAGGTCGCGCCGCCGTTCCTGACGTACACCGAGGGGGTCACCCTCCACTCCGACGACCTGCGCTGCGAGGTGCGGCACGTCGGGCCGGCCGCGCACACGACCAACGACTCGATCGTGTGGATCCCGGAGCGGCGGGTGCTGTTCTCCGGCGACCTGGTCTTCAACGGCGGCACGCCGTTCGTCCTGATGGGCTCGGTGGCCGGGACGATCGCCGCCCTGGACACGCTCAGGGCGCTGGGCGCGGAGACGATCGTCCCCGGGCACGGCGAGGTGTGCGGGCCCGAGGTCTACGACCGGGTCGAGGGCTACCTGCGGTTCGTCCAGGAGACCGCCCGGCGGGGCCACGCGGCGGGCCGGACGCCCCTGGAGGCGGCGCGGGAGACCGACCTCGGCGAGTGGGGCGCGCTGCTCGACCCCGAACGGATCGTGGGCAATCTCCACCGCGCCTACGCCGAGCTGGACGGCCGCCCGCCGGGCGCGCCGATCGACGTCGGCGCGGCCGTCCAGGACATGATCGCCTACAACGGCGGGCGGCCACTGTCCTGTCTCGCCTGACGCGGCGAGGGTGTGATCACCGATACCCGGGTATGACCGTGGGCACATCTCGCCTTTGCCTGGAGGTCGTCATGGGTGTCGGGGTCAGCATCTTCTTCCTCACGCTCGGCGCCATCCTGCGGTTCGCCATCGAACCCGACGTGTTCGGCCAGAGCGTGCACATGGACATCGTCGGCGTCATCTTCATGATCGTCGGAGGCGTGGGCGTCGTGCTCAGCATCGTGCTCGCGCCCCGGCGCGGGCGCACCTCCGAGGACCGGCTGATGCACCGCGAGAACCACCCGCCCGAGCTCTAGAGGCTGAGCTGCACGGCGGCGCGCGTCGCCAGGATCGGCTTGATGTACTCCGCGATCACGGCCTGGTGCCGGGGATGGTCGCGGTAGATCACGAAGTCGTCCACGCTGTCGAGGTCGGCGACCACGGCGAACTCGTGGTTGCCGGGGGTGATGCCGGCGTCGGGCCCCACCGTGTACGCCCGTAGCTGCGGGATCTCGCCCGGCAGCTTGCGCAGCTCGGTCGCGACCGCGGCCTTCTGCTCGTCGGTGGCGTCGTCGGCCCAGGTGAACAGCACAATGTGACGGATCATGCGCCAACCCTATCGACACACACCCGTCGGCGGAGTTATTCTCAAGTCGAGATTGACTCGAACTGAGAAGGACTTGGGGATGGAAGAGTTCCTGGCCGGCTACAACCCCCGGCTCTACGCGCCGGTCGCGGTCACCGTCGACGTCGTGGCGCTGACCATCCGCGACCGGCGGCTGCACGTCCTGATCGTCGAGCGCGGCGTGGAGCCGTACGCGGGCCGCTGGGCCCTGCCCGGCGGCTTCATCAAGCCGGACGAGGACCTGGCCGAGGCGGCGGTGCGCGAGCTGGGCGAGGAGACCGGCGTGGCCACCCGCCCGGCGCACATCGAGCAGCTGGCCAGCTACGGCGGCCCCGGCCGCGACCCCCGCATGCGGGTGGTGTCGATCTCCTACCTCGCCTTCGCCCCCGACCTGCCCGACCCCCGGCCCGGCACGGACGCCGCCGCGGCCGTCTGGCACCCGGTCGACGACGTGCCGCCGCTCGCCTTCGACCACGCCCGCATCCTGGCCGACGGCGTCGAGCGGGCCCGGTCGAAGCTGGAGTACACGCCGCTGGCCACGGCCTTCGCCGGGGCCGAGTTCACCGTCTCCGAGCTGCGGCTGATCTACGAGACCGTGTGGGGCACGCCGCTGCACGCGGGCAACTTCCACCGCAAGGTCCTGTCCGTCCCCGGGTTCGTCGAGAGCACCGGACAGACCACCGAGACCGGCGGCCCCAGAGGCGGCCCGCGGGCCAAGCTCTACCGCGCGGGCGACGCCCGGCTGCTCCACCCCGCGCTGCTGCGGCCCGCACGGGAGGAGGAGGTGCGATGAACACCGAGCGGGCGGCGGCGATCGTCATGGGGGCGCGATCGGCCCAGGAGCTCTTCGCCGGCGGGTCCGCGGCCCGCGTCTACCGGCGGCTGGCCAGGGCGCTGCATCCCGACCTCGCGCCGGGCGGGGAGGAGGCGTTCAAGCGGCTGGTCGCGCTCTGGGAGACCTACCACCGGGGCCGGCGGGTCGGCGACTTCCTGGTCGGGCCGCCGCTGCACAAGGGCGGCACCGCCGTGCTCTATCCGGCCGGGCGCGGCGCAGAGCGCGACTCGCTGCTCAAGGTGGCCCGCGACCCGGCCGCCGACCGGCTGCTGGTCCGCGAGGCCGCCGCGCTGCGGAAGATCGCGGCCGACGGCGATCCACGCTTCCTGCCGTACGTCCCCCGCCTCGTCGCGAGCTTCCGCTACCGCGCCGGCGAGGTGGTCCGGCAGGCGAACGTGGTCAGCCGGACGCCCGCCGGGTTCGTCACCCTCGACCGCGCCGGCACCGGCCTCGACCCGCGCGACGTGGCCTGGATCTGGCGGCGGCTGCTCGTGGCCGCCGGGCTCGCCCACCGGGCCGGCGTCGCGCACGGCGCCGTGCTCCCCCGCCACGTCCTCATCCATCCGATCGACCACGGGCTCGTGCTGGTCGACTGGTGCCACGGCGACCGGCTCGACGAGCGCGCCGACATCGCCGCCCTGACCCGGTGCGTCGACCACCTGATGGGCGAGTGCCCGCGCCGGATGCGCGCCTTCGTCCGCGGCTGCCTGCTGCGCCCGCCGTCCGACGCGTGGGAGCTGCTGCGCGAGCTCGACGACCTGCTCGACGACCTCTACGGGCCCCGTACGTACCGTCCGCTCCACCTTTGAGGGAGGCTGCCATGGGCAGCGGAATCTGGTCCACCAACGTCTACGACTCCGCCGCGCGCTACCGCGCGGCCACCGGCTCCAGCGCCTTCGCCTACAGCGACGGCGGAGCCCGGCGCGTCCACCCCGACCTCGACCCCTTCGGCGTGACGCGGGAGAGCCGCGACTCGGCCGAGCACCCCGACTCGCTGGCCATCGCCGTGCTCTTCGACGTGACCGGCTCGATGCGCGCGGTCCCCCGCACGCTGCAGACCCGCCTGCCCGACCTGCTCGGGCTGCTGCTGCGCAAGGGGTACGCCACCGACCCGCAGATCATGTTCGGCGCGATCGGCGACGCCACCTGCGACCGGGCGCCGCTGCAGGTCGGCCAGTTCGAGTCCGACAACCGCATGGACGACCAGCTCGGCCTGATCCTGCTGGAGGGCGGCGGCGGCGGGCAGAAGCGCGAGTCCTACGAGCTGGCCATGTACTTCATGGCCAGGCACACCTCCATCGACTGCCACGAGAAGCGTGGCAAGCGCGGCTACCTGTTCGTCATCGGCGACGAGATGCCCTACCAGCGGGTGTCCAGGAACCACGTCAAGGACCTCGTCGGCGACCGGCTGACCGCGCCCCTCGGGGTGGACGACGTCGTGGCCGAGCTGACCCGCAAGTACGACGTCTACTTCATCCTCCCGCAGGGGGCCAGCTACGCCGGCGACCCCGAGGTGCTGGACTCCTGGCGCCGTCTGCTCGGCCAGAACGTGCTGGAGCTGGACGACCTCGACGCCGTGTGCGAGACGATCGCGCTCACCGTCGGGCTCGGCGAGGACGCGATCGGCCTGGACGAGGGCCTTGAGGACCTGGCCGAGCTGGGCTCGACGGCCGGCGCGTCGGTGTCGCGGGCCCTGGCCAGGCTCGACCGCGGCACGGTCGTCACCGCCGAGCCGCTCGACGGGCTCGACGGGCTCGGCGGGCTCGGCGGGCTCCGGGCGTGAACGAGCACCTGGTCGTCGTCGACCTCGGGTACGGCGACGCCGGCAAGGGCACGGTCGTGGACTGGGCGTGCGCCACGCTGCCCGTCCACGCCGTGGTCCGGTTCAACGGGGGCGCCCAGGCGGGGCACAACGTCGTCCTGGACGACGGGCGGCACCACACGTTCGCGCAGTTCGGCGCCGGGACGTTCCGGGGGGTTCGCACGCATCTCTCGCGGTTCGTGGTGGTCGATCCGCTGGCGTTGTCGGCCGAGGCGGAGCACCTGGCCCGGCTCGGCGTGCCCGACCCCTTCGGGCTGCTCACGGTGGACCGGGACTGCCTGCTGGCGACGCCGTACCACGTCGAGGCCGGGCGCAGGCGGGAGCTGGCGCGCGGGGAGGCGCGGCACGGGTCCTGCGGGATGGGCGTCGGGGAGACGATGGCGTACCACCTGGAGCACGGCACGCTCGCGCCCCGGGCGGGCGACCCGCCGCGCGAGCTGACGCGGAAACTGACCGTGCTGCGGGAGGCGCTGGGGGTCGAGGGGCCGCCGGTGGCGGACTGCGTGGCCGTCTACCGGGCGTTCGCCGAGCGGGTGCGGCTGGTGGACTCGTCGTACACCGCCGGGCTGGTCAGGCGGGGGCCGGTGGTGTTCGAGGGCGCGCAGGGCGTGCTGCTGGACGAGCGATGGGGGTTCGACCCGTACACGACGTGGAGCACGACGACCTTCGCCAACGCGCTGGAACTGCTGGACGGGTCCGGGGCGGCGCGGCTCGGCGTGCTGCGGACCTACACCACCCGGCACGGCCCCGGCCCGCTGGTGACCGAGGACCCCGGCCTGGAGCTGCCCGAGCCGCACAACGTGACCGGGCCGTGGCAGGGGGCCTTCCGCCGCGGGCACTTCGACGCGGTCGCCCACCGGTACGCGGCCGAGGCGGCCGGCGGCGTGGACGGTCTCGCGCTGACCCACCTCGACGCGGACGTCACCCGCATGTGCGTGCGCTACGACCGGCCCGTCACGTTCGCCGAGCCGGACCGTACGGCCCGGCTGCTGGGGGCGACGCCGGTCTACGAGGAGGGTGTATCAGACTGGCCCGCGGCGGTCTCTCATGTCGTGGGCGCGCCCGTGTGGCTGGAGTCGTACGGCCCCCGCGCGCGGGACAAGAAGGCGCCCTGGCCGAGCCTGCGGTGACCGCCGGGGAGAGGGGTCCTCCCGGCGGTCGCCGCCCGGCTTCGGCCCGGCTTCGGCCCGGCTTCGGCCCGGTTTCAGCTCCAGGCGAGCATGCGGAGCGGGTCCTCCAGCATCGCGCCGACGTCGCGCAGGAACATCGAGCCCAGCTCGCCGTCGACGATCCGGTGGTCGAAGCTGAGCGCGAGGGTGGTCACCTTGCGCACCGCCAGCTCGCCGTCCACCACCCACGGCATGTCCCTGACCTGGCCGAAGGCCAGGATGGCGGACTCGCCCGGGTTGAGGATGGGGGTGCCGGCGTCGACGCCGAACACGCCCACGTTGGTGATGGTGATCGTCCCGCCCGCCATCTCGGCCGGCTGGGTGCGGCCCGCCCTGGCCGTCTCCGCCAGCGCGCCCAGTTGCCTGGCCAGCTCGGGGAGCGGGAGGGCGTGGGCGTCCTTGATGTTGGGCACGACGAGGCCGCGCGGGGTGGCGGCGGCGATGCCCAGGTTCACGTAGTGCTTGACCACGATCTCCTGGGCCGCCTCGTCCCAGGACGAGTTGATCATCGGGTAGCGCCTGACCCCGGTGAGCAGGGCCCGGCAGACCAGCAGCAGCGGGGAGACCTTGACCTCGGCGAAGTCGGGCAGGGTCCGCAGCCGCCGGACCGCCTCCATGGTCTCCGTCACGTCCACCTGGAGGAACTCGGTGACGTGCGGGGCCGTGAAGGCGCTGGCCACCATCGCCTGGGCGGTCATCTTGCGCACGCCCTTGACGGGGACGCGCTCCTCCCGCCGCTGGGGCTCGGCCTGCCGGACGGGCTCGGGCGCCCCCTGAAGACCACCCTGCGCGGCGGCGTGCACGTCGTCGCGGGTGATGGAGCCCTGGGGGCCGGTGCCGGTGAGCGTGGCGAGGTCGACGCCCAGGTCCTTGGCCAGCTTGCGGACCGGCGGCTTGGCCAGCACGGCCACGCGGCCAGAACCGGCGACCACTCCGGCGGCCGGCACGGCGGCGGAAACGGGCTCGGCCGGGCGAGCCGTCGGGGCCGGGCCGGGCACCTCCACGCGGGCCGGGTTGGCCACCGGCGCGGCCGGGATCGGCTCCGCCGGCTGCTTGCGGGGACGGCGCTTGGAGGCGCCGGTCTTGACCCCGTAACCCACCAGGACCGCCTGCCGCTCCTCCTTGGGCGCGGGGCTGCCGTGGGCGCCGGGCTCGACCGCGCCCTCCTCCGGCGGCTTGGGAACCATGTCGTCGGCCAGCGCCTTGAGGCCCTGGTCAACGGGGCCCTGGTCGGCGCGGCCCTGATCAGCGGGGCCCTGGTCGGCGCCGCCCGCCTCGCCGCCGGTGTCCACGGCGACGATCGGCGTGCCCACGTCGACCGTGCGGCCCTCCTCGACCAGCACGCCCGCGACCACGCCGTCCCAGGGGATCGGCAGCTCGACGATGGACTTGGCGGTCTCGATCTCCACCACGATCTGGTTGACCTTGACCTCGTCGCCCGGCCGCACGTGCCAGCGGACGATCTCGGCCTCGGTCAGCCCCTCCCCGACGTCGGGAAGCTTGAACTCGCGTCGCATGGAAGCGCGTCCCCCCTTTCAGAACCCGAAGGCGCGGTCGACGGCGTGCAGCACCCGGTCCAGGTCGGGCAGGTAGTGCTCTTCGAGCTTCGACGGCGGGTAGGGGGTGGAGAAGCCGCCGACCCGCAGGACGGGCGACTCCAGGTGGTAGAAGCACTGCTCGGTGATCCGGGCCGCCAGCTCGGCGCCGAAGCCGCTGTAGACGGGCGCCTCGTGGACCACGACCACCCGGCCGGTGCGGCGGACGGACTCCATGACCAGCGGCTCGTCCAGCGGATTGAGCGAGCGCAGGTCGATCACCTCCAGCGAGCGGCCGTCGTCCTCGGCGGCCGCGGCGGCCTCCAGGCAGGTCTTGACCATCGGGCCGTAGGCCAGCAGCGTGACGTCGGAGCCGGGTCGGACGACCGTGGCCTTGTCGAACGGCGTCCACCAGTCGGTCGAGGCCGTGTCGATGTCGGCCTTCTCCCAGTAGCGGCGCTTGGGCTCGAAGAAGATGACCGGGTCGTCGCTCCGGATGGCCTGCTGGATCATGGTGTAGGCGTCGGCCGGGTTGGAGCAGGCGACCACGCGCAGGCCGGCCGTGTGCGCGAAGTACGCCTCGGGCGACTCGCTGTGGTGCTCGACCGCGCCGATGCCGCCGCCGCACGGGATGCGCACGACGACGGGCAGCTTGATCGCGCCGAGCGAGCGCATCGGCATCTTGGCGAGCTGCGTGATGATCTGGTCGGCCGCCGGGAAGACGAACCCGTCGAACTGGATCTCGCACACCGGCCGGTAGCCGCGCAGCGCCAGGCCGATCGCGGTGCCGATGATGCCGGACTCGGCGAGCGGCGTGTCGATGACCCGGTCTTCGCCGAAGTCCTTCTGCAGGCCGTCGGTGACGCGGAACACGCCGCCGAGCTTGCCGACGTCCTCGCCCATGATGAGGACCTTGGGGTCGTCCTCCATGGCGCGGCGCATGCCCTCGTTAAGCGCCTTGGACAGGCTCAACACCGTCATTTCTCGAAGCCCTCCAAGTAGGCGGCGAACTGAGCGCGCTCTCCGTCGATGAGCGCGTGGGGCTCGCGATAGACGTGGTCGAAGATATCGAGCGGCTCGGGGTCGGGCATCGCCAGGCACCGCCTGCGCAGATCGGCGCCGAGCTGGTCGGCCTCGGCGGTCACGGCGTCGAAGAAGCCCTGGTCGGCCAGCTCGTTGCGGAACAGGTACGACTTGACCCGCTCGATCGGGTCCTTCAGCTTCCACGCCTCCAGCTCGCTGGCCACCCGGTAGCGGGTCGGGTCGTCGGTCGTGGTGTGGGCGCCCATCCGGTACGTGAACGCCTCGATCAGCGTCGGCCCCTGGCCCGTACGGGCGGCTTCGAGCGCCTTCCTGGTCACCGCGAGGCAGGCGAACACGTCGTTGCCGTCGACCCTGATGCCCGGGAAGCCGAAGCCCGAGGCGCGACGGTAGAGGGGGATGCGGCTCTGCTTCTCCAGCGGCTCGGAGATGGCCCACTGGTTGTTCTGGCAGAAGAAGACGACGGGCGCGTTGAACACGCTGGCCCAGATGAACGACTCGTTCACGTCGCCCTGGCTGGTGGCGCCGTCGCCGAAGTAGACGATCGTGGCGGCGGAGGCGTCGTCGCGCTGGATGCCCATGGCGTAGCCGACCGCGTGCAGGGTCTGGCTGCCGATCACGATCGTGTACAGGTGGAAGTTGTGCTCCTCGGGGTCCCAGCCCCCGTGGTTGACGCCCCTGAACAGGCCGAGCAGCTTCACCGGGTCGACGTCGCGGCACCAGGCGACGCCGTGCTCGCGGTAGGTGGGGAAGGCCATGTCGGAGTCGGTGAGCGCGCGGCCGGAGCCGATCTGGGCGGCCTCCTGGCCGAGCAGCGAGGCCCAGATGCCCAGCTCGCCCTGGCGTTGCAGCGCCACGGCCTCCAGGTCGATGCGCCGGACGAGCACCAGGTCGCGGTAGAGCGACCTGACCTCTTCGGGCGTCAGGTCTATGTCGTAGTCGGGATGCTCGACCCTCACTCCTTCGGGAGTGAGCAACTGCACGAGCTCAGGGGGTGCTTCGGCACCACGAGAGGCGTCGACTGTCACGTGCCGCTCCTGTGCGATCGGGGCCGGTGTCGATGGGGTCGCCACCTGAGGCCAGCCGTGTGTGCGTGCGAACCATGTGGTGGTGGTTCATACGCGTTTGGGGACATCGTGGCAGACGTCACAGCCCTCCGCGCAAGCCCCATGTCCTCCCCGTTCCCGTTGTGTTGACGGCCATGCGCGCCGGTAGGCTTGCTTTCCCAAGCACCCACTCCACCCAGGAGGAACGTAGTGGCGCGCGTCATCGTCGACGTCATGCTCAAGCCCGAGATCCTCGACCCGCAGGGCCAGGCCATCGCCAGGGCGCTGCCCAGGCTCGGTTTCTCCGGCGTCTCGGCGGTCCGTCAGGGCAAGCGGTTCGAGGTCGAGCTGGAGGGCCCGGCCGACGAGGCGGCCCTCGACGAGGTACGGAAGATGGCCGAGACACTCCTGGCCAACACCGTGATCGAGGACTACAGCGTCCGGGTTGAGGGGTAGAAGGCACATTTGATGCCTGGTTTTACCCCTGGTGAGTTAAAGTCGCGTTCGGGCATGCCACAATGCCACGGGCGTGCCAACACTAAATAACAACAACGTGATTTTGCGGTTAGCCCCGATTTCACAGGGAAACCTACTCCAGGTGACATTCCGGAGCCCGGAGGAGTCCGGTGGATATTGAGTTCTCGTTGGCGCTGCCTCGGGATGCGATCGGCATACCGATGGTCAGGCGAGTGCTTGGCGACGCGATGCGGTCACTCAACGTGAGTGAGACCTGCATCGCCGACATGCTGCTCGCCGTCTCCGAGGCGTGCTCCAACGCGGTGCGACACGGCGGCCCCGCCAACCGTTACGAGGTCTCGGCGTCGATCGGCTACGGCCGCTGCGACGTGCGCGTCGCCGACAACGGCGACGGCCTCCCGTCGATGCCGCTGCACTTCCCTCCGCCGGACACCGAGAACGGCCGCGGGCTGCTCATCATGCGGTCCGTGGTGGACGAGATCTCCTTCGGCACCACGCCCGGCCGCGGCACGACGGTCCACCTGCGCAAGATGCTCGCCTGGGACGACGAGGCCGAGGGCGCCCGTCACCGCGAGCTGGCCGCCGTCTGACCGCCGTCCGACCCGCTGCCCGGAACACAGCCGCGCACCCGATAATCTGAGTACACCGCCGTAGACCGCCGTCCGACCCCAAAGAGACGGTGGCACGCGCGTGCGCATTCCTCGGAGGGGACGACTGTCATGAGCGCTGCCCGTGTGGGCGTAGTCACGTTTCCAGGAACTCTCGACGACCAGGACGCCGCCAGAGCCGTGCGCCTCGTGGGCGCGCAGGCGGTCCCGCTGTGGCACGCCGACCACGACCTGAAGGGAGTCGACGCCGTCTTCCTGCCCGGCGGCTTCTCCTACGGCGACTACCTGCGGTGCGGCGCGATCTCCAAGTTCGCCCCGCTGATGGACGAGCTCGTCCCGGCCGCCAAGGCCGGTCTGCCGGTCATCGGCACCTGCAACGGCTTCCAGATCCTCTGCGAGGCCCACCTGCTGCCCGGCGCGCTCACCCGCAACGCCTCGCTTCACTACGTCTGCCGTGACCAGCGGCTCACGGTGGAGCAGACCGCCACCGCCTGGACCGGCTCCTTCGAGCGCGGCCAGGAGATCGTGCTGCCGGTCAAGCACGGCGAGGGCCGTTACGTCGCCTCCGCGGAGACGCTGGCCGAGCTGGAGTCCGGCGGCCACGTCGTCGTGCGTTACGCCGGGGGCAACCCCAACGGCTCGCTCAACGACATCGCCGGCATCCGCAACGAGGCGGGCAACGTGGTCGGCCTCATGCCGCACCCCGAGCACGCCGTGGAGGAGCTGGTCGGAGCGCCGAGCACCGACGGGCTCGGCTTCTTCACGTCCATCCTGAAGAATCTGGTGAACGCATGAGCACCGACAACGTCAAGCGGGCCGCCGAGACCCCCGACGAGCCGATGCCCTTCGCCGAGCTGGGGATGAAGCAGGACGAGTACGACCGGGTCAAGCAGATCCTGGGTCGCCGTCCCACCGGCTCCGAGCTGGCCATCTACAGCGTCATGTGGTCCGAGCACTGCTCGTACAAGTCGTCCAAGGTGCATCTGCGGCAGTTCGCCACCAAGGCGCCCAAGTCCGAGGCGCTGCTCGTGGGCATGGGCGAGAACGCGGGCGTCGTCGACATCGGCGACGGCTGGGCGGCCACGTTCAAGATCGAGTCGCACAACCACCCGTCCTACGTCGAGCCGCACCAGGGCGCGGCCACCGGCGTCGGCGGGATCGTGCGCGACATCATGTCGATGGGCGCCCGCCCGATCGCCGTCATGGACGCGCTGCGCTTCGGCGGCGCCGACGCCGTGGACACCCGGCGGGTGCTGCCCGGCGTGGTCGAGGGCATCAGCCACTACGGCAACTGCCTGGGCCTGCCCAACATCGGCGGCGAGGTCGTCTTCGACCCCTGCTACATCGGCAACCCCCTGGTCAACGCGCTGTGCGTCGGCCTGCTGCGCAAAGACCAGATCAAGCTGGCCACCGCGCCGGGGCCGGGCAACCAGGTCGTGCTGTTCGGCGCGTCCACGGGTCCCGACGGCATCGGCGGCGCGTCCGTGCTGGCCTCGGCGACGTTCGAGGACGAGTCGCAGGCCAAGCGGCCCGCCGTGCAGGTGGGCGACCCGTTCATGGAGAAGCTGCTCATCGAGTGCTGCCTGGAGCTCTACGCGGCCGACGTGGTCGTCGGCATCCAGGACCTCGGCGCGGCCGGCGTCTCCTGCGCCACGACCGAGCTGGCCGCCAAGGGCACCGGCGGCATGAAGGTCGACCTCAACCTGGTCCCGCTCCGCGACTCCTCGCTCAAGCCCGAGGAGATCCTGATGAGCGAGTCCCAGGAGCGGATGATGGCCGTGGTCCGGCCCGACGACATCCCCGCGTTCATGGCGATCTGCGCCAAGTGGGACGTCCCGGCCACCGTCATCGGCGAGGTCACCGACACCGGCCGCCTGGTCATGACCTGGGACGGCGAGGTCATCGTGGACATCCCGCCGGGCACCGCCGCCGACGAGGGCCCGGTCTACGAGCGTCCCTACCACGAGCCGGCCGGGCAGGCCGCGCTCAACGCCGACGCCCCCGACCGGCTGGCGCGCCCCGACGACCTGCGGGCCACCCTGCTGCAGCTCCTCGGCTCGCCCAACCTGGCCTCCAAGGAGTGGGTGACCTCCCAGTACGACCGCTACGTCCGCTCCAACACCGTGCTGGCCCAGCCCGCCGACGCCGGGATGCTGCGCATCTCCGAGGTCATCGCCGGAGCCGAGCCGACGACGCGGGGCATCGCGCTGTCCACCGACGGCAACGGCCGTTACGCCAAGCTCGACCCCTACGCGGGGGCGCAGCTGGCGCTGGCCGAGGCGTACCGGAACGTGGCCGTGACCGGCGCCAAGCCGCTGGCCGTCACCAACTGCCTCAACTTCGGCTCGCCGGAGGACCCCGAGGTGATGTGGCAGTTCGCCGAGGCCGTACGCGGGCTCGCCGACGCCTGCCGCACCCTCGGCGTGCCGGTGACCGGCGGGAACGTCTCCTTCTACAACCAGACGGGCTCGACGGCCATCAACCCCACGCCGGTCGTGGGCGTGCTCGGCGTCATCGACGACGTGGCCAAGCGGGTGCCGTCCGGCTTCACCGCCGAGGGGCTGCGGGTGGTGCTGCTCGGCGACACCGCCGAGGAGTTCGGCGGCTCGGAGTGGGCGCACGTGGCCCACCGCCACTTGGGCGGCCTGCCGCCGCACGCCGACCTGGAGGCCGAGCAGGCGCTGGCGACGGTGCTGGTCGAGGCCGCTGCCCGCGGGCTGCTGGAGGGGTCGCACGACCTGTCCGACGGCGGGCTGGCCGTGGCGCTGGCCGAGTCGTGCCTGGCCCGCGGCATCGGGGCCACGGTGGCGCTGAGCGGCGAGCCGTTCACCGACCTGTTCAGCGAGTCGGCGGCGCGGGCCCTGGTCGCGGTGCGGCCGGAGGCGTTCGAGGAGTTCGCGGCGCTGTGCGGGCGGCACGAGGTGCCGTGCTACGGGCTCGGCGTCACCGGCGGGGCGTCGCTGGTGGTCGAGGGCGTGTTCGAGGTGGGGGTCGAGGAGATCCGCGAGACCCACTCGGCGACGCTGCCGGCGCTGTTCGGCTGACGTTCAACGAGAAGGGCCGGTGCGGGGTGATCCCCCGAACCGGCCCTTTCCGCTTTGTCAGACCTTCTTGATGCAGATGACGTACACCTTGCCGGAGACGCTGGTGCCGTTGTTGCCGCCACCGTGGCTCTGGGTGCTCTGGGTGGTCTGCGTGTCGGCGGTGAGGTTGTTGCCGCCGCCGTTGTCGTCCTTGGCGACGGTCACCGTCCAGCCGCCGGCGCCGGGGTAGCTGCCCAGGACTTCGGCGTTCTTCAGGGTGCCGAAGGAGAAGCCGCCGCCGGTGGGGGTGCCGCCGTTGTTGCAGGTGGCGGTCTCCGAGCCGAGGCCGGTGATGGACACGCTGTTGGTGTAGGTGGTGTAGGCGGCGCCGGCGCCGTCCTTGCCGGGCTCACCCTTGGGGCCCTGCGGGCCCTGGGGGCCGGCCGGGCCGCGCTCGCCGTCCTTGCCGTCCTTGCCGGGAAGGCCGTTCTTGCCGTCCTGGCCGTTCTTGCCGGGAAGGCCGTCCTTGCCGTCCTTGCCGGGAAGGCCGTCCTTGCCGGGGAGGCCCTGCTTGCCGTCGTCGCCCTTCGGCCCCTGGGGGCCCGCCGGGCCGCGCTCGCCGTCCTTGCCGTCCTGACCGTTCTTGCCGGGGAGGCCGTCCTTGCCAGGGAGGCCGTCCTTGCCGTCCTTGCCGGGGAGGCCGGGCTTGCCCTGGGGGCCCACCGGACCCGTCTCGCCCTGCGGGCCCTGCTTGCCCTGGGGGCCCTGGTCGCCCTTGGGGCCGGACGTGCCGCCGTTCAGCTGCGTCGTGCTGCCGCCGATCACGATGCGCTCTTCGGTCTTGCGGCACGGCGTGGTCGGGTTGACGATGCGGACGTACCGCGTCTTCTTGTGCACGCAGGCGTACACCTCGCTCGCCGCCGACGAGGCGGTGGCCACGCCACCGACGGCGAGGAGCGAGGCGGCGAGCGCTCCGACAGTGGCGAGGGTGAGCGTACGCCCACCGCGAACGTTGATAGCCACGGCTTTCCTTCCAGGAAACAAGTGATGCTCATGTGGTGCATGAGATTCACGTTTCGACCGTTCCAAAGGTTGACAGAAACTACATAACGTATTTGTCACGAAACGGAGGGTTACTGACCGGATTGACCGACTGTCGCCCTCGCAGTGGGTAAAAGGACGCATTGGCGGCGGCGATCCCGCGTGCATAATCGGGTCTGTGCCCAGCACCTACCTGCCGCCGGCCACGCAGCCCGTCCGAGGCGTGGTCTGGGTCATCCACCTCGCCCTTCCCCTGCTGGGGCTCTGGTTGCTGCTCGCCCAGCCACACCTCAACGTCGTCTGGCAGCACAACGCGAGCCACTTCTGGATGATCGTCGCGGTGGCCGGGATCAACGTGGCGCTCGGCGGGCTGATCACCGAGGCCGCGCGTCGCCGTCAGGACGCCCGGCTGTTCCTGGTCTCCATGGTGTTCCTCAGCAGCGCGGGCTTCTTCCTCCTGCACGGCCTGGCCACGCCGGGCATCATCCTGCCGACCGGCTCGCTGGGCTTCGACCTGGGGCAGCAGGTGGGGCTCACGATCGCCTCGATGTTCGCGTTCGCCTCGGCCCTGCCGCTGGGCGAGCGGGCGGCCAGGAGCGTGCTCGCGGGGCAGCACTTCGTCCGGGCGGTGTTGTTCGGGTTCATGCTGCTGTGGGCGCTGGTCTCGCTGGTGCCCGAGCTGACCGAGCTCAGTCAGCCGCCGCCGGTCGCGCCGGTGAGCTGGCTGGGCGCGGCCTCGATCCCCGGCGTCCTGCTGTACGGCGCGGCCGGCGTGCTGATGTTCCTGCTCCACCGCCGCCGCCCCTCGGCCATGCTGGTCAGCCTGATCACCGCGTACGCGCTGCTGGCCGAGGCGATGGTCGCCGGGATGTCGCAGCTCAACTGGCACCTGACGTGGTGGGAGTGGCACGCGCTGCTCACCCTGGCCTTCGTGTTCGTGGCCTACAGCGCCTACCTGCAGTTCCGGCGCGAGGGGTCGAGCGCGGGGCTGTTCGACTCGGTGACGCTGGCGGCGACCGTCGCCCGCCTCCAGCAGGACTACGACCAGGCCCTGGAGGAGCTGGTCGAGCACGTACGCCGGGGCGAGCCGCTGGCCGCGGCCCGGTTGTCGGGCAAGTTCCGGCTGAACGAGAGCCAGACCGCCGTGCTCGACCGGGCCGGGACGGCGCTGGCCCACGAGCGGGAGCTGTCGGAGCGGCTGGCCGCGCTGGTGGCGGTGAGCGCGCAGACCCGTGTGGGCCTGCCGGAGGGCGAGCTGCTGACCACCGCGCTCGACCGGGTCAGGCAGGCGTACGGAGACGTCAAGATCGCACTGGTGTCGGAGGGGAAGACCCAGATCGGCTCCCGCGCGTACGAGTTCGAGGGCGACGGCCCGATCCGCCGCGACCACCGGCTGGCCTACCCGCTCACGGTCAGGGGCCACCTCGCCGGCGTGCTGGAGGTGCCGGTGGGCCGCGGCGGCCACGACGAGGCGCTGGCCGCCACGCTCGCCGGCCAGCTGTCCATCTCGCTGGAGAACGCCCGCCTCTACCAGGAGCTGGACACCCTCTTCCGCCAGTACATGTCGCCCGACGTGGCCAACGCCCTGCTCGCCGACCCGGCGCGGGCGGCGCTCGGCGGCGAGCTGCGGGAGCTGACCGCGCTCTTCGCCGACCTCAAGGGGTTCACCACCTTCTCCGAGCAGGTCGCGCCCGGCGAGATCGTCGAGATGCTCAACCGCTACCACACGGCCGCCGTCCCGTGCGTGCTGAACAACGGCGGCACGATCGTGCAGTTCGTCGGCGACGCGATGCTGGCCCTGTTCAACGCGCCCGCCCCGCAGGCCGGTCACGCCAGGGCGGCCTGCCGGGCGGCACTGGAGATGCAGCGGGCCGCCGCCGAGGTGGCCGAGGAGATGGCCTGGAAACGCGTCGGCGAGGTGGAGTGGCCGACCTTCCGGGTGGGCGTCAACACCGGCCCCGCGCTGGTCGGCAACATCGGCAGCCCCGAGTTACGCGGCTTCAACGCGATGGGCGACTGCGTCAACGTGGCCGCAAGGCTCCAGGCCCTGGCCGAGCCGGGGACGGTGGTGATCGGCGAGACGACCCTCAGGCAGCTCGGCCGCGACGCCTCGGTGAACGCCCTCGGCCGGCTCAGCCTGAAGGGCAGGGAAGAACTCGTGGCCGCGTACGTTCTGACTGGAATGCCATAGAACGGCAATAGCCGTACGTACATAATCGGCGCATGGATCCAGAGCCCGGCGAGTTCCTTTCCCTGCTCACCGCCGAGGAGGTCGAGGCGCTGCGAGCCGCCGGGCGCCCGCGCCGATGGGACCGCGGCACGACGGTGATCACCGAGGGCGACGCGGCCGACTGGGTGCTCGTGCTGACGCAGGGCCGGGTCAAGGTGTCCTCGCACACGAGCAGCGGCACCGAGGTGGTCCTCGCGGTCCGCGGCCCGGGGGCGCTGCTGGGCGACATGTCGGCCGTGGACGGCTCGCCGCGCTCGGCCACCGTGACCGCGCTGGAGCCGATCCAGGGCATCGTGGTCCGCGACTTCAGCGGTTTCCTGGCCGCGCACGGCCGCATCGCCGTCCTGCTCCTGCAGCTCCTCGTCGGCCGGCTGCGCGACGCCGACCGCAAGCGGGTCGAGTACGGCGCGTTCGACACCACCGGCCGGGTGGCGACCCGGCTGCTCGAACTGGCCGACCGGTACGGCGAGCCCACCAGCACCGGCGTGCGGGTGGCCCTGCCGCTCAGCCAGGACGAGCTGGCCGGCTGGACGGGCTCCTCGCGGGAGGCGGTCAGCAAGGCGCTGCGGACCCTGCGCGACCGCGGTCTCATCGAGACCGGCCGGCGGCGGGTGGTCATCCACGACGTCGAGGGGTTACGCAGGCGAGCCAGGTGACCCCTGGTACAAAACGGACGTACGACGTACGTCATAGTGGGAGGCATGGTCGCGGTCACCCCCGAAGCCGGCACCCGCATGCGCTACGCCTGGCGCGTGTGCTCGGTCACCAGCCTGGGCCTCGTCCTCATCGGCATCGCCGGCAGCACGCTCAACGTGGCGCTGCCGACCGTCGTGCGGCACTTCCACGCCGACGCGACGCAGTCGGGATGGATCCTGCTGGCGTTCCTGCTGGTCAACACCGCGAGCCTGGTGTTCTTCGGGCGGGTCGCCGACCTGCTCGGCCGGCGCGAGGTGTACCTGGCGGGCTTCGCCCTGTTCACGGTGGCCTCGCTGCTGGCCGGGCTGTCGCCGGACGTCTGGTTCCTGGTCGGCATGCGCGTGCTCCAGGCGATCGGCTCGGCCATGATCCTGGCCAACGGCACGGTGATCATCACCGACGCGTTCCCGCCCGAACGGCTCAGCCAGGGCATGGGCGTCTACATCGGCACGCTGTCGGTGGCCCAGCTCGCCGGTCCGACGCTCGGCGGCCTGATCGCCGAGACCGCCGGCTGGCAGTGGATCTTCTGGGTGAACGTGCCCGCCGGGCTGATCGCGCTCGGCTGGGGCGCGGTGATCTTACGCAAGATGCCGAAGAGGCCCAGGCAGCCGGTGGACGCGCTCGGCAACGTGCTGGTGTTCGCCGCGCTGTCGGCCGTGCTGCTGGCGGTCAACGAGGCCGGGTCGGGCGGCCTGACCAGCCCGGTCGTCCTGACGGGGGCGGCGCTGTTCGTGCTGCTGGTGCCGCTGATCGTGCTGGCCGAGCGGCGCTCGACCAACCCGGTGCTGGACCTGCGGCTGTTCGGCGGCCGGCTGCTGGCCTACGCCAACCTGGCCTCCTTCTGCAACGCGCTCGCGCGTTCCGCGCTGATCCTCGTGGTCGCGCTCTACTTCCAGGCGGCGCGCGGGCTCGACGCGTTCTCGGCCGGGCTGAGCGTGCTGCCGGTGCCGGTGGGCATCGGGCTGGCCTCGCCGATCGCGGGCCTGCTCGGGCCGCGGGTCTCGCCGTACGGGCTGTCGATCGGCGGCGCGGCGATGAGCGCGCTGGGGCTGGGCGCGCTCATGCTGACGGCCGACCCGGCGACGCCGTACTGGGTGACGGGGATCGCCCTGTTCGTGGCCGGCTGCGGCAGCGGGACGTTCCTGACCGGCAACACCACCCAGGTGATGGCCGCCCTGCCGAGCGGCAGCCTGGGCGTGGTCAACGGCTTCCGAGTCATGATCATGAACGTCGGCATCGTGATCAGCGTGGGCCTGTCGCTCAGTGTCGTGACCAGCTCCGTGGGCCCGGCGCTGCGCGCCCAGGTGTACGCGGGCACGCTGTCCACGCTCTCCCCGGTGGCCGTCGGACAGCTCATGGACGGCTTCCAGCGGGCGTACGCGGTGCTGTTCGCCGTGGCGCTGGCCGGCGCGGTGCTGGCCGCGCTCGCCCGGTCTCAGAGGGCTCCGGCGAGCCTCGACTCCACGTCGCGGTAGCGCGAGACCGGGATGAGGTGCACGCCGTCGAACGCGCCCGAGTCGCGCAGCGCGAACACCTGCTCGCAGGCCGCCTCGACGCCCGCCATGCGGTCGGCGGCCACCCGCTCGACCAGCTCGCCGGGCAGGGCGATGTCGGGGATGGCGGCGGCCAGCGTACGGGCGTGGCGCTCGCTGGCCAGCACCATGACGCCCGCGTAGACCGGCACGTCGACCTGGTTGGCCTCGCGCCACCGGACCTGCGCCTCGACCGAGAAGCTGACCTGGGCGAACAGGAAGTCGGCCGCGCGCTTCCAGGCGGGCAGCGGGCGCAGACCGGCCGCCGCGCCGACGCGGAAGGCCGGTGAGAAGCCCCTGGCCTCCTCGATCATCGAGCGGACCGTCAGGTCGCTGGTCCGGCTACCGCTGGCGGGCTTGTCGCCGTGAACGAACAGGAACTGGTCGACGCCGTACGCCGCGGCCGTCAGCAGGTCGCGGTGGAAGCCGAGCAGGTTGCGGTCGCGGGAGTTGAGACAGGCGATGCTGCGCCCGCCCATCGCCTCGACCTCGTGGGCCACGGCCACGCTGGACACGGTGGCCCGGCCGATGTGGTTGTCGGGGATCAGGAAGGAATGGGCGACCTGGCTGAGCGTGCCGATCTGGTGGCGTACGCGCTTCAGATCGGGCTTGGTGGGCGGTTCGATCTCGCAGACCAGCTCGAAAGGCATGATCCCGACCCTAGCGCTCGGCGGCCAGCGCCTCGATGCCGCGCAGCACGAGATCGACGCCGAAGGAGTCGTAGAAGGCCGGGTCGGCGCCCGCGACCAGCGGTGAGGCCATCTCGACCAGGTACGGGTACCTCTCGGGCGGCAGCGACTGGAGGCCGGCCCGCTTGACCCTGACCATCTCGGCGATCTCCTCGCCGGTCCGGCCGGCCTTGAAGTGCACGGGCGCGTCGGCGATCGACAGGGCGCTCTGCAGCAGGTACTTGGTGATCAGGCAGCTCTCCTCCACGTCGAACCCGGCCGTACGGGCCAGGCCCAGCGCCTTGTCCCAGACGACCAGGAAGTTGGGGACGGAGATCGGGTCGATCTGCTCGATGACGTTCTTGGCGCAGGGATGGGTGCGCAGGGTCCTGATGAGCCCGTGGGTCAGGTCGCGGAGCTGCTCCTGCCAGGGCCGCTCGTCGGCCGGCTGCGGCACGAAGCCGCCGACCAGGTGGTCGGCCATGCCGACCAGGAGCTGGTCCTTGTTCTTGAAGTGCCAGTAGAGGGCCATCGGCGTCACGCCCAGGTCGGTCGCCAGCCGGCGGATCGTCACGGCGTCGAGCCCTTCGGTGTCGCCGATCTCCAGCGCCCGCTCGGCGATGGTCCGCGCGTCCAGTTTTCCCATCACGGTTGACAACTATACGCCGTACAAGTTGAACTGTACGACGTACAAGTACGGCGTATAGGAGGTTGGCGACATGCGATGGTGGGCGCTGGGTGCCGTGACATTGGGCACCTTCATGACCTATCTCGACAACAACGTGGGGAACGTCGCATTGCCGACGATCCAGCGGGAGCTCGGGCTGACGATCTCCGGGCTGGAGTGGATCGTGAGCTCGTACATCCTGGTCTTCGCCGGGCTCATGCTGGTCGGCGGCCGGCTCGCGGACCTGTTCGGGGCCCGCGTGGTGTTCCTGGCCGGGCTCTCCGTCTTCACCGCGGCCTCGCTGGGCGCCGGGCTGGCCACCTCGGGCGGCGCGCTGATCGCGGCGCGGGCCGTCCAGGGCGTGGGGGCGGCGCTGCTCACGCCCACGTCGCTCACCCTGATCAGCCAGATCTTCCCCGAGCCCGCCGAGCGCGGCAGGGCCGTGGGCATCTGGAGCGCGTCGGGGGCGCTGTCCATGGCGCTCGGCCCGGCGGCCGGCGGTTTCATCAGCGAGCACCTGCACTGGGGCTGGATCTACCTGATCAACGTGCCGATCGGGATCGCCACCCTCGGCCTGGCCCTGTGGGCGGTCCGGCCCGACTTCACCCGCCGCCGGCACCGGCTCGACCTGCCCGGCCTGGCCACCTCGGCGCTCGCGCTGGTCTCCCTGACCTACGCGCTCATCGAGGGCGACCGCGCCGGATGGACGTCGGCCGAGATCCTGGCCGCGTTCGGGCTCGCGGCGGCGGCCGCCGTGGCGTTCGCGCTGGTCGAGACGCGGTCCGAGCGCCCGATGATCGACCTGTCGCTCTTCCGCTCGCGGGTGTTCACCGGCGGCGCGCTGACCATGGGCATCTGGTCGTTCGGCGTGTTCGGCATCTACTTCTTCAGCGCCCTGTGGCTGCAGAACGTGCTCGGCTTCTCCCCCACGCAGGCCGGCCTGGCGTTCGTGCCGATGGCCCTGGTCATGGCGGTCGTCGCCATCACCTCGCAGCGGATCTCCGCGCGGCTGGGCACCGGCCGCACGGTGGCGCTGGGCATGGCGCTCATGGGCGCGGCGATCTACCTGATCTCCGGCGTCGGGGCCGACGGCGACTACGCCGACGTCGCCCCCTGGTTCCTGCTCTACGGCCTCGGCGGCGGCCTGCTGGTGCCGCTGACCTCGGCGATCCTCGGCGGCCTGCCCAAGGACAGGGCCGGCGTGGCCTCAGGCGTGCTGAACGTCTCGCGCGAGGTGTTCGGCCTGCTCGGCATCACCGTGCTGGGCGCGATCCTCAGCTCCCGCCAGAGCGGGAGCGACCGGCCCCCGCTGGCCGCCTTCCTCGACGCCTACCAGTTCACGCTGGTCATCGCGGCGGTGATCGTGCTGGCCGCCGTCCCGCTCGGCCTGTACGCGCTGCGCCCGTCCCGCCGCCCGCCGGTGCCGGACGAGCCTCAGGCCACCGCCCCGGCGACCGTCGGCTCGTCGAACTGAGTGCGGTACAGCTCCTCGTAGCGGCCGCCCATGGCCAGCAGTTCGGCGTGCGTGCCCCGCTCGGCCACGCGGCCGTCCTCGATCACCAGGATCTGGTCGGCCGCCCGCACGGTCGACAGCCGGTGCGCGATCACCACGGCGGTCCGGCCCGCCAGCGCCTCCCCCAGGGCCTCCTGCACGGCCGCCTCGGAGGTGGAGTCGAGCGCGGCGGTGGCCTCGTCCAGGATCACCACGCGCGGCCTGGCCAGCAGGAGCCGGGCGATCGTCAGCCGCTGGCGCTCGCCGCCGGACAGCCGGTAGCCGCGCTCGCCGACCACGGTGTCCAGGCCGTCGGGCAGCGACTCGATCAGCGTCCGCAGCCGGGCCCTGGACAGGGCGTCCCAGATCTCCTCCTCGCTCGCCGCCGGCCTGGCCAGCAGCAGGTTCTCCCTGATCGTGTCGTGGAAGAGGTGGCCGTCCTGGGTGACCATGCCGAGGGTGTCGCGGATGGCGTCGAAGGTCAGGTCCCGTACGTCCACGCCGCCGAGGCGGACCGCGCCGGAGTCGACGTCGTACAGCCTGGGCAGCAGCTGGGCGATCGTGGACTTGCCGGCCCCCGACGAGCCCACCAGCGCCACCATCTGGCCCGGCAGGGCCGTGAACGAGATGCCGTGCAGCACCTCCTCGCCGCCCCGCGAGTCCAGCGTGGCGACCTCCTCCAGCGAGGCCAGCGACACCTTGTCGGCGGCGGGGTAGGCGAAGCGCACGTCGTCGAACTCGACCGCGACCGGGCCCTCGGGGACGTCGCGGGCGTCCGCGCGCTCCTGGATCAGCGGCTTGAGGTCGAGCACCTCGAAGACGCGCTCGAAGCTGACCAGGGCGCTCATCACGTCCACCCGGGCGCTGGCCAGGGCGGTCAGGGGCGCGTAGAGGCGGGTCAGCAGCAGGGCCAGCGACACCACGGCGCCGGGTTCGAGCTGGTCGCGCAGGGCGTAGAAGCCGCCGAGGCCGTAGACGAGGGCCAGCGCGAGCGCCGAGACCAGGGTCAGGGCCGTGACGAACACCGACTGGTTCATGGCCGAGCGCACGCCGATGTCGCGCACCCGCCGCGCCCGCGCGGCGAACTCGGCCGACTCGCGCGCCGGACGGCCGAACAGCTTCACCAGGGTCGCGCCCGGCGCGGAGAACCGCTCGGTCATCTGGGTGCCCATGGCGGCGTTGTGGTCGGCGGCCTCGCGCCGCAGCCGCGCGATCCTGACGCCCATCCGGCGCGCGGGCAGCACGAACACCGGCAGGAGCAGCAGCGCGAGCAGCGTGATCTGCCACGAGATGCCGATCATCACGGTGAGCGTCAGCACGAGCTGCACCAGGTTGCCCGCCACGCTGGACAAGGTGTCGGTGAAGGCCCGCTGCGCGCCGATCACGTCGTTGTTCAACCGGCTCACCAGCGCCCCGGTGCGCGTCCGCATGAAGAACGCGACCGGCATGCGCTGCACGTGGTCGAAGACCGCCGTGCGCAGGTCGAGGATCAGCCCTTCGCCGATGGTGGCCGACTGCCAGCGGTTCAGCAGGCCGAGCCCGGCCTCGGCGAGCGCCAGGCCCGCGATCAGCACCGCGACCACGACCACCACGCCGAGCGGCTCACCGTTGAAGATCGCGTCGACCACCCGTCCCGCGAGCAGCGGCGACACCACGGCCAGACCCGCCAGCACCACGCTGAGCACCAGGAACAGCACGATCCTGCGGCGGTGGGGACGAGCGAACCCGCCGATACGCCGGAGCGTCGCCCTGTTCAGCGGGCGACGCTCCGGCCGGTTGTTCATCGAGTAAAGCTGATGCCAGGCGGTCACTTCCATGCTCATGCACGGGAGACTATTTCCTCAAGTTAACTTGAGGTCAACTGGTTTTACCGGGGATCAGCTGCCGATCTTCTTGCCCCTGCCGTGCCAGACCACCGCCACCGACGGGCGCGGCTGGTCGCCGTCGGGCCAGCGGCTGGCCGGGTTCTCCGGGGTCGCGCCGTCGATCTCGCCCGGGTGCTGCACGGCCACGAACACGCTCTTCTGGTCCGCGGTGACCAGCGGGCCGCAGGTCTCGGCGCCGAGCGGGACCGTGAGGAACTGGCGCAGGTGGCCGCGGTCGGAGCCGCGCACCGGCATGACGAACAGGCCGTCGTTGCTGCCGAGCTGGTTGCCGTCGGTGGAGATCCACAGGTTGCCGTCGGCGTCGAACGTCACGTTGTCCGGGCACGAGATCGGCGAGACCTTGGTCTTGTCGAAGCCGGCGAAGTAGGTCGCGGGGTCATTCGGGTCGCCGCAGACGAGCGGGAGCGACCAGGCGAAGGTGGTCTCGCCCGCGTCGTTGTTCCGCTCGGCCACCTCCAGGATGTGACCGTGCTTGTTGGACGGGCGCGGGTTGGCCTCGTCCACCTGGGCGGCGGTGCGGTTGGAGTTGTTGGTCAGGGCCACGTAGACGCCGCCGGTGACCGGGTTGCGCTCCATGTCCTCCGGACGGTCCATCTTGGTCGCGCCGCCCTTGACCCTGTCGGCCGCGCTTCGCGTGTAGATCAGCACCTCGGCGGCGGTCATGCCGTCCACGTACGACCTGTCGCCCGACACCAGCGGGAGCCACTCGCCGGAGCCGTCGAACAGACCGTCGGAGGGCAGCTTGCCGGAGCCGTCGATCTCGGCGGCCGGGCTGTCGCCGGTGAACCTGGCGACGTACAGGGTGCCCTCGTCCAGCAGGGTGCGGTTGTGACGGTCGAAGCCCGGGATGTACCGGTCCTTGGAGACGAACTTGTAGATGTACTCGAAGCGCGAGTCGTCACCCATGTAGACGACCAGACGGCCGTCCGCGGCCAGGGTGGTGTTGGCGGCCTCGTGCTTGAACCTGCCGAGCGCGGTGCGCTTGATCGGCGTGGAGTCGGGGTCGAACGGGTCGATCTCCACGATCCACCCGAACCTGTTGGCCTCGTTCGGGTGCTTGGCCAGGTCGAAGCGCTCCTCGACCCGGTCGAAGCGGCGGCTGCTCGCCGGGGTGCCCGTCGTGATCGTGTAACGCGAGATGTACGGCCGCTGCGCCTCGGGCACCTTGTCGCCGTTGACGAAGTACTGGTCGAAGTTCTCCTCGGCGGTCAGGACCGTGCCCCACGGGGTGGAACCGCCCGAGCAGTTGTTCAGCATGCCGACCGGCGCCAGGCCCTTCGGATCGGCGGCCGTCCTGAGCAGGGCGTGACCGGCGGCGGGGCCGGAGAAGCGCATCGGCGTCTGCGCGGTGACGCGCCGGTTGTAGCGGCGGCGGCCCTTGGTGGTGAGCTTCCACTCGCCGGTGCCGTGCGCCCGCTCGATCTCCACGACCGAGCCGCCGTGCGCGGCCAGCGCGATCCTGATCTGCTCCTCGGTCGCGGCCGCGCCGCCCGTGTACCCGCGGAACATCAGGTTCTCGTCGGTGTACTCGTGGTTCACCCACAGCAGGCCGCGGTTCTGGCCCATCGGGAAGAACGTCACGTAGTCGCAGTTGTAGCCGAACTGCTTGTTCTGGGCGTCGGCCGTCTGGTGGTCGAAGTCGAAGGCCGGCGCGTCGTGCAGCACCGGGTCGCCCCAGCGCACGACCACGGAGGAGTTGTAGCCGTCGGGGATGCGCAGCGCGTCGTCCTTGTTCGGCGGCACCGGGGTGAAGGCGATCTCAGCCGGGCCGCGCCCGCCCACCGCGACCGGCGCGGCGGCGGTCTCGGCCGCCGGCTCGTCGGCGAGCGCCGGGACCGCGCCCGCCACGCCCACGCCCGCCACCAGCGCGCCGAGCGCGCCCGCGCGCAGCACGCCGCGGCGCGTCAGCGCCTCCTTCACCACGTCGCCGAAGTAGGCGTTGCCCGTCGTGTTGGCCACGTCGTGCGCGCACGCGTTCCCGCAACGGAACTGACAGGTCAGAGCGGATCGGCCACCTTTGTGCGGGGTGGAAAGCAGCGGCAGCAGCCGCCCCGCCTCAGGGTTCGCCACAGGTCCTCCAGATATGTGCGCGGTTGTACGGCGGGGACGTTACGGTCGTCAACGAAACCCGGGGTGAACGACGACCTCCGCCCCGATGAACGCTTGCCGCGAGACAATGGACCCGTGCCACCACGCAAGATGGACCCGGAGAAGCTGCGCGCGGCCCTCGACGGCCAGCTCGTCGCCCTCGACGAACCGCCCTACGACGGCCCCGCCTCCGCCCTGCCCGACGCCCTGGTCGCCGCGGTGCTGACCGCCTACGACCGCGGGCTCGCCCCCGAGCGCGACGCGGCCAGGCAGGCGGTGCGCCACCTGCTGGAGAAGCTGGCCGCCGCGGCTCCCGGCCGCACGGTCGAGGTGCGCGTGCCGCCCTACGCGGCCGTCCAGGCCGTCCCCGGCCCCCGCCACACCCGCGGCACGCCGCCGAACGTGGTGGAGACCGACGCCCGCACCTGGCTGGAGCTCGCGCTCGGCCGGCTGACCTGGGACGAGGCCATGGCCAGGGGCTCGGTCGCGGCGAGCGGCTCCCGCGCCGACCTGTCAGCCCATCTGCCGCTCTAGCGGCCCTTGCCCATCCAGGGGAACCTGCTCTCGAAGCACTGGTCGGCGAGCTGGCCGGGAAGCTGGCCGCACTCCTGGACCACCTTCCAGAACCAGATCGCGACGATCGCGAACAACACCAGCGACAGCGCGCTGATCACGATCCCGGCGATGGCCCTGCCCCTGCCCACCCGCTTGGCGAGCGCCACACAGCCGAAGACGATCGACAGGATCGCCGTGAGCACGCCGGTGAAGCAGACGAACACCAGGAACGGGCTCGCCACGCCCAGCACCAGCGAGGCGGTGGCCAGGCCGCTGCCCGGTGGCGCGGTCGGCTGGGCGCCGTAGGGGCTGTACTGGCCGTAGGCAGGGGCTCCCGGCGGCGGGCCGTAACCGGGCGGGCCGCCGTAGGGGCTGGAGGGCGTGGTGCCGGGAACGGACGCGTCCCGGCCCCCGGCCTCGTACGCCCCCGGAGCCCCCTCATAGGACCCCCCGGCCGCCGGCCCCCCGTAGCCCCCCTCGCCGCCGCCAGATCCCGGCCCCCCATGGGGCCCCTCGCCACCGGATCCCGGCCCCCCATAGGGCCCCTCCCCGCCGCCGGACGCAGTCGGCCCGCCATACGCTGTTGGCCCGCCATAGGGCCCCTCGCCGCCTCCGCCGGGCGCCGTCGGCCCGCCATACGCTGTGGGCCCGCCGGATGCCGCTGGGCCGCCACCGCCGCCGGGCGCTGAGGGGCCTCCGTAGGCTCCCTCGCCCCCGTACGGCGCCCCCGGCCCGCCGTAAGCTCCTTCGCCCCCGTAAGGCGCGCCACGTCCTCCTGGCGGCACACCCGCGCCTCCGGGGGTCGGCGTCACGCCTCCCGCGCCGGCTGTGGCACCTGGGCCTACGGCGCCGCCACGGCCTTCGGCGCCTTCTGGGGCTTCCGCACCTCCTGGCGCAGGGGTGCCGGTTTGGCCCGGTGTGCCCTCGCCCGGCGGGCTCCGGAAGTCCGGCGCGCCTGCGATGCCCCCGGCCCCCTCAGCGCCCTCCGCGCCGCCCGGCTCCTCGGGGCCCCTGGCCGCGTGGGTGCCGGTGGGCGGGGGCTCGAAGGTGGGCACGTCGCCGTATTCGTACCGGGAGGGCGCGGGGCGGCTCGGCTCCTCGTCCGGTTGCGTGCCCCAGCCCGGATAGGCCGGGGTGCCGCCGGGCACCGGATAGACCTGCGTCTCCTCGGCGTCCCCGCCGGACCACCGCGTCCTGCCGGCGCCGCCCTCGGCCGGTCCCGGCGTCTCGGGCGAGGTGGGCAGGTCGGGATGGTCGGGACGGCCTCCGGGCCTGGGCTCGTGCGACGGCGGCACGTCAGGTGGCGGCGGTGGCACCACGGGCGGCACGGGCGCGATCGGCTCCTCGCCCTCCCGCTCCTCCTCGAACGGCCACTCATCCGCCCACCGCCCACCCCCGGGCTGCCCCCCAGCTCCTTCGCCCTCAGACCGCCCACCCTCGTGCCGCCCGCCGCCCGACCGGCCTGCCTCTCCGGGACCGGCGCCTTCGCCGGATGCCGCGCCCTGCGGAGTGTCCGCATGACCAGCGCCGTGCTCGTGACCAGCGGCGTGCTCGTGTCCAGGCGCGTGTTCGTGCCCAGGCGCGTGCTCGTGACCAGGGGCGTGTTCGTGGTCGGGGGCGGTCCAGCCCTCCGGGGTGCCCGCGCCGCCGGTCGGCCCGGCGCCGGGCGGGCCGCCGACGGCCCACTCGCTCGGACGCCACTCGTTGCTCGTCGGGCCGCCCTCGTACGGCCCGATCTCCGGCGGCTCCTCCTCAGGCGCAGGCCGATCCTCCTCAGGCGCGGGCGGCTCCTCCTCGGCCGTTCCCTCCCGCCACCATTCGGGCGTGTGCTGCGGCGGCGCGGATTCGGGCCGGCCCTCGCGGGGGTGGCCTTCGGGGTGCTGCGGGTCCTGCCCCTCGCGGGGTTCGTTGGGGTCCCCAGGTGTGGTCACGTCTGCGTCTCCCGACGGGTCTGCATGCCGGATACTTCACCTTTTCGCGGAGGGCATCGGCTAAAGCGCACGACACGGTAAGACGGGCGCCATCCTTGGGTCACCATGCGCCAAAGCGGCAGGCGGCGGGCAAGATGAGTGCATGCTGGACGAGACCCTGACGTACGCCCTGATCATGGTCATGAAGACCCACCGCAACCGGATGGCCGCCGCCCTGGCGCCACTGGGCCTGCACACGGGCCAGGAGCTGCTGCTCAACCAGCTGTGGCGGCAGGACGGCCTCACCCAGGGCGAGCTGATCGCCCGGCTGGGCGTGGAGCCCCCGACCGTCACCAAGACCCTCCAGCGCCTGGAGCGCGCGGGCTTCGTCCACCGCTCCCCCGACCCCGACCGCCCGCGGGTGGGCCGCGTGCACCTGACGGAGGCGGGCAAGGCGCTGCGCGAGCCGGTCGAGGAGATCTGGGCCAGGACCGACGAAGAACTCCAGCACGGCCTGGACGACACCGAACGCGCCCTGCTGTCCCGCCTCGTCCGCGCCATCCCGCAGTAACCCTCTTCACCGAGAGCGAAACCCCCTTGCCTCCAGCGCCCAAAAGCGACTTAGCTGGCTAATTAGTCGGCTAATCAAGAGAGGCAACCTCATGCACGCGTTCATCACCGGCGGCTCCTCCGGCATCGGCGCCGCCACCGCGCTCGCCTACGCCAGGGCCGGCGCGCGGGTCACGATCACCTACAACACCGGCCCCGGCCGCGCCGCCGAGGTCGTCAAGCGCATCGAGGAGGCGGGCGGCCAGGCGGCGGCCGTCCACCTGGACCTGGAGGACCACGCCACCATCGCGCCCGCCGCCGCCCAGGCGGGCCCGGTGGACGCCCTCGTGCTCAACGCCGTCCGCTGGGGCACGATCATGCCCAACAGCATGAGCTTCGAGGACGTGCCCGCCGCCGAATGGACGGCCGCCCTGCACGCGAACGTCGTCGGCAACGCCCTGCTCGTCCAGGCCGTCCTGCCCGGGATGCGGAGGAACGGCTTCGGCCGGATCGTCTTCGTCTCCTCGGGCGCCGCCGAGGAGGGCCAGCCGGGCCCCGGCCCGTACGGCACCGCCAAGATGGCCCTGCACGGCATGGCCCGCGCCCTGGCCTGGGAGGCCGGCAGGGACGGCGTGCTGGTCAACGTGGCCGTGGCCGGGCTCACGATCACCGAGGCCGAGCGCCCGGTCACCCAGGAGGCCCTCGACCGCGTCGCGGCCCGCACGCCGAGCCGCCGGCTCTCGACCGCCGACGACATGGCGGCGCTGATCCATTTCCTCGGATCGGCGGCGAACCGCAACGTCACCGGAGAGTTCGTCCGCGACGGATCCAACGCCGGCAGATCGTCCCACGCCGGCTGATGGAGCACCCGGGTGTGCGAGCACGGAAGCCCGCAACCTAAACTGAGGCATGTGCTGAAGGGCGACGGCCGGCTCGGCCATGACCTGGACCCCCACGACCGCGCACCCAAAGACGCCTGTGGCGTCTTCGGCGTCTGGGCGCCAGGCGAGGAAGTTTCCAAACTCACCTACTACGGGCTGTACGCGTTGCAGCACCGCGGCCAGGAGTCCGCGGGCATCGCGGTCAGCGAGGGCAGCCGCATCCTCGTCTACAAGGACATGGGCCTGGTGGCCCAGGTCTTCGACGAGTCGGTGCTGGGCACCCTCCGCGGCCACCTGGCCATCGGCCACTGCCGTTACTCCACCACCGGTTCGAGCGTGTGGGAGAACGCGCAGCCGACCCTCAGCTCCACCGAGGTCGGCGGGCTCGCGCTCGCGCACAACGGCAACCTGATCAACACGCCGGAGCTGGCCGAGCGCCTGGCTCCCGGCTCCACCCGGGCGACCACCGACACCGAGGTCCTGGCCTCGCTGCTCGCCCAGGATCGCACGCGTTCCATCGAAGACTCGGCGGCCGAGCTGCTGCCGCAGGTCAAGGGCGCGTACTCGCTGGTGTTCATGGACGAGAAGACGCTCTACGCGGCCCGCGACCCGCAGGGCATCCGCCCGCTGGTCCTGGGCCGCCTGGAGCGCGGCTGGGTGGTGGCCTCCGAGACGGCGGCCCTCGACATCGTGGGCGCCACGTTCGTCCGCGAGATCGAGCCCGGCGAGCTGCTCACCATCGACGAGGACGGCGTCCGGTCCCGCCGGTTCGCCCTGCCCGACCCCAAGGGCTGCCTGTTCGAGTACGTCTACCTCGCCCGTCCCGACACCACGATCGCGGGCCGCGGCGTGCAGGTCACCCGGGTCGAGGTCGGCCGCGTGCTGGCCCGCGAGCACCCGGTCGAGGCCGACCTGGTCATCCCCACGCCCGAGTCCGGCACCCCGGCCGCCGTCGGCTACGCCGAGGAGAGCGGCATCCCCTACGGCCAGGGCCTGGTGAAGAACTCCTACGTGGGCCGCACGTTCATCCAGCCCTCGCAGACCATCCGCCAGCTCGGCATCCGGCTCAAGCTCAACCCGCTGCGCGAGGTCGTCGCGGGCAAGCGCCTGGTGGTCGTCGACGACTCGATCGTGCGCGGCAACACCCAGCGCGCCATCGTGAAGATGCTGCGCGAGGCGGGGGCGCGCGAGGTGCACGTCCGCATCTCCTCGCCGCCCGTGGCCTGGCCGTGCTTCTACGGCATCGACTTCGCGACCCGCGCCGAGCTGATCGCCGGCTCGCTGTCGGTCGAGGAGATCCGGGCCTCGCTGGGCGCCGACTCGCTGGGGTACATCTCCCTGGAGGGCCTGACCAAGGCCACCACCATCCCCGCCGAGCGGCTCTGCCGGGCCTGCTTCGACGGCTCGTACCCGATCCCCATCGACCAGGACAACGTGGGCAAGTTCGTGTTGGAGAGCAAAGCGTGAGTACCTACGAGGCCGCCGGCGTCGACATCGAGGCGGGCGAGCGCGCCGTCACCCTGATGAAGGACAAGGTGGCGCGGGCCCGCCGGCCGGAGGTGGTCGACGACGCCAGCGGCTTCGCCGGGCTCTTCGACGCCTCGGCGCTGCTGCGTTACCGGCGTCCGCTGCTCGCCTCCTCCACCGACGGCGTGGGCACGAAGGTCATGATCGCCCAGCGCTACGGCAAGCACGACACGATCGGCATCGACCTGGTCGGCATGGTCCTCGACGACCTGGTGGTGTGCGGGGCCGAGCCGCTGTTCATGACCGACTACATCGCCGTCGGCAAGGTCGTGCCCGAGCGCGTCGCCGAGATCGTCGGCGGCGTGGCCGAGGGCTGCCGGCTGGCCGGCGCGGCGCTGGTCGGCGGCGAGACCGCCGAGCACCCGGGCGCCATGGGCCCCGACGAGTACGACCTGGCCGGAGCCGGCACCGGCGTGGTCGAGGCCGACGCCATGCTGGGCCCCGACCGGATCCGCGAGGGCGACGTGGTCCTCGGGCTGGCCTCCTCCGGCATCCACTCCAACGGCTACTCGCTGGTTCGGCACGTGCTGCGCGAGGCGTCGCTGTCGCTCGACGCGGTGCTGCCCGAGCTGGGCCGTCCGCTGGGCGAGGAGCTGCTGGAGCCGACCCGCGTCTACTCGCTCGACTGCCTCCACCTGGCCCGCACGACCGAGGTGCACGCCTTCGCGCACATCACGGGCGGCGGTCTGGAGGCCAACCTGTCGCGGTCGCTGCCCGGCCACCTCGACGCGCTGCTCGACCGGTCGTCCTGGACCCCGCCGGCGATCTTCGGCGTCCTCGCCGGGCACGGGCAGATCGCCCAGAAGGACATGGACCGTACGTTCAACCTCGGCGTGGGCATGGCGGCCGTGGTGGCGCCCGGCTCGGCCGACGAGGCGATCCGGCTGCTCGCCGAGCGCGGTCTGCACGCGTGGGTGCTGGGCGAGATCGTCCAGGGTTCGGGCCAGGCCCGCTACCGCTGACCCGAAGGGGGCCGGCTCGACCCCGGCCCCCGTTCAGCCGGTCTTGTGCCGCTGGTAGTGGCGGGCGACGCGCACCCGGTTGCCGCACAGCTCCGGTGAGCACCAGCGCCGCCGCGGATGGGCGGGCAGGAAGATCATGCGGCACCGGGGCCCCTCGCAGGCCCTGATCCGGCTCGCCGCCGGATCGGTGAGCAGGTCGGCCGCGGCCTCGGCGAGCTGCGCGAGCAGGCGGGCCAGCCGGTCGCCGTCCCTGCGCGCGCCCTTGGTGAGCCCGCCGTCCGTGACGTCCAGCTGCCCGTACGCGGGCGCGGCGCGCATCGCGTCGTTGATCGCCCCGACCGCCTCGCCGGCCGGTCGCTCGCCCCGGCGCACGGCGTCGACCGCCGCCGCCACGTGCGCCCGCAACTCCCGGACCGCGCCCAGATCGTCCGCCGTGTATGCCCCCCCGACGGAGATCAGCCGGCCCGCCTGACGATCGAGCCAGTTCCCGAACACCTCGGGCGTGTCGAGGACGTCGAAGTCCTGGGCCCGGGTGTTCACCAGGTCCAGCGCGAGCGGCTCACCGATCAGGAACTCCATGGTTCCTAATGCTACATCTCCCCCTTGACGCGTTAGAAGTCTGCTCGCTATAACTAACGCATCATTGCGCGAGAAAGGCATTAGGCATGGAGATCCCGGAGATCCGCCACGGTTTCGTGGACGTGGCAGGCGTGCAGGTGTTCTACCGGGAGGCGGGCCCGCGCGACGGCATCCCCGTGCTCCTGCTGCACGGCTTCCCCTCGGCCTCCCACCAGTACAGACGCCTGATGGACGCCCTGGGCACGCGCTACCGCCTGATCGCGCCGGACTATCCCGGCTTCGGCCACACCGAGGCCCCCGGCGACTTCGTCTACTCCTTCGACCGCCTGGCCGACGTGGTCGAGGGTTTCGTGCAGAAGATCGGGCTCGACCGCTTCGTCTGGTACGCCTTCGACTTCGGCGGCCCCGTCGGCTTCCGCCTGGCCACCCGGCACCCCGAATGGATCGCCGGCCTGATCGTCCAGAACGCCAACGCCTACGACGAGGGCCTGTCGGACCTGGCGCGCACCACCATCCACGCGCCCGCGGAGAGCCTGGGCGACCTGTTCACCTTGCCCGTCACGCGCGGCCAGTACGAGGGCGGCGCGTCGGACGTCTCAGCGGTCGCACCCGACGGATGGACCCTCGACCAGCACTTCCTGGACCTGCCCGGACGCCGGGAAGCCCAGCTCGCGCTCGCGCTCGACTACCGCTCCAACCTCGCGCTCTACGCCGACTGGCAGGCATGGCTGCGCCGCCACCGGCCGCCCACGCTGATCGTGTGGGGCCGCAACGACGCCTTCTTCTCGGAACCGGGCGCGCACGCCTATCTGCGGGACCTGCCGGACGCCGAGCTGCACGTGCTCGACACCGGGCACTTCGCGCTGGAGGACCGGCTCCCTGAGATCGCGCCGCTGGTCGCGGACTTTCTCGACCGCACGCAAGCGTGACGAAAGCCCCACGGTTGCCCGTGGGGCCCGACGCTCATGAACGAGGATCCGGCACACGCCGGACCCTCGGCCACGTCACTCTGAAGAACGGCTATCGGCGGCCGGAAGAACGGCCGTCTTCGTCGTCCCCGGAACCGTAGTCATCGGCGTAATCGGCATAGCGATCCGCCAGCTCATCGTTGAGGTCGTCGGCGTCGTCGTTGCCGGAGTCGCTGACCCCGAGTTCGTCGCGCAGACGGTCAAGATCCGTGCCACCGCTGTTGTACTTCAGCTGGCGAGCAACCTTGACCTGCTTGGCCTTTGCTCGGCCGCGCCCCATTGGCTCGACCCCCTCGTGTGGGGTCGTCCCCGACCCCTCGTCGCTAACGCACCACACACTGACGCCGCCTGACTTTGGACGTCAGCCTATCGTTCGCCTATTACCGTACCTGTTTTGTGCCCAGCTCGGTACGTCGTATGGGCGCGGGGCGTCAGTGGCCCAGCCAAATGGCCCTAATACGCCCGACTTCCGACATTCTGCGCTCAGCTAGCCTATCCGCTGCCACAGCCGGCGGAACGCCCTCGTCCGCCGCGATCCCGAAGATCTTCAGAGTCGTGTCGTAGATCTGGGCCGCCTTCGCCCTGGCCCGGTCCATGCTGAAGCCCTCGATCTCGTCGGCGACCTGGATGACGCCGCCGGAGTTGACCACGTAGTCGGGCGCGTACAGGATCCCGCGGTCGGCCAGCTGCTTCTCGACGCCGGGATGCGCGAGCTGGTTGTTGGCCGCGCCGCAGACGATCTTCGCCCGCAGGCCGGCCACCGTGGCGTCGTCGAGCGCGCCGCCCAGCGCGCAGGGCGCGAAGACGTCGATGTCGGACGTGGTGAGCGCCTGGGCGTCGGCGACCACCTCGACCTCCGGATGCCGCTGGCGCACCCGCTCGACGGCCCGCGGGTCGACGTCGCAGATCACGACCTCGGCCCCGTCCTCGCGCAGGAGGTCGACCAGGCGGTGGCCCACCTTGCCGACCCCCTCGACGCCGACCCGCCTGCCGTGCAGCGACGGCGTGCCGAAGACCCGTTCGGCCGAGGCGCGCATGCCCTGGAAGACGCCGAACGAGGTCAGCACCGAGGAGTCGCCGGCGCCGCCGTGGGCCAGGGTGCGGCCGGTGACGTGGCGGGACTCGCGGGCGACGACGTCCATGTCCTCGCTGAAGGTGCCGACGTCGCAGGCGGTGATGTAGCGCCCGCCGAGCGACTCGACGAACCTGCCGTAGGCGCGCAGCAGCGCCTCGCTCTTGACCTTGGCCGGGTCGCCGATGATGACGGCCTTGCCGCCGCCGAGGTCGAGGCCGGCCAGGGCGTTCTTGTAGGACATGCCCTTGGCCAGGTTGAGCACGTCGGCCAGGGCCGCCTGCTCGTTCTCGTACGGATAGAACCTGGTGCCGCCGAGCGCGGGCCCGAGGGCCGTGCTGTGGACGGCGATGATCGCACGCAGGCCGCTCTGCTCGTCGGCGCAGAAGACGACCTGCTCGTGGACGTCCTTGTGGGACGTGCCGAAGACGTCGGTCACGGTAGTGACTCCCTGTCCGGTCCACCGCTCCTTCGCGGCGGAGGTCACTCTCAGACTAGTAAGCCCGACGGTGCGCGCAGGTGCTCTTCGTGACACGATGCCTCCGTGCTGCCCTATGCCGCCTACCTCCGCGTCTATGAGCCACTGACCGCGTTCGCCGAGTCCGAGCGCAAGCTGTGGGCCGACTACGCCGACTCACGCGACCGTCCGCGCCGGGCGAACGCGCTCAACGCGGAGCACAGCGAGTCGGTCATGCGCCTGCTCGGCATGCCCCCTCAGCCCGTTCCCGCCCAGGAGAGCCCCAATGCCTATCTGCGGCGTGTTGAGGACCGTTTGTACGTATGTCCCTGGCAGACCCGTCTGCGGTCGTGGCTGGCCTTCTCAAGGCTTCGTGGCGCCACTCCTGTGAAGCTGATGGACCGGCTCGTGCCCAAGGCCATCGCCGAGCAGACGGCCGACGACTTCGACCGGTTCAAGCGCCGGGCCGGTTCGTCCGCCTTGCGTACGCACATTCGCACCACGGCGTGGCATGTGCCGCCATCGTGGTTCGTGCCGTTTGATGGGAACGAGCGCTGGCTGGTGCTCGGCTCCTCCACCCCGGGACAGGACGTGACGACCACTACGGGCCGTAACCTCATCTACGTCACCTCCATGGCGCAGGCCAGGAGGCGGGCGGCCCGCGCCCTCAACGTGATGCGCCGACACCTCGGCGACGCGTCCTCCAACTTCGACGTGGAGGACATCGCGCGCTGGCTGGAGGAGTTCCACCCGCACTCGCTGGTCGAGCTCGACTACGGCGGCCTGGTCCACCTGATGAACGACGACGCCCTCCAGGCCGACCAGTCGGTTGCTGAGCTTTCGGCCGCTTTGACCGGTCTGGACACGGGTCAAGAAGAACTTGCCTATGCCATGTACCAGCGCGTCATCCTTCGGTGGAAGTCAATGCAACAGCTGGAATCCGCCAACTGATTCCCAAAACAACCGTCTGACCTGCATGAGTAGGTCACGTCTCGCGGCTGCTCTCTTCTGCGAACTGAGTAGTTTGCCGTTTTCACTGCGATACCACGAACCGTGTCGCTAGAATCACCGAGCGTGACATCGCCATGGGGGCGGGCAGTTGGGTCAAAGAAGGGCTCGCCAATCGCTCTGCGTGGCGGTATGGTCACATCGGGTGATGCCGCATATGGCTCAGAAAAGCCGCACGCTCTGCGCCATAGGGGGACATCCGTGACACGCGCAAAGGCAGTCACAGGATCGCTAAGCCGGTCCACACGGAGGAGAGGCCGCACAAATGTCAGCTCGTACACCCGAGGCCGAGCCACTGCTCACGCCCGCTGAGGTCGCGACCATGTTCAGGGTCGACCCCAAGACCGTTACGCGGTGGGCCAAGGCGGGCAAGTTGACGTCGATTCGTACCCTCGGCGGTCATCGGCGTTACCGGGAGACCGAGGTTCGCGCACTGCTCGCGGGCATTCCGCAGCAGCGTTCCGAGTAGTCGCAAGGGTCGTCACGAACCTCAGGGGGGTTGAGGGTGGACCAGGTACGCTTGCCCGGTCCACCGACGTGACGTCGCACGGGGAAGTTGGCGTCGCCCGCCCGGCGCCACTCTTCCCCCGCTACCCCAGTTGCTCGCCGGTGAGCACGTCGAGCAGCTCGCCGACCTCGCCGTCGTAGGCGGCGGCCACGCCGAGCAGGGCCACCATGTGGCCGACGAGCATCTTCTCCAGGATCGGCCGCTCGACGTCGCGGTGCTCCAGCCAGTCGAGGCCGGCCGTCTCCACGGAGGCGATCCACGAGCGCAGCGTGGTGCGCAGCACCGGGCTCGGCTCCTCGACGCGCATCTGCTTCTGGATGAGGCGGAACAGCCTCCGGCGCACGCCGTCGACGATCTCCCCGACCTCGCCCGCCCGGTTGGCGGGCCCCCCGCGCAGCAGCGCGGCGAAGCCGGCGGCGTGCTCCTCGACGAAGTCGAAGTAACGCCCGAGGCCCGCGGCCAGCTCGTCGAGCGGCCTGCCGCCCTCGGCCGGGCGCAGCCGCGACTCCAGCTGCTCGGCCGCGCTCCTCAGCGCGGCCACGTAGAGCTCCTGCTTGCCGCCGAAGTAGTGGTAGACCAGCGCCCGCGAGGCGCCTGCCGCGGAGGCGACGTCGTCGATCGAGACGTCCTCGGCGTCACGGGTGCTGAACAGCTCCAGCGCGGCCGCCATGAGCTCCTCGCGACGGCGGTCCACACTCAGCCTTCGGCGTGCGGGGCGTGCCGTCTCGGCTGACTTCCCGGGTGTCACACCTGCACAGTATCCGACGGCATGCCCAATAGCGGACGTGTGGCGAATGGGTCAATATCAGGCTTCCCTAACCCGAAGCCGTACCCTGCGGCTTACTCGATCGTTTGGTGAGACAGGTGCCCATATCCGCATCGCGGGGGAGACACATGTCAGGACCGCCCGTCAACACTTCAACCATCGCCGAGCTCCGCGAGGTAGAGCCATTGCCTCGGCCACGACCCACCATCCGCAACGTCGCCGAGCGAGCCGGCGTCTCGAAGTCGCTGGTCTCACTCGTGCTGCGCGGATCCCCGCACGTGAGCGAGCATCGGCGGCAGGCAGTGCTCCAGGCGGCGCGCGAGCTCGGCTACCGGCCGAACGCCGTCGCGCGCAGCCTGGTGGAAGGACGTACACATCTGGTCGGGGCGCTCGTCGCCGACCTGCACAACCCGTTCTACGCCGAGTTCCTCGACGGCCTGCAGGAGAGCCTGCACGGCGACGGGCTGCGCATGCTGATCGGGAACAGCCAGTGGGACCCGGCGTTCGAGGACGAGGCCGTCGAGGCCTTCCTGGAGCTCCGGGTCGACGGGCTGGTGCTCTTAGGCATCGCGCCGACCAGCGAGACGCTGATCGAGGCCACCGCCTACACCCCGACCGTCGTCGTAGGGGAACGTGACATCGAGCTCGACGGCGTCGACATCGTGGTCGACGACGACCGGCTCGGCGCCCGGCTGGCCATCGACCACCTGGTGAACCTGGGGCACAAGCGGATCGCGCACATCGAGGGCCCCCGGTCCTCGCGCTGCGAGGGCTACCTCGTGGCGATGCGCAGGCATTCGCTGGCCCCGTACATCATGGTCGAGGCGGCGGACGCGACCGAGGAGGGCGGCCGCGAGGCGGCGATCGCCCTGCTGACCCGCGACCCGCGGCCGACGGCCGTGTTCGCGGCCAACGACGTGGTGGCGCTGGGCGTGCTGGCCGCCGCGGCCGAGCTGGGGCTGCGGGTGCCGGACGACCTGTCCGTGGTCGGCTACGACAACACCCACCTGTCGGCCTCCCGGCACATCTCGCTCACCTCGGTCGACCAGCCGCGCCGTGCCATGGGCAGGTCGGCGGCCGCGCTGTTGAGCGACAGGATAGGCGAGCCGGCCAAGGGCGCCCGGCTGCGCGAGATCCAACCCGAGCTGATCGTGCGCCGCAGCACGGGACCCGCCTGAGGGGATATCTGCCGGTTGCGCTGCCGTTGCGGGCCTTTATGGGCGCCGCAATGGCACGGCGGGCCAATGCGCAGGTCTCTCGTCAGCAAGCCCGCCCAAAGCCTGGGTCAAGCCGTACGGCAGCGTCGCCGGACGGCGGTTTACTCGTCAGGGTCATGCTAATTGTGGCCGAATCTGGTTCGGTCACGATCTGATCCGGGGGACAGTCATGCGTGATCCAGAACTGGTGTCCTGCGCCCAGCGCGCGGCGGCCGAGCTCGAACGCGCCTGGGGGCACTGGCGGGCGGGCAGGGGGCGGGGCACCGACGTCGGCGCCGAGTCCGTCGCCAGCTACGTGGCGCATTCCCTCGACCATCCGTGGGGCCGCCCCCGCGTCGTCCTCGGCCTCGACGCCGAGGACGCGCGGGAGCTGGCCGCCCTGCTCGAACGGCAGGAGGTTGGCGAGCACGTGTGGTGAGGCGGACGGCGAAACCGCCAGGCGGACCGTCGCAGCGGTCCCGGTCCGGCACTTCGGCAGGGTCGCGAGCCGACTCGCAGGATTGCTGTTGATACGGGCCTGAACGCGTGGCTTCACGTAAGTTGGAGCTCATGCGTGCTCTACCAGCCACCGTCCTCGCCGTCTGCGGCCTGATCGCCTCCGCGTGCGGCGGCACCGAGCCTGGTGGCGCCGCGGCAGGTCAGGCCCCCTCCACCGTCCAGGAGACCGGCAAGGCGTCCGTCCAGGACGGGCCGACGGAGACGGCCACGGCGAAGCAGGCACCGCCCGGCGCCAAACCGCTCGCCGGCAAGGTCATCGTCATCGACCCCGGGCACAACGGCGCCAATTACCGCCATCCGGCCGAGATCAATCGCAAGGTCAACGTGCTGACCAAGATGAAGGAATGCGACACGACCGGCACGGCCACGAAGAGCGGTTACAGCGAGGCCGCCTTCACCTGGGACGTCTCCAACCGCATGGCGAAGATCCTTGAGCAGCGCGGCGCGACCGTCAAGCTCACCAGGTCGAGCAACGACGGCGTCGGCCCGTGCATCGACAAGCGGGCCGCGATCGGCAACAAGGCCCGTGCCGACGCCGTGATCTCGGTCCACGGCGACGGCTCGGACAACCCCTCGCACCGGGGATTCCACGTGATCCTCCCGAAGAAGATCAACGGGCCGGTCGACAAGGTCGTGGGCGCCTCGACCAAGCTGGGGATCGACGTGCGCGACGCCTACCTCAAGGGCACCGGCATCCCCTACTCCAACTACGTCGGCACCAAGGCGCTGAACTTCCGCAACGACATCGGCGGGCTCAACCTCTCGACCGTGCCGAAGGTCCTCGTCGAGTGCGGCAACATGCGCAACGCCGTCGACGCGGCCAAGTTCCAGGACCCGAAGTTCAGGCAGCGGATCGCCTTGGCACTCGCGAACGGGATGCAGCACTATCTCGAACCATGATTCCTCGCCCCAAGCTGCTCAGTGATCTTTCCGGCTCCTTCGAGCTGACCTCGGGCGCGACCGTCGCCGGTCCGTACGCGGACGCGGTACGTCGCGCGCTGCCCCTCCTCGACCTGCGCCCGGGAGACTCGGGCGAGATCGAGGTACGCCAGGATCCCGCGCTCGGCGCGGAGGCCTACCGGCTGACCACCGGGTCGCGGGGGATCGAGATCGTCGCCGGCGGGGCGGCGGGCGCGTTCTACGCCGCGCAGTCGTTGCACCAGTTGCTGCCGGACGCCTCCTACCGGTTCGCCGAGGGCGCGTCGTGGCCGGTGCCCGGGGTGCGGATCGAGGACGCGCCGCGGTTCGCCTGGCGGGGGCTGCACCTCGACGTGGCCCGGCATTTCTCCCCCAAGCGGGAGGTGCTCCGGCTGATCGACCTGATGGCCGTGCACAAGCTGAACCGGCTGCACCTGCACCTGGTCGACGACCAGGGCTGGCGGGTGGAGAGCCGGGCGTACCCGCTGCTCCACGAGGTCTCCTCGCACCGGCCGCGCACGGCCACCAACTACTACCGGGAGCCGGAGGCGTACGACGACATCCCGCACGGCGGCTACTACACGCTGGAGGACCTGGCCGAGATCGGCGCGTACGCGCGGTCCAGGTTCGTCACGGTGGTGCCCGAGATCGACGTGCCGGGGCACGCCTCGGCGATCCTGGCCGCCTACCCGGCGCTCGGCGCCACCGGCGAGCCCTACGACGTGCTCGACCGGTGGGGCATCTCGCCGGCGATCCTGTCGCCGCTGCCGGCGACCGTCGAGTTCCTGATCACGATCTTCGACGAGATCATCGGCGCGCTGGGCGAGGTGCCCTTCTTCCACATCGGCGGGGACGAGGTCGTGCTCGACCACTGGGCGCAGTCGGCGCAGATCACGGCCTACCGCGAGTCGCTGGGGCTGTCCACGGTGCCCGACCTGCAGGCGTGGTTCCTGCGCAAGCTGGCCGACGCCCTGGCCGAGCGCGGCGCGCGGGCCGTGGTGTGGGACGAGGCGTTCGTCAGCGGCGGGCTGCGCGAGGACACCGTCGTCATGCCCTGGCGCGGCATGGGCGTCGGACGGCGCGCCGCCGCGGCGGGCCACGACGTGGTCGCCACCCCGGTGTTCCCGCTCTACTTCGACTACGCAGAGGCGGCCTCCGCCGACGAGCCGATGGCCATCGGCGACACCACCACGGTGGCCGACGTGGCCGCGTTCGACCCGGCCCCCGCCGACTGGACGGACGAGGAGCGGGCGCGCGTCCTGGGCGCGCAGGCCCAGCTGTGGACCGAGCGGGTGCCCGACCCCCGGACCGTCGACTACCGGCTCTGGCCGCGGTCGTGCGCGCTGGCGGAGGTCGCCTGGGCCGGCTCGGGCGGCGACGGGTTCGCCGAGCGGCTGGAGAGTCACCTGCGGCGGCTCGACGCGATCGGCGTGGAGTACCGGCCGGCGGCGGGCCCGCACCCGTGGCAGCGGCGGCGTCCGCACCGGCCGAGCGGCGTGAAGGTGAACGAGGTGATGGAGCGCATCGACGCCATGACGCACGACGCGGAGTCGACCAGGCCGAGCGTCTGACCGTCGGTCAGATGGGCGCGGGACGGTCGTTGAGTATGCGCTGGAACAGCACGTGGTCCTGCCACGCGCCGTCGATGCTGACGGCGCGGGGGGCCATGCCGTACTGCTCGAAGCCCGCCTTGCGCAGGACCGCCTGCGAGGCCTTGTTGTGCAGCAGCGTGCCGGCCTCCACCCGGTGCAGGCTCAGGTCCTCGTCGGCGGCCCGGCAAGCCTCCAGCACCGCCCTGGTGGCCAGCCCCCGCCCGTTGTAGGCGGCGTCCACCCAGTAGCCCAGCGACGCGCTCTGGGCGGCGCCGCGGATGATGCTGTTCAGGTTCATCCTGCCCACGACGCGGTCGCCGTCCGTGAGCACCCACGGCATCACGAAGCCGGCCGCACGGTCCTCGGCCAGTCGTTCGAGGCGTGCGGCCTGGCCCGCGGGGGTGAAGAAGTCGGCCGGCCTGCGGGGCTCCCAGGGGCGCAGGAAGTCGCGGTTGCGGCGGTAGGCGTCGGCCAGCGCCCGCGCGTCGGACCTGGCGACGGGACGCATGACGACGTCGTCGGTGAGCTTCACCTCGGCATTGATCACGATTCCACGATAGGGGCCCTAGGCGGTGCGGCCGATCGCCTCGGTGACGGAGGACAGGCCGTGGCGGCGGACCCGGCGGGCGAGCTGCCGGTGGATGCGGGCGGCCCACAGCGGGCCGCCGTAGATCCAGCCGGTGTACCCCTGGACCAGGGTGGCCCCGGCCAGCAGACGCTCCCAGACGTCGTCGACGTCCTCGACGCCGCCCACGGAGACCAGCGTGAGGCGGTCGCCGACCTTGGCGCGCAGCCGCCGCAGCACCTCCAGCGAACGGCCCTTGAGCGGACGCCCGGACAGGCCGCCGGTCTCGCCGCCGTGCCTGATGGTGGTGTTGGTCGCGATGATGCCGTCCAGGCCCAGCTCCACGGCCAGGTCGGCGACCGCGTCGACGTCTTCGTCGGCCAGGTCGGGGGCGATCTTCACCAGCAGCGGCGTACGGCGCGGCGTCGCGTCGGCGACCTCCTTGACCGCGACCAGCAGCGGGCGCAGCAGCTCGACCGCCTGAAGGTTGCGCAGGCCGGGCGTGTTGGGCGAGCTGACGTTGACCACCAGGTAGTCGGCCAGCGGGGCCAGCTCCCTGGCGCCGGTCACGTAGTCGGCCACCGCCTCGGACTCCGGCACCACCTTGGTCTTGCCGATGTTCACCCCGACCACGACCGGCACCCCGCGCGTACGGCGCAGCCGCCGGGCGGCGGCGCGGGCGCCGGAGTTGTTGAAGCCCATCCGGTTGATCACCGCCCGCTCCCCCACCAGCCGGAACAGGCGTGGCTGCGGGTTGCCGGGCTGGGCGTGCGCGGTGATGGTGCCGACCTCGACGTGGCCGAAGCCGAGCGCGGCGATCGCCTCGGCGCAGGCCGCGTCCTTGTCGAACCCGGCGGCCAGGCCGAACGGGCCGGGGAAGTGCACGCCGAACGCGGTCACCCGCAGGACCGGGTCGTGCGGGGCGAACGCTCGGTGGAGCAGCCGCTTGAGCAGGGGCAGCCGGGCGAGCACGGCCAGGCCCTTGACGGTGAGACGGTGCACGGCCTCGGCGTCGAAACGCCGCAAGACCTGCATGAACACGAGGCGATACATCACGGGTCAGGCTACCAATCCCGCCTCATGGGCGATGATCGCGGCCTGGACGCGGTTGCGCACGTCGAGCCGGGTCAGGATCGTGCTCACGTACGCCTTCACGGTGCCCTCCACGATGTGCAGCCGCTTGGCGATCTCCGCGTTCGACAGGCCCGCGCCGAGCAGCGCGAGGACCTCCCGCTCGCGGTCGGTGAGCACGCCGACGCGGTCGCGGGCCTCGGCCTCGCGGGCCATCCGGCCGCCGGCGAGCTGGGCGATCACGCGCTGGGCCACCTTGGGCGACAGGTACGCCGCGCCGTCGGCGACCGCGTGGATGCCGGCGATCAGCTCGCGCGGGTCGCCGGACTTGAGCAGGAACCCGGCGGCCCCCACCTCCAGCGCCCTGGCGATGTAGTCGTCCTCGCCGAACGTGGTCAACATCACCACCGCCGTGGCGGGCGCGACGCGGCGCAGCTCGGCCGCGGCGGCCAGGCCGTCGAGGCGTGGCATGCGGATGTCGAGCAGCGCGACGTCGGGACGGTGGCCGATGGCCAGGTCGACGGCCTGTCTGCCGTCGCCTGCCTCGGCGACCACCTCCAGGGACGGGTCGGAGTCGAGGATCGCCTTGACCCCGGCCCGGATCATGGCCTCGTCGTCGGCGAGGAGTACGCGGATCACGCCCTCTATATTGCCGACATGGCACAGGTGAAGGTTTACGGGCGTCGTGACGTGTGGGGCGGACGGCAGCGGGAGATCTCCGATCTGCTGCAGTCGTGCCTGGTCAGCGCGTGGGGCGTGCCCGAGGAGAAGCGGTTCCACCGGTTCCTGCTGCTGGACGCCGACGACTTCGTCTGCCCGGGGCGCAGCGCGAACTACCTGATCATCGAGGTCGTGTGCTTCACGGGACGCAGCGACGACGCCAAGCGCGCGCTGATCCGGTCGATCTACGAAAAGTCGGGATACGACCCCGAGGATGTGGAGATCACGATCATTGAGATGCCCAAGGTGAACTGGGGAATCCGGGGCGTTCCGGCCGACGAGCTGACGCTGCCGTACAAGGTGGAGGTCTAGCGTCAAGGGTGGCCTGGGGCGGGCGGTATGGTCCGAGTCATGAGCACTCACTATGACGTCGTCGTTCTCGGCGCGGGTCCGGGAGGATACACGGCCGCCGTCCGCGCCGCCCAGCTCGGGCTGCGTACCGCGGTCGTCGAGGAGAAGTACTGGGGTGGCGTCTGCCTGAACGTGGGCTGCATCCCGTCCAAGGCGCTGCTGCGCAACGCCGAGCTGGCCCACATCTTCCACAACGAGGCCAAGACGTTCGGCATCAGCGGCGAGGTGAGCTTCGACTACGGCGCGGCCTTCCAGCGCAGCCGCAAGGTGGCCGACGGCCGGGTCAAGGGCGTTCACTACCTGATGAAGAAGAACGCCATCACCGAGTACGACGGGCGCGGCACCTTCCTCGACGCCAACACCCTGCAGGTCAACGATGAGACGATCACGTTCGACCACTGCATCATCGCGGCCGGGGCCACCACCAGGCTGATCCCGGGCACGCAGTTGTCTGAGCGGGTGGTGACGTACGAGGAGCAGATCCTCACCGAGAACCTGCCGCGCAGCATCATCATCGCGGGCGCGGGCGCGATCGGCGTGGAGTTCGCGTACGTGCTGCACAACTACGGCGTCAAGGTGACGATCGTGGAGTTCCTCGACCGGGTCGTGCCGCTGGAGGACGAAGAGGTCTCGGCCGAGCTGGCCAAGCGTTACAAGCGGCTCGGCATCGAGGTGCTGACCTCGACCCGCGTCGACGGCATCGAGGACACCGGCGGCTCGGTCAAGGTCACCGTCACCCGCGACGGCCAGACCCAGGTGCTTGAGGCCGACAAGGTCATGCAGGCCATCGGCTTCCAGCCGCGCGTCGACGGCTACGGCCTGGAGAAGACCGGCGTGCAGCTCACCGAGCGCGGCGCGATCGCCGTCGACGGCCGCTGCCGCACGAACGTGCCCCACATCTTCGCCATCGGCGACGTCACCGCCAAGCTCATGCTGGCCCACGCCGCCGAGTCGATGGGCATCATCGCCGCCGAGACCATCGGCGACGCCGAGACCATGGAGCTCGACTACGTGATGATCCCGCGGGCCACGTACTGCCAGCCGCAGGTGGCCAGCTTCGGCTACACCGAGGCGCAGGCCCGCGACCTGGGCTACGACGTCAAGGTGGCCAAGTTCCCCTTCACGGCCAACGGCAAGGCCCACGGCCTGGGCGACACCGCCGGGTTCGTCAAGATCATCAGTGACAACACCCACGGCGAGCTGCTCGGCGCCCACCTGATCGGCCCCGAGGTCACCGAGCTGCTGCCCGAGCTCACGCTGGCCCAGCAGTGGGACCTGACCGTGCACGAGGTCGCGCGCAACGTGCACGCGCACCCGACGCTCGGCGAAGCGGTCAAGGAGGCGATCCACGGCCTCGCGGGCCACATGATCAACATGTGATCCCGTCGCGCGGATGCGCATCCCGGTGCTCGTCCATCGGGATGCATCCGGCCGGGTCAGGCCCAGACGTACAGGGCGACGCCCAGCAGCGCCACGGCCAGCGCCGAGGCCCAGCCGCGCAGCGTGTTCCACCGGGTCCAGCGCGGCGCGTACGCCTGCCAGGCCAGGTCACCCGCCTCCAGGGCGTTGTTCATCGGCACGTTGATCGCGGCCGTGACGGCGATCGAGCCCACGAAGTAGACGACGGCCGCCGCGAACGCCAGGACGGCCGGCCCGCCGTCCCCGCCGATCAGCAGGAACACGCCGGCCAGCAGCGAGGCCACGGGCGCCAGCGTGAACGTCGACAGGAACCCCGGGTTCAGGATCTTCCTGTTCATGCTGCGCATGGCGGCCGCCGCGCCCTCCTTCCCCACGGACTCCCCCACGGCGTCCAGGCCGGGCATGACGGAGGTGGAGAAGGCGAAGAACACGCCCGCCATCAGCCCGTTCAGGACGAGGGCGAGCACCGAGGAGACGACCGCGAGTACGCTCACGTCCCTATGATCCCTTAAGTCACAGTTGTCCGGAAACGGCGGACGATCCGCGATTCTCATTGAACGTTCATGTATTCCTGAGATGTCTCTGAGACCGGAAGCACACCGTGGTGCCCGTGCCTCCAACGAACGCGCAAACACAGATCGGACGGCTCGGGGCCGTCACGGTACGCCTGGGGCTCTTCGGGCTGATCGCGCTGGGCATCCTGGGCGCCGGCCTGGAGCTGGCCTTCGAACGCCACTGGCAGTCCTGGCAGCAGTTCGTCCCCTGGGTGGCGCTGCTGGCGCTCGGGGCCGCGCTCGTGCTGCTGGCCCTGGACGCCTCGCCCCTCACGCTCAGGGTCGTCCGCGGGATCGCACTGGTGGTGCTGCTCGCCTCCGCCTACGGCGTGTACGCGCACATCTCGGCCAACCATGACATGGGCGCCTTCGACCCGCGCCACGCCGACACCTGGCAGACCCTCTCGCCCCTCACCCAATGGTGGTACGCGCTGACCAAGTCCGTCGGCCCGGCCCCGCCGCTCGCGCCCGGCATGCTCGCCCAGAGCGCGCTCCTGCTGCTGCTGACCACGCTGGCCCCCGCCAGGGCCAGGGAGAACGCCTGATCACACCCCGCAGGCGGCCCGCACCTCGGCGATGAGCCGTTCGGCGGCGGCCACCGTACGGGTGATCTCCTCCGGCGTGCCGCCGACGGAGGCGAGCAGTGCCTGGGCCCGCTCGCCGAAGCCGGCGGGCGCCGAGGGCAGCCGGTCGGCGGCGGCGACCATGCCCTTCTCGTTGATCAGCCAGGCGCCGTCGGCCGCGTGCAGGGCGTGGCAGGCGACGCCGATCGCGCGGAACAGCGCCCCGGCGGCGTACACGGGGTCGCGCCCGGCGGCGCCGTATTCGGCGATCTTCAGCGAGAAGCCGGCCTCCCACAACCCCTGGACCAGCGCCTCGCGCAGCGCGGGCGGGTACGCGGCCGTCTCGGCGCGCAGGGCCGCCAGCTCGCCGGACGGGTCGGCCAGCACCTTGCACAGCGCCACCTCGCCCGCGTAGGCGTGGGAGTAGAAGCCCAGCGGGTGGCCCGGCTGGACGCCGATCTCGTACCGTCCGGCGCGGCAGTCCTGCCAGACGCGGCGCACCCGGTCGAGGTCGCGGTAGATCCAGTCCACCCGCCACCCCTCGACGGTGAGCCAGCCGCCGCCGTCGACCCACGGGCCCCAGCCGCCGGGCCCGGTCACCTCGGTCGGCTCGCCGGTCATCTCCCGGGCGAGGGCGCGCAGGTCGCCGACGGCGAGCGGCCCCCGGTAGTACAGGCCCAGATCGATGTCGGAGTCCGGCCGGTGCGTGCCGCGCGCCCGGCTGCCGCCGAGCGCGACCGCCACCACGCCGGGCACCTCGGCCAGCTTCGCCGCGATCTCCCGCAGCCGTTCGTCACGCATGCCGGTCCGCCATCCGTCCAACCTACCGAAGGCCCAAATCGCATATTTCCGAACCACTCCGGCATTTTCCGCGTCACACTCAAGCACAGCCCGGTGTGTGATCCATGAGACTGGAGAGACCGAAGTGGCGTCAGGTCGCAAACTCGTAGCCATGGCCGTGATGACGGCCGCCGCGCTCACCACGGGAGGGGCCGTGGCCCGGGGCGAGGCCCGCCCGGCCGCCGCCGCCGTTCAGGAGCCGGCCCCCGTGACCACCACCGCTCTGACCACCACCCCCGCCGCCGTCGCCGAGCCCGCCTGCATGCGGGTCAAGGGCGCCGAGGTGTGCGTGGGCCCGGACGGCAGCGACCGGCCCGGCATCTGGGTCGAGGACACCCGCAACGACAAGCTGCACGCCGCCGTCGAGTACCACCTGAACGAGTACCTGGGCACCAAGTACGTCATCCACAACCTGGCCGGCAAGGGCGAGATCCGGGGCAACCGCGAGATCGGCAGGACCGTGACGTTCCGGGCCGCCGTGTACGAGGGCAACCACCGCGTCCGGGTGGGCCGCTGGAAGACCGTCCGCAACCTCACCAAATACCCGGTCAAGCGCGACACCGGCGTCACCCCGGCCGCCGCTCGGGGCCGTGCGGAACTGTGCTCGTCCACCAAGGGCGGGGCCAGCGTGTGCTTCCACGAGCGCGACACGTACGTCTTCGCCTGCGACACCAGGGCCGACGAGTACCAGGCACGCGCCGAGTACTTCGTGGCCGGCGACCCGACCGCCCGCTACGAGATCCACCAGCTCGCCGGCCTCAACACCTGCGGCAAGGCCGAGCACGGCGACCAGTCGATCAGCATGTACCGCGCGTCGGTCTACAACGGCTCCCACCGGGTCGCGACGCGGCAGTACAAATACAACTAGCTTGCAAGCGGCCCCGCAAGCCGGTTGAAATCGGGCCAATGCACTGTGTGGTCATCCCAGAGAGGAAGGAACCCCTCGATGACCGCCTCCCGTACCGCCGCCGTCCTGACCGGTGTCGCCGCCGCAGCCCTGGTCGCGCTCGCCTCCTCCCCCGCCCAGGCCGCCTCGGCCGCCCCCTGGGGCCCCTACTACGCCCCCGGGCACGCCGCCAAGGCGACCGGCACGCTGAGCGCGACCGGCGAGGACCACGCCGACCTGCCGACCGCCGACGTGGTGCGGATCTCCGGCAAGCTGACCGACTCGACCCGCAAGGACTCCGCCTGCGGCTGGGCGGTGTTCCGCATCACCTACCGCGACGGGAGCAACCTGCCCAACAAGGAGCGCGGCATCCGCAACTGCTCCGCCAGCTCCGCCAAGCGGTTCTCCTTCGAGTACCACGACGTCTACCAGGTCGAGCTGAAGGTCTGCGCCGAGGGCAAGGGCTCCAAGCCGTCCCTGAACTGCCTGTACGCCGGCACCTGGAAGACCCTCTACCTGTCGAAGTGACCACCCCCGGCGGCGGCGTCCCGCCCATCCACCGATCGGTGGATGGGC
>NZ_JBSGCE010000052.1:0-61213 GCF_053601695.1 Nonomuraea sp. NPDC004702
CCGCGGACGCCGCCCGGCGTGCCGAACAGGTCGCGCGACGGCAGGAGTGGGCGCGGATGGCGGCCGCCGCCGGCAGGCTTGAGACCCCGGAGCCGCGTCAAGCGGCCATGGACGACGCTCACCCGGTGGAGGCGGTGTCCACGACACCTCCGTCTGGGCCGAACGCGGCGTGGCGGGCCGCACGTGCGGAAACCGAGCGTCGCCGCCGGGAGAAGGAGCCGACTCAACCGGCGGCGCGGTCGACCTAGAGGGGCCGCGCGGAGGGCCGCGCCCGGGGTGGGCGCGGGTGGGCACGGGGTGGGCGCGAGGTGAACGCGAAGCGAGCGCGGGCCGGGCGGAGGCCGCCGTGAGGACGGATGAAAGCCAGTGGGCGGCGCGGTGGCGTGAGTGACCGAAGACGCACTCGCCTCGGATGGCCCAGATGATCAGGAAACGGCGCGGCGGCGCCGAAGACGGCGGCCGGGCGAGCGCCGAAGACGGCGGCCGGGCGAGCGGCCGGGCGAGCGCGCCGATGAGGAGCCCGCCAGCGACCGCGGCGGGTGAGGCGGCGAATCCGGAGACGGTGCCCGGGCTCCATCGAGCACAGGCGGCTGGTAGAACCGCAGGCGTCTGCCTGTCAGCGCGCGACTGATGCCGATCGCGAAGACCGGCCCGGCCGAACCGCGCCTTCGTCACCCTCGTTGATCTGATCGACGCCCCAAGCGCGATGAATGATGCCCTGAACCTCCCCGCGAACACGCGCACGCTCTCGCCCGGACACCAACACAAGGCCTCGCGGGAGCGAGCGTGGTCGTGTCAGCGAACGCGACCAGCGCGCGCCGTCGGCTCGAACATGACCGCGTTCATGGAAGGCCCCACTGCTCGCACTGCCCCCTTCAGGGGCCATCGGCGGCACACTGCTTGACCCAAGCGCGCAGAATGGCCGCCTCCCGCTCCCGGGATATCCCCAGCTCAGCCCCCCGCTCGTGGTCAAGCAGCGGGCCCTCGCACAGCCACTCCCAGGTGTCGGCCACCGTATCGGCGAGTGGGCGGCAGACGAGCCCGGCGGCGCGCGCACGAGCCGCCTCCACCCGCCACGTCCCCGCGTACGGGCGCCACAGCGGCAGCTCCGTCCACTCGCGCACGCCCCGCGCGATGAGAAAGTCGTGAGGAACCCATTCCAGCACGGCCCGATCGCCGGTGACTCGCCGGCAGGCATCTAGCAGATCACCGAACGTGGCGTGCCCGATCGGCGCGGCCACGTTGTACGAGCCTGTCAGACGCCGCTCGACGGTGTCGACGACGAACCGGGCGACATCGCGCACATCGATCGGCTGAATGGGCCAGCCGGGACTACCAGGCGCGAGCACATGACCGCCCTCGGCGACGCGGCGCAGCCACCACGGGATACGCCCCACATATTCATGGGGGCCGATGATGACACTCGGCCGAAGCAGCGTGGCCCGCTCGCCGAACACCGTGGTGACGGCCCGCTCACATCCAGCCTTCTCGCGACCATACTGGTCGGGGCCGAACTCGCCGGGCGGCCCGTACGGCGTGTACGCGCGGACGACCGACTCATCATTCAGGGGCTCGGTCGGCCATCCCTCATAGACGTTGACGGTGGAGACGTACACGTACTGCTCGACGCGGGCGGCTAGGAACCGGACCGACCGCTCGACCAACTCTGGTGTCGTGCCGCTGGTGTCGATCACCGCGTCCCACGGGCCCGTGGCCGCCAGAGTCGCCATGTCTCGGTCGCTGATGCGATCGCCGTGGTGCGGGGCGACGCCGGGTACGGCACGGCCGGACTTGCCTCGGCTGAAGCTCAGCACATTGTGGTCGCGGTTGAGAGCCTCCTCGGCTACGGCGCGGCCTAGGAACCATGTGCCCCCAAGGATCAGCAGTCGCATGGCCACGATCCTGACGCAGGAGGCCAAGGCTGGGGAAGGGGCACGGCACGAAGAAGACGGAACCCTCGTTGATCAATACTCGTCGAGATCCGCGACAGGCTGTAGACGGCGGTGAGAACTACGCCTGTTCATCCCTTGCCGGTGAATGCTGGTCACAGAGGCCCTCCATGGGCACCAGGCCGTTCATGCGATGGCCTCGGCCCAGCGAGTGGCCAGGTCCGATTGCTCACTCGGCTGTCACGTCCCTCGGGTCAGGGGCGCTGCGGCCATAATCGCGCGGACGTGCGGTGTGCCCAGGACGTGTGTGCGGGCGGCGGTCAGATCGTGGCCGAGCCCGGCTCGACCTGGGTGATCCGCAGGGGAAGTCCGCTGGGCGCCGAGAGAGCTCGCGGGTTGACGGCGTGTTGGTGGGCCTCGCCGGAGTACCAGGCGTCGATGAGCTCGCCCTTGACGCTGATGATCGGCGCGGCGCGGCGATCGGTGGCGATCAGGGGGCCGTCGAGGATGACGTAGGCCAGCCCGTCGGCATGCGCGGTCCAGAGCCTCGCGTGGATCAGGTGCTTGAGCTGCCAGGACGTCGATGCCTTCGGCGATGTGACGGTAGGCCGTGGCGCGGGAGACGCGATGATCACGGCCGAGCTTGGAGATGTCGCTCTCGCCCCGGAACCAGCGCGGGACCAGCACCGCCTGCCAGGACGGAGTCAGGGCGCGACCGCCTTTCGGAGTGCCGAGCCGGCGACGTTCATCCTTCAGCGGTCGGGCAACGTGGCGAACCAGCGCGCGGGAGACGTCGAGCATGGCACGATGAGCAATCACGTGGAGCCTTCCAGCCTTGGGCGTTCTTGTGGTGAGAACTCATCTACCGGAGGCTCCACGCCTGTCTCCGGCCTTCGACGACTTCTTCCGGAAGGCCCGAAACATCACCACAGGCTTCCCAAAGACCCCCAACCACCCGAATTATTTTTCCGAGATCACCTCGTTGAATACATGTATTGATCTCTACGTCGAAATCTCCGAACCGGCAGCCATACCTTGGACAAATTCTAGTAGAGCTCCCATTTGTTCCCTGGTCCACCAGGCGAATTCATCAGGGAAATCCTTACCGCGAATGATCACCACTTGAGACACCTCTTCTGACGGGAGAGGCGCGCTTTCGATCCGTGCTACAACATTAAGGCAAATATGCCAATGGTTATTGTCATCAACCCATGTCGGCATGGTGTAGAGGCGAGTACTGATCACTCGCACACCCGCCTGCTCATACGCAAGACGCGCCGCGCACTCATCGACGGTTTCACCGAAGCGGATAAGGCCGTGAGGAAAGTAGAGGGCGTTCTTCGGTCCATCATGGAGTCCGTTAGGACGTCGAAGAGCAAACACGCTCGAACCGCGATGGAGGATCACGTCAAATGTCAGATGCGCCCCACCGGGTACCTCTTCTTGTACTGGGCCGGCGAAGTTCGCTTCTCGGTGCTCGTAAAAATAGTGATACCCACTCATCTTTCCTCCAAGTCTCGCATCTGAATCGGCGGCCGACATCGGACGACTGAGCCTTTTTCACCGTCCTTACCCGACTAGCCTGAGCGGGAGTGATGGCGCATCTACCAGTCCGGCTCCACTGCCGGAGGTCCGGGCCTCGTCGCGAGCCACAGGTCCATCTTCGTTAGCCACCGCTCCTGACCTGTGACGATAGGATGAAAGGGCTCACTGGTGTCGTGCGCTTATAGCTCGTTGCCCATCCCGACGTGAAACGCATGCGGCGCACGATGGCGCCCGTCATGAACACGCCTTTCGAATCATCGAAGGGAACACTTTGACAGTATCCCATGTCAATGGCCCGCGGGACTCACAACGCCAGGCATCTGCGTCCATGTCAGCAGGCTTCAGGCCGAGGTAGCGATCCTCAGCCAAATTCGATTCTGTGTGAGATTGCGTAGGGGAAGTCACGAAGGCCGGGGTTCTTGCCAGCGCGGACGCGTCCTTCGGCACCACGCGTGGCGAAGGACGGCCGCGATCAACGCGTCTCCCGGGCCACGGCTTACCGTTTACATCGCCGAGGGGATCGACGCCCTCACAGCTGAAGCCCCTGATCCGCACGAGGCCCTGGACCGCGCCCAGGCTGAATGGATCGCCGATGTCGAGGCCGGGCTCAGTCCACGATCTGACCGCCGCTCGCGCGTGCCCGGCGCTCTGTACGCCGCAGCCGCAGCCGGCCTGACCACCCTCGCCGATAGCGGCTCCGACGGCGCCGGAATCGGCATTCATTACGCCGATCAGGCAGCCCGAAGGAAACCAGATCCTCAACCCGGACAAACGCACCCAAAGCCGGCTCCCACGCGCCCCGCACTGTCTCGGCGAACGTGGGTTCGCCCAGCTCAAAGGCTGCTGGCGGACCCTCCAGCACACCACCGCCAGCCCCAGAAAAATCGGCGACATCGCCCATGCCGCGCTTGTCCTCACCCATTTCGAGCACAGCTACCTCGCGGCAACTCGATGGGATCACGTCACTGAACCTTCGGTTTCGGATCAGCTCATAGCGGGCGCTTAGCCCTGTCTCGTCCCGGATACAAGTGACGCTCCGCCAATCGCCACGCCAGGCCATCGCGAACATCGCCCTAGTCCATATTCCGGCCCACGAGGCGCTCACTGCCTACTATGAAGCGGTGTCGCGACCAAATGAGTTCACAGGACGGATAGAGCACATCTACCATCGCGCCCAGCTCGACCCGGCAGCGGGCGTGGAGCTCTGGCTCACCGAGATGGATCGTGTGCTGGCCCTCAGCCGGTTCGATCTGTGCGGATCCCTGCTGAGCGTGCTCAGCGACCTGAACATGCCCTCCCCCCAGGCCGCCGAGACTTGCGACTTTCAGGCGGCACGGGCCGAGATCGCCCTCGCGCGATGGAGCCAGGCTGAGGAACGGCTGCGCGCGCTCCCCGGGGAGGCTGCCCGGACCCGCCTGCTGAAGGGCGAGCTGGCCTTCGCGCGGGGCGACTTCGAGGCCGCCAAGCGGCACGCCGACCAGGCGCTGGCCGCCAGTCCGGATGGGACCGCCCGTCTGCCGTTCCTGATGCTCTCGGCCACCATGCTGCTTTACCTCGGCCGGTTTGACGCCGGCAGGCGGGTATGCCGCGAAGGCCTCGCGATCATCGGTGCCGATGGGGACGCCAACACCGCCGTGTTGTGGCACTCGCGCCTGGCGTCCATCGAGCTTTTCTCCGGGGAGATCGAAGCGGCCAAGCGGCAGCTCACGCTAGCGGCGCGGAGGCTGGACACTGTCCCTGAGGCTGACCGGGATCGTCAGGCCGAGGCCGGGTTGCGCCAGGAAGAGGGCGCCGTCGCCGAGGCGGAAGGCGAAGTCGGGGATGCGCTGCGAGGCCACGTGGAAGCGCTGCGCATTCGCCGTGAGATCGCTGACATCCGAGGCGTCGCCCACAGCCTCAACGGGTTAGGGCAGGTGGCGCTTCGGAGCGGCGACGTGACCGAAGCGGAGGAACGATTCATCGAGTCGGCCGCGCTCGCCCGTGACCTGGGGGATACCTTGCTGTACGCCAAGGTAACCCGGGGCCGCGCTGAAGCCGCCACGCTGGCCGGCCGATTGGACGACGCCGACCGGTTGGCGGCCGAGGCGCTCGCCGGATTCGAAACCGCCAATATCCCCTACGACATCGTCCACGCTTGGATCACCCAAGCTCGGGTGCGCCGAGCTCGTGGCGACCAGCGCGCCTGGCTGGAGCTAGTCGACCGCGCTCGGCGAAAGATCGAGAGCGACAACTTCCGCAGCCTCTACGCGCGCTGCCCAGAGATCCGGCCCCCCTCGGCCGAGCGCATCGGACGGGCGATGACAGCGTTCGCCGCGGGCGACGCGCTGGGCGTCCCCTGGGAGGGCTCCGGCCCGGACGCGATCGACGATGGACGGATCACCGAGTTCCCGACCCCGGCGGGAGGTTGGCCGCGCGGCTCCACCTCCGACGACACGGCCCAAATGCTCCTGGTGAGTGAGCTCTTGGCCGACACCAACGGGAGCCCCACCGCCCAAACGTTCATGGGTCGGCTCGCCGCCGCGGAGGACGAGATCCGCGGCATCGGTCCGACCACCCGCCGCGCCCTCGACCGTTTTCGTGAGACCGGCGCTCTACCTGAGCCGATCCCCGGCGAGCGCGCCACCAACGGCGCGGCCATGCGCATGCTCCCCGTCGGCTGGACCACCCCTGCCACCGATGCCGACCTACGCCGTCAACTGGTGGAGGAACTAGCGATTGGCACCCACCGTGCGCCGGAGGCGATCGCCGCGGCCTGCCTTGTCGCCGCCATGGCCGCCTGGGCGATCGAGGGTGTAACGCTCGCCACGATTTTGCGTGCCGCCGAGATGGAGGCTGACTGGGTCGCCGGTCGCTACGGAGAACCCACCGCCGTCCGCGCGGCCCTCACCGGCGCCTGGACCCCTCCCGCCGAGGGAATCAGCCTCGACGCACTGGAGACAGTCGCCGCCGTCGTGCACATCTTGAGAACGACACGCGACCTGGCGGCGGCGCTGCGTCAATCCGTCCTCCTCGGTGGTGACACCGACACGGTCGCCGCACTTGTCGGCGGAATCCGTGGTGCGATGGCTCCAGACGAACTTGACGGCCTGGCCTGGCTCTCGGTCGTGGACTTCGACCACCCCGCCGGCTTGGTCGGACGGCTTCACGGGCTACGTATCGCCAGGTATGGGCGATAAATCGAGGAGACGCCACCAAGATGCGCCGACCACGTGGCCCATCGCGATGCCGACCGGATCCGCGACGTTCAGTCCGCGGAGCCGTCGACCGCACAGGACCTGTTACGGGGTTGGCCGAGCGACATGATGAGGACCCCGCCTCCAACCCCGCCGCCTGGCATCTCCGCTCGGTCGGGCGCCCTCCCAACTGTCTCAGGCTAGTGCTGCGTTCCTCAGGGAGTGTGGGTGGCCCTGGCCGAGAGCCTTGAGCGGGCGGATTCTCATGGCCGGAAGGCTTCCGTCATGCCGAACCCACTGCTGGCGTGGGCCGCGCGATGAGAGGGAAAAGCGCGATGTGCGCCGGTTGGCCGGTGCCCGGCATGCTCCTGGTGATGGGATCGAGGAGGTCATGGCCGGACTGGCGCGGCTCCGTCAGCCGGATGGAGATGACCACTGTCACCAGTGGGACGACAGATGGGATGGGCGTTGGGGGTATGTAGTCGCTGAGATACAGCTGAGGGCCCGGGAATCTCCCAGACCCTCAGCTTTGAGTTGGCGGATAGATCAGGCGGAGATCCGGTTCTCAGCCCGCTTGCCCCTGTTCCACTCGGCGAGAATGAGCTGGTAGCACGTGCTCACTCTCGACCCCGTTCCGCTGTGCTGCGTACCACCCGCGGACGCGAGGGCGGTGATGTTGGCGCGCCATCGGAACGCGGGGTCCTTCTTTCCGATCTTCTCGGCAAGAGCCTTGTCGTCCACGTGATCGCCGTGCCGCCCCAGGAACATGCCGATGCCACCGAGGAGCATTCCATCCCAGGTGTCCTTCGTCCGCCCCCAAGCGTCCTCAGCGACCTTGAGGGAGCGCTCCAGGATCTCGGGCCCGTATTGATCGGTGATGCGGAGCACGCCCGCAACCGCGCCCACGGTGTTTGTCCCGGAGGAGCCCATGGACAGGTTGCGCCTCGTCAGCGCGTCCTCCGTGTCGACGAAGAGGGGTAGTCCGGCGGTCAGGCCGATCCTGTACTCATCGAGAGGCCTCGGCTTGCTCGACTCGCGGTTCTTGATCAGGAACAGCACGGCCTCTCCCATCTGATCGAGGTCATGGTGCACCTCGGCGATGAGAGCGGGAATGCCAGAGAGCTTGGCGGCGTGCCAACGGTGCATGCCGTCGACGATGTAACGATCTCCATTCGACCGCTGTGAGACGACAATGGTTCCGAGTGCCTCAGGAACGAGGTTCTTCGCGATACCCATCGCACGCGGCTCGTTCAGCGTGCGCTGGGCCTTGTCGTCGATCTTGAGATCTTCAACAGGGATGCTGACCCCGTGAATGACTTTGTGCTGCGGGAGTTGGTACGGGTATTTCTTGGGCATACCTCTGCCGTTTCTGCGTCGCGCTTAGGATGTTGGCAAATTGCCAGTGAAGGGATGCGACGTGCCGTCAAGATTACTACAAAATCAGGGCAACATCTAACGTTTTCCCATTTGCCTGCCGGCCACCTCTCGGCCGTTACCCGACCGGGATACCATGAAATCCATTTCATCCTCCGTTGGGTACTCTGAGCCTTTTTCATCCTCCCTGCCCAGCTCCCTTGAGCAGGACTGATGGCGCATCTACCCACCTAGTTCAGCTGCCGGAGGTCTGGGCCTGGCCGCAGGCCACAGGGTCCATCTTCGCCAGCCGCCACTCCTGACCTGCGAAAATATGATGAAAAAAGGCTCTCTGTTGCCACAGCGTGATCGCGAGCTGAGAGTTCGGCTGATGGCATAGAGAAACCCCTGGTAGGCGGATTAGTCACCACAATTCATCCGTCGCAACCAGGGGTTTCGAACGCGCTGCTCCATCGCGCTGCCGTCGATTTGTCGCGTTCAACGCTGACCTATGTGGCCAGACTGAGCCTCTGTCATCCTCCTAGCCCAGCTCTCCGGAGCAGGATTGATGGCGCATCTACCGGTCCGGCTCAGCTGCCGGAGGTCCAGGCCTCATCGCAGGCCACAGGGTCCATCTTCGCCAGCCACCCTCGGTTGCCGATCGCCGACCTGTTCAGCGAGAAACGGGCGAGGCAGCTCTACGAGAGTCTTCCGGAAACTCACCGGCGGGATCGCTTCGACTCCGCCAACATGCCCGTGGACTACGGGGAAGCGTTCACGAGGCGAACGATCAACAAAAGTCGGGGCTGGGTCACGCAGTCCCTGAGCCTGCGCGGGCTGCCGGAACCGATGCTGTGGGATCTGGCCTGGTGCATCCACCAGCAGGTCGTCGACGGGTACAGCGTCAACACCCAGCGCTTGGGAGAGTTGCGGCGTGGACTGGTCCTCGCGGTCGCGCACGGCACTCCGGCGGCGCAGGCGGCACGTTCGCTCACGGCTCTGACACACGAGGAATGGGGCAAGGAGGTTCGCGGCGCGTTGATGCGCACGAACACCACCACCAACGCCTACCTGCCGACATGGGTCGAGAACGGACTCAAGCACCCGCAAGACCGTCTCGCCCACGCGTACCACGGTGGCGAGTGGTGGCGCCTGAACGTCTGGAACCCGGCGTTGGACGGGCGCATCCCCCAGCGTGAGCATGAGCCGCAGGGCCGCGCAGTTGCCACTTCAGCCAACTGACCACGGACTGGTTCCGCGAGGCCGCCAAGTGGTAGCCGTCGGTTCAGCTCTCGACGGAGCGGTACCTGTGGTCGTCGGTGAAGAGCCGGCTGGACCATCTCAAGTGGCTCCAGCGGTACCTCGACGAGGCGGGTTGCGCCGACCCCAACACGTGGACTCGCCGGAGAAGCTGCGGCCGTGGCTACTCGGGTTCGTGGAGTCGCTCAACAGCCACACCGCGATGACCGGTCCGACAAAGGAGGCAGACTCTCCGGGAACAGCCGGCGAGGTCCACTGAGGCTTTTCCAACCTGATCGCGCAGGTCAGCAGGGGGGCGGCGCTGGGACCGGTTGGCATGAGAAGAGGCTCTCGGTAAGACAGCAGTCGACCAAGATCCGATGCCTCTACCGGAGAGCCTCGTTGCTGTCTTACCCTGCCGCGATTCCGCTGTCCAATCACACCCTGACCCGCTTGGCCGAGCTGCTTCGCACCCGGCGTGCCGAGCGCCGCTGCCGGTGGCGGCGCCTGGACCCGTCCCGGCAAGCCCTGCTGGTCCTGGCCCATCTGCGCAATGGCGACACTTACGCGCGTCTGGCCGCGGGCTTCGCCATCGGCACCAGCACCGCCTGGCGCTACGTCCGCGAGGCGGTCGACCTACTCGCCATGCTCGCCGACGATGTCCACACTGCCGTCTTACGCGCCGGCCGACTGGCCTACGCCATCCTGGACGGCACCCTGATCCCGATCGACCGGCTGGCCGACGAACGGCCGTACTACTCCGGCAAACACCGACGCCACGGCGTCAACGCGCAGGTCCTGGCCGATCCGGCCGGCCGACTCGTGTGGGCCTCACCTGCGATGCCCGGCGCCACGCATGACCTGACCGCGGCACGCGCCACCGGCCTGATCGACGCGCTGACCGCCGCGGGGGTGAAGACCTTCGCCGACAAGGGATATCAAGGCGCCGGCGGCAGCATCCGCACGCCATTCAAAGGCCATCGACCGCGGCCACCGCTATCGCGTCACCAGCGCTCGGTCAACCGCGCGCACGCTCGCATCCGCGCCTGCGGCGAACGCGCCGTTGCCACCTTGAAGACCTGGAAGATCCTGACCCGGCTGCGCTGCTGCCCGCACCGCGCCACCACGATCGTGCAGGCCATCCTCGTCTTGCAACTCACCGAAGAAGGCCGCTACTCAGGATGAAAAGTGCTCACTGGTGACCATCGAGGCCTTCTACCGCTGGATGTACGACAACCGTGCCGAGGCGGCCTCGGTTCTCCGAGACCGGCGCTGGGCCGGTCTCGGCCTGCGGCACACGGTGCTGTTCCGGCTCGAGGACAAGCCTCGACTCACCAATCAACTCGCTGACGACCTAGCCCTCGAGGACGAGGTCATCAGCAGGATCGCGGCAGGCTCCGGCGTGCTCGCGGCCCCCAAGGACGAAGACGGCCTCGATGACAGACAGGCATTCCACGCACTGATGCTGTTGCTCCGCACCGGCCGACGCATGAACGAGGTCCTGATGATGGACTTCGAACCGCTGCTGCCGCTGCTGAAGACGAGGAGGGAAGACGGCAAAGAGCCGGACGGCTTCGTGGCGCGGCTCAGCTATCAGCAGACGAAGATCGTCAGCGACGATCCGCCGACGATCCCCGTGGACCAGGAGATCGTCGACATTGTCCGCCTCTAGCAGCAGTGGGCTCGTGAATTCATCGCATCCCACGGCGCTCCGGAGGGAACGAACCCGCGCTACCTGTTCCTGCGGACCAAGAACAACCGGCTGGGACTGCGGCCCTACGCCTCGGCGACGTTCCAAAAACGACTCGCCACGCTCACGGAGAAACTGGCCATCAACGACAGCGTCGGCCGCGCGGTCAAGATCTCCAGGACACACACCTTCCGGCACACCCGGGCGACCGACCTGATCAACGCCGGCGTCCCCATCCACGTCGTTATGCGCTATCTGGGCCATGTCACCCTGACCATGACCATGCGCTACGCCAAGACCCTCGCCGTCACCGCCGAGCGCGAGTTCCTCCGCTACAAGAAGGTGACCGCCGACGGCCGGACCGCCGAGGTGGACCCCAGCGACCTCTACGACATGCTCCACTTCGACCAACGGGCCGACCGAGTGCTGCCAAACGGCTGGTGCATGCTGCCGCCCCGCCAGGTCTGCGCCAAGGGAAACGCCTGCCTGACCTGTGACAAGTTCGTCACCGACGCCAGCCACCGCGACGAGCTCCAACAGCGGCTCGCGCAGACGGACGGCCTCATCTCCCGCCGCCAAGCTCAGTTCACCGCCCGCCACGGCGAGCCGATGGGCGAGGACAAGATCTGGCTCGCCGGCCGACTCACCGAGACCCGAGCCCTGACCAAGGTCCTGGTCGCCCTGGACCAGATCGCCGTCCACGAGGACGGCCGCCTCCGCGCCGTCCGCGGCGCGGGCTCGCCCGACCGCCCCCAACCACAGGAGCCCACCGCATGACCGCCCTGCCCGAACACCTCCGCCGGGCCACCCGCGCGCGGACCGAGGAAGCGGGCAAGCGCGCCCGCGCCGCCCTCGCCGAGCTGGCCAAGGCAGGCAAGTCCATCAGCTTCACCGCCGTGGCCCGCCGGGCCGGAGTGAGCACCGACTTCCTCTCCCGCAGCCCGGAACTCCGTACCCAGATTGAACGGCACCGCGCCAAGGCGGGGCCAACTATGACGAGTCGGCAGACTCTTCCGACGGCGGATCGCTTTCGGCGGCCGTGCGGGCACTGAGCGCACGCCTCACACGTCAGCAGCAGGAACACCGGGCAGCAGTTGAGAGCCTTCGAAAGTCCTTGCAAGTAGCTCAGGGGAGAACCTGGAGCAACAAAGGCGCTTGGCCCGCTAAGAGGCCTGACGTACCGAGAAAACCGCACGCCCTGGTACACAGCGCATGAGGTCAAGCCGTCAAGCCAGCCTGTTTGAGAGCGACCGCGTCAGTGAGACCGTTGGATTGGGCCAGGTCGGCTCGCAGTCTTGTTGATTATCGAAAGGGTAGGCGTACCGGATGTGGTGAAAGCGACGCCGCGAAGCGAACTCAGCCGTACCGTCGCAGGCGGAGCGGTGGCCGGCAGCCTGGAACGAACCCGGCATGCTGACCGCGGCGCAGCGGGTCCGTGCGGTCGTCGATGCCATCACGGACGGCACGACAGCCCGCCCCGAGCAGCTTCAGAGGCTGTCGGCCGAGGCTGTACTGGAGATCGAGCGTGATCAGCAGGCTCCGATGGCAGATGCCTACCGAGAGTTCCTGTCCCTGATAGGCGGTGGGGCCGGGCGCTTCATGCGCGGGGAAGACGTGTACCACCCCCGTGCTCTCGGACTGGGAGAGGCTGCCCGCGAGCTACTGGAGGAGAACGACTCGCCCTTCCGCTTCGATCCGACCGACCGCGTCTTCACCATGCATCAGGGCTACCAGTTCGAGTTCATGCGAGGCACCGGGCCCGACCCCGAGGTCTGGTCGTACTCGGAGGGCATGAACGGCGACGTTCCCGTGCGCAGCCATGCCTCCTTCACTGACTGGCTCCGTGCGACTGCCGAAGCGGAAATGCCGGTCTGGAAACGTCACGCGGCGACAGTCCGCGAGGAGATCAACGCCGACGGCAGTATCACCGAGTACTGGTAGCCAAGCCCGGGCCGCCGCTCACAAGTCAGATGTCAGGAGCGGTGGCCACATGAGCTTCACGACGGGCCCTGTGGGCACCATGCCGTGGACGGCTGGGCCTTGGCTTTCGCCGCTCTCAGCTCGCTGTAGGTGCAGATACGAGATCCTCCACGTCGAGGCCCGTCGCGACATCCACATATCGATCGTCGTAGTAGGAGTATCACCGGCCTCCCGACAGTCGCCAGCCGTCGCCGATCTCGGGAGGTTGGATGGCCTCGTCGATCAGGACCTCTGCCTCTGTGGAACATGAGTCATGGTCTTCGTCGATCCAGTGCCGGAATTTCGTCCTGACGTGGCCTTCACGTCGCTCGTCCGCCCCTGGAAGCTCCGCTACGGCATCGGAGAGCAGCGGCCCCAGACGTTGGGCGTGAGTGGCGGCGGCCGTGGCTGAGGTGGCCGGGACGGCAATGGAGGTGGCGAGGAGGGCTGCGGCAATCACGGCTATGCGACGCGGGGGGGTGATATGCCCGTTCCATCCATCAAACTACAGAGAGACAATCAGTCACTTATTGTAGCGATAAGCGAGCATGTGGATACTTAGCGCCAAGGTGACAGGCACACGCCCGACGCGCGATCACGAGGAACAGGTGGCAACCTCGGCGAGGACGTCCTACCTACGAGGTGCCAATGCTGGCACCCGCCATTGCCGAGGCACGACGGTAGCCATATGGTCACCATGAGCCATCAACGCAGGTGAGGAGATGCTGAAATGGGCGACCGCAAAAACCCCAACAGCCCTCAAGAGCAGCCCTTCAAGCCCGACCCCAGCGCCATCACCCCTGACGGCAACCGAGAGTCCCAAGGTCGGCACGGCGACGGCAAGGACGGGAAGGGCGGCAAGAAGTAGTGGCGGACACGACCGCTCAGCGAATCGAGCGCCTGGCCGCCTACGTCGCCGGCCTGGACTACGCCCCCACCTGGGTGGTCAACGCCTTCCGTGCCGTGCCGCGCCACCTGTTCATCCCATCAGTCGCACTCGCCGCCACAGGAAACGACGGTCAGACCACCGTCATCGACCGGGACGCCGACCCCGGCACCTGGTGGGCACAGGTCTACTCGCCGAACCCCATCATCACGCAGCTCGACGACGGCGGCACCGATATCCGTACCGGCACGGGCGCTTACACGTCCTCCTCGTCGGCGCCGAGCACCGTCGCCGAGTTCCTGCACCTCCTGGACCCCGAACCCGGCGACCAGGTGCTGGAGATCGGGACGGGCACCGGCTGGACGGCTGCCCTTATCTCCCACGTGATCGGTGAGCACGGTAAGGTGACCTCGATTGAGGTCGATCCGGTCGTCGCCGAGCAGGCCGCCAAGCACCTGGCCGCCGCCGGCGTCCAGCCGCATCTCGTCGTGGGCGACGGGACGGCGGGCTGCTCGTGGGGGGCCCTGTTCGACCGGGTGCACGTCACCTGTGCGATCACGACGGTGCCGTACGCGTGGGTGGAGCAGGCCCGGCCCGGAGGCGTCATCGTGGCACCGTTCTCACCCGGTGTGGGCGATGAGTTCGCGCTGCGGCTGGTCGTGACGCCGGACAGCGGCGCAGTAGGGCGCTTTCCCGGCTACGCCAGCTACATGCCGCTGCGCGCCCAGCGAGGGATTAGCCACGTCCCGGACGACGGCAGCGGACAGTACCAGCCGACACGGGTTCATCCGCGAACGATCGGGCTGGCGCCGTCGGGCGCGGGCCTGGCCATGTCGGCCCTGACGGGACTGCGTTCGCATGTCAGTCGGGAGGAGGAGCGGTTCGTGGTGTACGTGCTCGACCCGGAGGACCCAGGTTGTTGGGCCGCGGCAGTGCACCGATACGGGCAGCTCGATCACCTGGTCTATCAAGTGGGTGACCGGCCCCTGTGGGACGAGATGACGGACGCCTACTTCCGCTGGGTGTCATGGGGTGAGCCCGATCGGAGCCGGTTCGGCCTCACGGTAGACCCCGAAGGCCAGTACATCTGGCTGGACTCCCCGGACAACGTAATCGGCTGAGACGACAACGCGGACCTCGCCCTCCCGAAGGGACACTGAGCCGTGTTCATCCTCCCTGCCCAGCTTCCCTGAGCAGGACTGGTGGCGCATCTACCGCCCCGGTTCAGCTGCCGAGGGTCTGGACCTGGCCGCAGGCCACCGTCGCCAGCCGCTGCTCCTGACCTGCGGAAATAGAATGAAAGGGCTCACGGACGTGATATCAGCGAATTTCCGGCAGGTAGTTGCGCTCGACGTGGGTGAGGACAAGTGCCGCGCGAGCGAGGTCGCCGATTCGGCTAGGGCTGAGGGGGATGTGCTGGTGGGTCCGCCAGCGGCTTTGAGCAGGGCGAAGCCGCACTCGCCGAGACAGCGCAGGCTTCGTAGGGGCCGGTTATAGGTGCGGTTGTCGGGGCTGAGGATCTGGTTTCCTTCGGGCCGCCTGATCGGCGTGTGGATGCCGATTCCGGCGCGGCCGTTGCCGCTGTCGGCGAGGGGGGCAGACCGGCTGCGGCTGCGGCGTACAGCGAGCGCCCCCCGGCTCTAAGCGTTCACGGATCCTCAACGCGTAGCGGTCATGGTGGAGGCGAACCGTGGCAGTTGGTGGACGTGCACACGGCCCGTGGGAAGTTCTGCTTGAGCAAGTTCGGTCAGATGGTCGTGGTGGGTGAAGACGATCATCTGGAACCTGTCGGCCATCTCGTCCAACACTTCCAAGGCGGCACGGGTTCGCTGGTCGTCGAAGGTCATAAAGATGTCGTCGACGACGAACGGAAGCGTGCGATCCTCCTCGGCGTAGCGCTCCAAGGACGCCATCCGCAGCGCCAGGTAGAGCTGGTCGCGGGTGCCCTCGCTGAGCCGGTCGGCGGGCAGCCGCTCGGCGCCGCGTCGCGCCAGCACAATCGGTGAGTCCCCGTCCTCGTCGAGCTCCAGCCCGCCGTAGCCGCCGAGCGTCAGATGCTCGAACAGCTGGCTCGCCCGCGCGAGCACCGGGTCCTGCTGCGCCTGCCGATACTCTTCCATGCAGGTCAGGATGATGTTCCGGGCGACCTGCAGGCGAAGGTACTCCTCACTCTCCTCCAGAAGCGCGGCCGCGGTGGTCTCCGCACTCGCGGCTGCTCGAGTGGCGGCGGCGGAACCATCGAAGCGGGCGAACTCCGTCTTCTTCTCGCCGAGAAGCTGTGACTGATGGGTCCGTTGGTCGTCGAGGCTGGTAACGCGTTCGGTGAGGGTGAGAAGCCGAGCCTTGAGCAAGTCCTCGTCGGTCTCGGGAATCTCCGCCACGAGCGTTTCCGCGTCAGCGGGAAGCGCTGCCGTGACCTGCGCGAGTGCCTCCTTGAGCCTCGTGTGGGACTCAGTCCGCTGTACGGCTTCCCTCAAGGCGTCAATATCGTCCACGCCTGCCCTTTCGCAGAGCTGCGCGAGTTCGGTACGCAGGTCCTGAAGCGCCTCTTCAAGGTCACGGGCCGTGGCACTCAGGTCGGCCTGATCGCTGAGAAGAACGACTCGCCGGTCCGCAGCGGAACGGTTCTTCTCGGCCTGCCGGTAAAGAGTCCCGACAAACTGGTGACGTTCGACCTCGCCAGCTGGCATCGCACGACCGCAGGCGGAGGCGGTGGTGGCCAGCAGTGAGTGGAACTGCTCAAGCGTGGTGGCGGCCTTCTCGGAGTCACGCTCGTTCTTGGCCGCCTCCGACGCCCATGTGGCGACTTGCCCGAGCCGCTCCAGATCGGTGAGGGCGGTGGCGGTGTCCCGACCTGTGGGTAGTTTCGCCTGTTCGAGCAGCTTGTGCCAGGTGGTCTCCCAGCCGGCCAGGTTCCGTTCGTGCTCGGTGACTTCGGCTTCGGCGGCAGCCAGCTCCTCGCGCGCCGCGAGAAGCTGAGCTTCGCATGCATCGTGCGTACGTGCCAGCTCGTCCTGCTGGGCCAGCCGCTGCTCGGCAACCTCGCGCAGCTCCGGAAGCTCTGCCAAGGCGTTCTCTGCCCCGAGGGACGGAACTTCTTCCGGCGATCTCAGGACGTCACGGAGCCGTGCGATGTGCAGAGCGGCCTGCTCTCGCAAGGCGGAGAGACGGGCTCGGGCGTCACCCAGCTCCCCGAGGCTCCCTCGGAGTTTGTCGACACTGTCCAATATGGACATGGCGGCACCGGACTTGGGGGCAGGGCCAAGGCAAGGGAACCTTTCCCACAGGCGGTCCCACTCCGCGTCCAAGTGGTCGGCCCGGTCGTCCTGGGCAACCCGCTCCTCGTCAAGCGAGATCAGCGCCTTCTCGTCATTGCCGATCTCGAGCTCCAGCCGGTAGCGGTCGGCGATACGAGACGCGTCTCGGCGCATCCGGTCGGCGATCTGATCGGCGCGGTCGATGGCCAGCTCGAAATCCCCAGCCCGGTCGTGCTGCCCGTCGAGGATCACGAGCCAGAGCTCCTGCCGGACGCTCCTGGCCTCCCCGAGCTCTACTTCCGTGGGGGGCGGGTCACCACTCAGCAGGGTTGCCAGGTTGAGACGCTTTTCCTCCAGTCCGGTGATCAGCGCCTTCCGCTGCTTGGCCAGCTCGCGTCCCTCCCGCTTCAAGTCCTTGCGTGCCTCGACGTGCTCGTCGATCTCGGTCCGGGTGGGCACGGCCATCCCGTCGACCTGCTGCGCTGGGATTCGCAGCGCCAGTAGGAGCCGCTCTAGCGTGCCGTCCAGGCGCCGGATGTCTTCGTCGGCAGTGGCCAGGCGGGTGAGCAGGTCGTGGGGGACGGCGTTGAGCGCGGCGTGGAGAGGCTTCGTCTCCTCGAGCCCGGCGAGCTTGCTGAGCCGCTTCTCCGCCGCCTCCAGGCTACGCCGGCGCTGGTCCACCGCCTTACGATCTCGCGTCAGAGCCGCTTCGATGGCGGTGCGCTGGTCGTGCAAGTCCTGGATGCGCTTCCGCACCGACTTGGGCACCTTGTAGAGGCTGGTGTCGTCCAGCGTTGCGTCCACATGGACCTGGGTGAGGGTGGAGAGAGCTTGGTCGCGGAGATCTTTGACGGTGTCGGAGGAGCTCGTGAGCCGTTCGGCTGCAGCCAGAGCCGCCTTGCGGTCCTGGTAGAGGATGTCGATGGAATCTTGGGCTGCAAGGAGGTCGTCGTCGACGACCAGTTGGTTCAGCTCGCCCACGACGCCGTCGAGGCGCCGCTGCGCGTCAGCCAGCTTGCTCTCCGCCAGCCGCAGGTCCTCTCGCAACTGGGGAAGGCGTACGGCGACCTCCGGCGGGGTGATCATCCCGTCGGCTTCCAGAGTCTTGAGGTCGGCCAGCAGGGTGGCTTGTCGGTTGAGTGCCGGGACCGCCTGGACAAGCCGCTCCACACGAGATTGCTCGCTCCTGAACTGCTCCAATTCCCTGGTGAGCGTCTTGAGGGCCTGCTCGGCGTCCTTGACCTCCTGCTGCCTGTCGAGGTACTCCTGCGGGCGGAGAGTCGCCGCACGGACCCGGTTCTGCGCCTCCTTCAGCTCGGTGAGGAGCACGTTGATCCGGGGGTTATGGCCCCGCCGCTTGTACAGATCGCCCAGACGTACCTCGATCGTACGCAGCGCGTCGGACAGGCGGCCTCCCGACCGGGTGGCGGCCAGTGCCTGTTTGAAGTCTCCGCCTCCGCTGGCCAGCGCCTCGCCTCCCCGCCGCAGTTCGCCACTATCCAGGGCGAACACTGACGTGAAGGTCGACCGGTCGATGCCTCCCAGCATGGTGTTCAACACCGACTGGTCCAGCGGCTCTCCGTCGATGCGGCGGAGCGGCGTCTTGCGCGCCTTGACTCTGATGAACTCCAACGCGTGGCCCTCTGAGCCTCGCACCAGCCCACCGAGCCGTAGTGCGGCCTTGTCATGGACGAAGTCGTAGCGCGATCGTTCGTCTATGCCGTAGAAGAGCTGGTCGAGCGCGTGCAACGCGGTCGACTTGCCGGCCTCGTTCGGCCCGGCGATCACGTGGATGCCGGGTGCCGACAGATCCAGCACCATTCCGCTGAAGGGGCCGAACGCGATCAGGTCCAGCCGGTCGACTCTCATCGGGTCCGTCCCTCCGTGAGCATGGATTCCAACAGGTCGATGGCGTCGTCGCCGAGGCGCTGCAGCCAGTCCGGGTCATCGGGACGGATTCGGTCCTCGTTGTGCACGTCCAGAGGCAGCTGAGGGTAGAGAGGGTCTTCGGTGACCAGCCGGTGCAGCGCGGCGGTGTCTGAGCGGAGCGTCGCTGCCGTACGCCGGAGATCGGCGAGCAGCCCTACGATGCCTTCACCGGGCGTTTCAGGCAGCCGGGTCTCGATGCGCACCTTTTCCACCCACAGATCGCCGAGGTCGTTGGCGATCGAACGGACCTCGTTGACGAACTGGTGCCGTCCGTTCCACAGTCGGAGGTGAGCGCTGCTGCGGCCGACAAGACTGACCCGTACGGCTTGGAGCTTGCCGGAGGGCAAGCCTTTGAGTCGGACCTGCACCAGATCCGCGACGGCATCGAGGTCTCCGGCCCCGGAGACGTCGATGCGCAGATGCTCCCAGCGCGCCACGTCCAGGTCATGATGGACGGCCGAGCGGACGCGGAGGTCGTCGCCCACCGTGACCAGGGTGCAGCCCTTCGGGCCCGTCTCGCGGGCGTGGCGGCCCTGGATGTTACCGGGGAAGACGATCCACGGGTCCTCCTGGACGACTTCCCGGTTGTGTACGTGGCCGAGCGCCCAGTAGTCGTATCCCTTCCCCATGAGGTGATCCACTGTGCAGGGGGCGTACTTGTTGTGGCCGTCGCGACCATTCAGCGCGGTGTGCAGGAGCCCGACGTTGAAGAGGTCCCGGCAAGGAGGGGGGTAACCGAGGGCGAGGTTGTCGGTGATGTCCCAACGCGGGAAACCCTGCCCGTGCACCGCCAGCCCGACCTTCTCGTCGCGTACGGTCTCCGGCACTTCGACGTCGAGCATGCGCACGTTGTCCGGCAGCGGCAACCGCCGGGTCATCTTGTTCTGCGCATCGTGGTTCCCTGAAACGAGGTAGACGGCGATGCCCTGCGCACGCAGGAGTGACATCTGCTTGCCGAAGAACAGCCCGGTCTGGAAGTCAGGCCAGTCGCCGTCATGGATGTCGCCGGCGAGGAGGACACCGTCGACCGACTCCGAGATCGCAAGCTGGACGAGGTTCTCCAACGCCCGCCGAGAGGCGGTGCGCAGTTCCTCGGCCGGTGCGCCCTCATACATCGACAGGCCGCGAAGCGGGCTGTCGATGTGAAGGTCGGCGGCGTGGATCAGTTTCACGCGTTCTCCTCCGGAACCGGTTGATCCTTTGATCATTGATGATGACGTGTGCGTAAGGTGGAGGTGGGGCGATAGGGGATATTGATGGTTACGTTCCAATGAGGCGTGACTAGGTGAAATATGAGGTCCTCGTCCTGCCGTGGTGATGGCCACCAGGCTCGAGTCGCGGCCCTCGACCTGACGCAGAAGCCCCTGTCCGTCGGTCAGGTCGATGAAGGTCGACGTGTCCCCGATCGGCGATCAGCCGGTATGTGCCGATGCCCGGATGGTGCTGCCGGCAGGGTTGGGCCCGACGGATCTCATCGATCCCGATCTCGCAGTCCGGCTCTGACCGCTTGGGCATACCGGGCTGGCGCAGTGTCCACCTGACGCACCGTCACCCGGCCTGTGCGACAGCATGCCCGTCAACGGCGATGGCCCACACGAGCGCGACAGCCGCAACGTCGTGCGCGTGCCGTCCAAGGACGGTTGTTCCTATCAGAATTCGTTGCGCAGAGCGTCGTGCTCGTCGTCCGACACTGTGGACGGGCTGTCGAAACCGTCGACGGTCAGCCCAGATCTGGATGACATGGGATGAAGCGGCGGTAGCCGTACATAGCGCGTCTGTTCATCGAACTCCAGCGCCTCCCACTGGAATCCGGTCATCCATGTCTCATCGCGTTGTGCGAAGCCGAGCAGCGCACGGACCAGGTCAGCACGAGAGCGGGCGATGGCCCATACGTGCCGCCTGGCCTCTCCCGCTCGATGCTCCATCAAGTAGTGATCTGCCCTCGCGATCTTCGCTACCTGGACGTACCAGGACTCGTCTTCCAGCTCGACCAGTAGTGCGCCGATGTACGGTAGGCCGGCGGCCGCCCAGTCGAGGGCATCCCGACTGGCGAGGAGCCTTTGTCGGTTGAGGATGAGCGCGGCCATCAGGATGCCTTCGTGCAGGTGAGCACGATGGTGGTGCCAACCTTGACCTTGGTGCCGGCCTTGTGGGACTGCTTGGTCACCGTCCAGTTCTCCGGCAGGAGAACCATCGTGTCGTATTGATCCCGCGAGCCGAGCTTGATGTCGCTGAACTCGTTCCATCCCCGGTCCACCAGCCACTGACGGGCGATCGCGGCGTTCTGTCCCTTGAAGTCGGGCAGCTTCACCAGACGGCCCTTCTCATCCTCGGCAGGAGGAAGAGAAGTGTCCTGCAGCGCCTCCGCGGCGGCGGTCTTGGTGGGGGACGTGGTCGGGGTCGGCGTGTTGCCGACACTTCCTACGGCCACGCCACCGACACAACCCGCGCCCAAGGCGAGAACGGCGATCAGTGCGACCGCGGGGCCGGAGAACCCGCGACGCGCGGGAGGTGGCATGGGTGGCTGGTAGGTCATGGGGATTCCCTGGAATCAGGCGGCCAGCGCCGCGTCAAGGTAAGTGATGTCGCTGACCGCGACGTAGAGGCGCCAGCTGAGCAGGCCGGTGCGGGAAACCACCGTGACCCGCACGTCGTGAGCGGTCAGCCAGGCGGCGAGGTCTGCGAAGTAGCCGTCGCCGGAGCCGATGACCACTCGCTCGAACCGGAGGTCGATCCGGTCGTTGATGGCCGTCTCGGCGAGCACGCTGTCGGCGCCGTCCCGTCCGGAGCGGGTGAGGATCTGAGCGCCGTGGATTACGCGGCCCACCTCGGCCAGCGATCGGGGGTTGACCCCGACGACGAACTGGTCCAGGGCGCCAACCGGCACCCGGTACAGGTAATCCGACATGGTGTCGGCGATCTCCGTCGCGGTGGGCGACGGCGATGCAGCCAGGTTCTCGATGTCCAGTAAGTGGATGGCTCGTCCTGCTCGCAGAGTACGCATCACAGCTCCTCGCACCTCTTGTACAAGAAGAGTAGAGCCTGTGAACTCAGTATGCAAGCATTTTTATCGTGACAGCAGTAGGAGCAGTTGTGATGCCGCTGGGCGTTCATGCGGGGTCTTGCGCATGGCCTGCTGGACGAGCTCGCGAAGAGGCGAAGGAACCATGCGGAGGTCCGGGTCGAAGTTGATGATCTGATTCTCAACGGCCCAGACGGACGGACCGTCGAAGGCCGGGCGACCGATCGCCGCGAAGTACATCGTCGAGCCCCAGCTGAAGATGTCCGAGGCCGGACTTGCCTGGCGGCCTTCGACCTGTTCGGGCGACATGAAGGCCGGTGCGCCCTTGGCGTCCCCCGACGTGGTGAGCCGTCCGACGGCACGTGCGATCCCGAAGTCGATCACCCGCGGGCCGTCGGGAGCGAGCAGGACGTTGGCCGGCTTGAAGTCCCGGTGGACGATGCCCGCCTGGTGGATCCCGTTGAGGGCAGCGGCTGTGGCGATGGCGAGCCGAACCAGGCTGTCAGGAGAACGCGGGCCCTCGCGACGGATGAGCTGGTCGAGCGAGGGCCCCTGAACGTACTCGCTGACGATGTACGGCCTGCTGTCGTGGACGCCCACGTCGATCACCCGCGCGGTCGCGAATCCCGGCACCCGGCGAGCCGCGCTGGCCTCGGTAAGGAAGTCGTCCCGTTCAGTGAAGGACACTCGTGCGTGCAACAGCTTGACGGCGACCCGCCCGCCGTCCGGAGAGCGAGCCAGGTAGACCTCGCCCTGCCCCCCTTGGCCGATCTTGGCGAGGAGTGCGTACGGCCCCACCCACGCCTGCGCCGGCCCTGATGACCCGCTCGGCGTCACCGGTCCGGGCCAGGTTCTCGGAACGGTCGCTGCGGGCGGGATCTTCTGTGGCAGGACCCGCTTAGCCAGGACGAAGAGGTGCGCCGCACCGCCGAGAAAGGTGCCCATCCAGATCACCGACGTGAGGGTCCAGCGAGCATCCTCCTTCGGTACGTTCTCGAGGGCCCACGAGGCCGCGAACACCGCTCCCTCGACCGCGAGATACGCCGCCGCGAAGATCCACAATGTTGTGTTGCGGAGCCGGTCGGCGGCATATCCGATCATGAACGGGATCGGTAACCCGCCGCAGCAGCAGACCGGTAGCAGTGCCCAGGCCAGGCTCTGACGCAGGAGTGTCTGGAGGGCGGCCCCATCGGGCCTGGCAGTCATGAACCGCATGATATGTAGGCAATCCGCAGCAAGATCTGCATTCGCGAGGAGCCATCATCATGGTCGGGCGGGTCCCCCGTCACTGCCCCAGAGCAGCCTCCACGGACGGACCGGCCCAGCCCGTGTCGGTCTTCCAGATGACCGAGACTTCGAAGAGCGTCTTGATGATGTCGACCGCCCACAGGTCCCGCGGCTCCTTCGGCAGGACGAGGAAGAGGCGGTCGATCTCCTTGTATTTGCCGCTAGCCCATTCGGCTTCCAGGAGCTTGGGCGCCACGGCACGGAGTTCGGCATAGGTGTCGACGTTCTGCGCTGAGATCACGTAGAACCCGAGCCCGCGCTCGTCCTCACAGATGATGTCGGCGTACTCGGTATCCAGCAGGGGCTCGCGTTCATTGCCGTACAACTCGGCTGCAAGCATGTGCTTGAGACGGGCGTGTGCTGGTTGCTTCCGGCTCGCCGCCGCCTGCTCCTTGAGGAAGGCTCGAAACTCGTCCCCATCGGCGAACCACTCATCCCGGGACGAAGGGGCAGCGTCAGTCCTCTTGATCTCGGTCACAGGCGCCTTGACAGGCCCGCCTAGTTCGGCGGGCAGAGGGGACGAATGGAACACCGTCAGGGACTGCGTGCACCGGGTCAGAGCGACGTAAAGCTGCCGAAGCCCCGTCGAACTCAGTTCAGCGAACAGATGCGGTTCTACCACCACGACGTGGTCGAACTCCAGACCCTTCGCCATGTGCGCGGGCATGACGGTGATTCTCTGTCCCATTCCCGGCAACGCCGACTCCTGGGAAGCGGCGATCCGCTGGGCGAGTTCGTCATGGAACGCGTCCCGCGCCGGAGTCAGGACCGCGACGGAACGTGCCTGGTCGCCGTCCTTGATGGCCAGCCGCTGGGCCCTCGCGACCGTCTCGGTGATGATGCGCTGCCGGGAGACCGGGAGAATCTCCAAACTGCCCGGTGACGACGGTCGCACCGAGGTCGGGATCGTCGTGGAGGGCGAGATCTTCGTGCCCAGCATCGCGGCGAAGCTCATGACGTCGGCCGGCACCCGGTAGCCGATGCCGAGTTCGGCGATGTGCCAGCCTTCGGCGCCGGCCAGGATGTCGGCCAGGCGCTCCCAGACGTCGTACTGGCGGATTCCAGTGCTCTGCGCCAGGTCTCCAAGTACCGTCATCGAGCCGGACGGGCACCAGCGGGCCAGCGACTTGGCCTGCATGGGCGTCAGGTCCTGGGCCTCGTCGATGACCAGGTGCTGGTAGCGCCGTTCGTCCTCCCCGGTCAGGAGCCATCGGAGCTCCCCCAGGCAGACGAGGTCCTCGGCCGACCAGGGTTCGTCCGCGACTCGTTTCGCCTGAGGGCGGACAAGCGCGGCCTGCTCGTCGAGGGTGAGCACCCCGAAGGCCGCGGCCGCGAGGCTGTCCTTGTCGGCGAGCAGTTGCCGGTAGATCTGCTCGGCGCTGGACGACGGCCAGACGCGATTGATGAGCGTAGATACGGCCGCGACCTTCTCCAGTTGGGTACGGAGCCGGTCGTCGGTCTTCTTGACCCGAGTCGCCTCGGCGTACTGGGTCAGCAACCAGTCGATGACAGTGTCGATGAAGCGGCGGCGGCGCACCTGGTAGGAACCCCTTGCCGCACGAGCCGCCGAGGCCAGCCGGAGGAGCTCGGCCCTGTCGATCTCCAGCCGCGCACCGCGGAAGTTGAAGCCCTCCTCGGTGGCGAGATCTTCTCGAATGAGGTTCTCGACCGCGTTGTGCAGCACCCTGGCCATCCGGTCGTCCGACTTGACCAGGCGGGTGGTGACCTCATCGATTCCCCGGACGTCCCCCGGCCAGAGCTCGGTGATGTCCACGGTCGCCACACCGCGGCTGCCCATCCGGGGCAGGACGTCACGAACGTACTGAAGGAACGCCTTGTGGGGGCCGACGACGAGCACCTGGTCAGGGGTGAAGTGCTCATTGTCCAGCAACCAGGTGACGCGGTGGAGGCCGACCGCGGTCTTGCCGGTGCCCGGACCACCCTGGATGACGAGCACACCTTTTCGTTCGTCGGCGACCAGGCGCAGCTGGTGGCGCTGGATCGTTTCGACGATGTCACGCATGACGCCGTCGCGAGCAAGATCGAGGTCGGCGAGGAGGAACAAGTCGGGCTCGTCGTCGACGACCGGAGCTGGGACGGTTTCCCCTTTGGCGTTGATTATCTGGATCTCGGTGTCGCCGTAGTCGAGAACCTTGGGGCCGTCGCAGCGAAGCTGACGCTGTCGCCGTACATTCGCCGGATCTTCAGGAGTGGCCAAGCGCCAGGCGGTCGCCGCCTTGTTCGTCCACTTCACCAACGCCAGCTCGCCCTGGCGGTCTCGTACGGTGGCGCGCCCGATGTACCAGGTGAGCCTGTCGTCGGGGTCGTCAAGGAGGTCGATCCGGGCGATCACGAGGGGATGGCGGCCGAGATCCTCACGGCGTCCGTACTCCTTCGGCAGGTCCGGATGAGAGGACAGTCCCGCGTCCGGGCAATCCCCGAGGCTGCTCGACCGGAAGCTTTCGATGCCCTTCCGGTCCTGATCGATGCAGTCGTAGATGTGATCCACCGCCAGCTGTTCCTCAGCGATCACCGCATTTCGATCGACCGTGCTCACGTGACCTCCGGGGGAAGCAGTCGATGCCGGGCGTTGGGAGCGGTCCAACGCCCGGCATGTCGAATCGATCTATCAGTCTTTGTGGTCCATGTCACTAGGTGCGGCACTGGCGGCAGTCTCGGGCATCTTCCGAGATGAAGCATAGTCGACTGTGAGGTGGGTACACAAATAAAGTTCTAGGTGTTGACGGAAACGCTAAACAGCTTCTAGGGTCTGGTCCACAAACACTGCTCATGCCTGTAGCCCGGACGAACTGCGGAGACCCACGGCCACTGGGAGACTGGCCTCGGCACCCCCGACGCAGACCGACCGATCCAGAGAGGCCACCACGTGGCGAAGTTGACGTTGCCGCAGCTTGAGCGGCACCTGTTCGGCGCGGCCGACATCCTCCGCGGCAAGATGGACGCCTCGGAGTTCAAGGAGTACATCTTCGGGATGCTCTTCCTGAAGCGGGCCTCCGACCAGTTCGATGTGGTCCGCAGCGAGGTCGTCGAGAAAAGGATGGCTGAGGGCAAGAGCCCCGAGGAAGCCGAGCAGCTGGCTGAGGTGCGCGGCTTCTACCGTGGTGACAAGTTCTACGTGCCCCCGGAAGCCCGCTGGAGCCACATCAAGGACGAGTCGCGCAAGAAGAACGTCGGCGACATGCTCAACAAGGCGCTCGGCGCCCTGGAGGAAGAGAACGCCGCCGCCCTCGAAGGCGTCCTGGAGCACATCGACTTCACCCGCAAGGTCGGCCAGTCCACGATCCCGGACAAGCGGCTGCAGCAGCTCGTCGACCACTTCTCCCGCGTACGGCTCCGCAACGAGGACTTCGAGTTCCCCGACCTGCTCGGCGCGGCCTACGAATACCTGATCGCCCAGTTCGCCGACTCCGCCGGCAAGAAGGGCGGCGAGTTCTACACGCCGCGTGGTGTCGTCCGCATGATGGTCCGCCTGGTCAAGCCCAGGCCGGGCATGGCCGTGTACGATCCGTGCGCCGGCTCGGGCGGCATGCTCATCCACGCCAAGGAGTACATCGACGAGCACGGCCTCGACTCCCGCGACCTGACGTTGGCCGGGCAGGAGTACAACGGCGGCACCTGGGCGGTGTCGAAGATGAACATGATCCTCCACGGCGTCCTCAACGCCCAGCTGGAGAACGACGACACCCTCGCCGAGCCCCGGCACCTCAAGGGCGGCGAGCTGATGCGTTTCGACCGGGTGCTCACCAATCCGCCCTTCTCCCTCAACTACTCCTCGGCCGAGATGAAGCACAAGGAACGCTTCAAGTACGGCTATGCGCCCGAGACCGGGAAGAAGGCGGACCTCATGTTCGCCCAGCACGTCCTGGCGGTGCTGACCCCCGACGGCATCGGAGCCACCGTCATGCCCCACGGCGTGCTGTTCCGCGGCGGCAAGGAGAAGGACATCCGCGAGGGCATCATCCAGGAGGATCGTCTGGAGGCGGTCATCGGCCTGGCCCCCAACCTCTTCTACGGCACCGGCATCCCCGCCTGCGTCCTCGTCCTGCGCGGCACCGACCCGCGCCCGGCCGAACGGCGCGGCAAGGTGCTCTTCATCAACGCCGACCGTGAGTTCACCGCCGGCCGCGCCCAGAACTACCTCGACCCGCAGCACGCCGAGAAGATCGTCGCGGCATACGAGGCGTATGAGGACATCCCCGGGTTCGCGCGGGTCGTCGACGTCGAGGAGCTCGGCGAGAACGACTTCAACCTCAACATCCGCCGCTACGTCGACAACACGCCGCCGCCCGAGCCGCAGGACGTCCGCGCCCACCTGCATGGCGGCGTACCCAAGACCGAGGTCGAGGCCAAGGCGGGGCTGTTCCAGGCCTTCGGTATCGACCCGGTGACGCTCTTCGCCGAGCGCGACGCCGGCTACTTCGACTTCCTGCCCGAGGGCTGGCAGGCCACCGCTGCTCGTCTTCCCGCTCTCGCCGAACCTGCCGTGGCCCGCCTGCGCGAGGCTTTCGACGAGTGGTGGAGCCGCCACAGTAAGCGCCTCGTCGAACTGCCCAGCACGCGCAAGGTGATGGAAGTACGTGCCGAGCTGCTCGACTCCTTCGTGACCGAACTGCTGCCCCTGAACATGCTCGACCGGTTCGAACTGGCCGGCGTCGTGGCGGCCTGGTGGGGCGAGGCCCAGTACGACATCAAGACCCTCGGCCTGAATGGGTTCGAGGGCGTGGTGGAAGGCTGGCTCACCACCATCGAGTCCGCCTTCGCACTGGAAGAGGAGGACGTCGAGTACTGGGACAAACAGAAGATCGCCGCTGAGAAACGCAAGGCCCGCGACCACCGCGTCGTCCCCGCACTGATCCCCGACTATCTGGCCGAACTCGAAGAGGCCGAGACCGCCTACGCCGAGCTGAACGCCCAGCTCAAGGCTGCCACCGCCAAGCCATTGGAGGAGGACGAGGAAGCCGACGAGCCCGCCGAGGACCAACTCTCCGAGGCCGAGCTTAAGGCGCTCAAGGCTCGGACAGCCGCCGCCAGGAAGAAGGTCGGCGCGCTGGAGGACCACTTCCTGCCCCGTCTCCGCATGACCGCCGGCGCCCTGGACGCCTCTGGCCGCCGTAATCTCGTTCTCGATGTGCTACGGCTACAGATCTCGTCCCGCTTGGATACCCGTACGGTCGCCGCCTACCGGCTTTTCGAGAACGCGTTCCGTGCTTGGGCCGACAAATACGCGGTGACCCTCCGCGCCCTTGAGGCTCAGCGTGAGGCGGCTGCTGCCCACCTCGACTCTTACCTCAAGGAGCTCGGCTATGCGTGACTCGTACAACCTTCCCCCCGGGTGGACGCGACTGCCCTTGCGAACGCTGCTCAGGCGTCGTAATGAGCGGGCTACTGGAAAGGAGTTGCTTCTTTCAGTCACTCAAACTCGCGGAGTCATTCGACAGGAGGAAGTTGGTAGGAGGGACAACTCCAACGACGATAAGAGTAGTTACTGGCGCGTCCAGCCAAACGACATCGTCTATAATACGATGCGTATGTGGCAAGGGGTATCTGGCAGATCCAGCTTTCAAGGGATCGTCAGTCCTGCTTACACGGTCTGCGAGCCGATCGGGGAAGTGGAAACACGGTTCCTGGCATATCTCTTCAAGTCGCCGAACTCGATCGCTAAATTCTATCGTCTATCGCAGGGCTTGGTAAGTGACACCTGGAACTTGCGATACTCGGCCTTCGCGTCAATAGAATTTGATGTCCCGCCACTAGGCGAGCAACGTCGAATCGCGGATATTCTCGACGCGCTCCACCTTCAGATCTCTGCCATCGAGACGGTGATCGGCAATCTTCGTTCCAGCCATCATGGATTGAGCGAGAGCCTGATGAGGTCAGCGGAAGCGAAGACGATGCCGTTGAGTTCGTATCTGGATCGGCCACCAAAGAACGGCTACTCTCCAAAGGAAGTCGACGAGTGGACCGGCCTCGTGGCATTGGGTCTAGGTTGCCTCACGCCTGAAGGGTTTCAGCCCCGGCAGCTCAAAAACGTGCCAGCGCGAGACGGGCGTAACGCCTCGGCGATGGTCAACGACGGCGATCTGTTGATGAGTAGGGCCAACACCAGGGAACTTGTTGGACTCGCCGGCGTGTACCGAGATGTTGGCAAACCGTGCATTTATCCAGACCTCATGATGAAGCTCACGCCACTTCCGACATGCCGCACGGAATATCTGGAGCTGCACCTCCGTAGCGACGACATTCGCCGTCGAATCCAAGCGATCGCTCAAGGAACCTCTGAGAGCATGGGGAAGATCAGCGGATCAGAAGTTCAGCGCCTGCTTGTGTCGATTCCATCGCTCGCCGAACAGGATCGGATCCTGAAAATCGTAAATGCGAGTCAGGAGGGAATCGAACTTCGCAAGCAGGAGCGCGACAAGCTCGCACTTCTCAAACAAGGGCTCGTGGAAGACCTGCTGGCCGGTCGGGTGCGGGTCGAGGCAGCGGAATCCGTACTGGAAAACCTTTAACTCGGAGGGGAGGAAGCAAGCCGACTTCGTGTTTGAGCGAATGCTGGTGATGGCGTTGTTAGCGGAGTTAGCGAGGGGAGTCGGACGGTGACCGACTACGAATATTTGCTCGTCGAGAAGCCGCTCATCGAACAGCTCAAGGATATGGGTTGGGAACATCGGGCGGGAGCCGAGCATGGAGCGGTGATTCCGCTCTACCCGAAGATGTCGGACCGGGGCAGCTTCGACGAGACGATTCTCGAAGACAAGCTGCGTGACGCCATCGAGCGGATCAACGGCACCTGGCTGGATGAGCGCAAGGTGAGCCAGGCGGTCAACGCCATCATCCGGATCCCCACGACCAACCTGCTGGAAGCCAACAAGCAGGTCACAGCTCTGCTGATCAACGGCATCCCGATCGAAGACCCGACGACCGGCAAATCCCGGACCGTGCACTACATCGACTGGAAGAACCGTCCAGGCAACAACGAGTTCACCGCGATCAACCAGTTCCGGGTGGACATCCCGGGCACCGGCGGCCACAAGCAGATCGTCCCGGACGTCGTCCTCTTCGTAAACGGCATCCCCCTGGTCGTCATGGAGTGCAAGAAGACCACCGAGAGCAATCTGGACAAGGCCGTGATCCAGCTTCGTCGCTACCGCGACAGCCGTACCGGACTGTTCCGGCCGGTGCAGCTGACGGTCGCGACGAGCGGTGAGGACGCCAGGCTCGGGACGTTAACCGCCAAGCTCGAACACTACGTACCGTGGCGTGATCCGTACCCCATGACGAAGAAGCAGCTCGCCGACCGGCTGGGCAAGGCGGAAGGGCAGCTGAGCAAGCAGGAAATCCTGGTGGCCGGCGTGCTGGAGCCGGACAACCTGCTGAACATTGTCCACAACTTCGTCACCTTCATGACCACTGACGAGGGCGTCACCATCAAGGTCGCCCCCCGCTATCAGCAGTTCCGGGCGGTCGAGCGTGCGGTCGAGCGGCTGTTGACGGGCGAGCCGGGGCATCGCGGTGGCATCATCTGGCACACCCAGGGGTCGGGCAAGAGCCTCACCATGACCTTCCTGGTACGGCGGCTGCGGTCGCTGGACGGGCTGGCGCACTACAAGGTCGTGGTGGTCACCGACCGTACCCAGTTGCAGGACCAGCTCACCGAGACGATGGCGCTCAGCAACGAGAAGGTCGACGTCGCCAAGAACACGGCACGCGCCAGGACCCTGCTCGGCCGCAAGGGCCCCGGGCTGGTCTTCGTCATGATCCAGAAAAACCAGAGCGGCCAGCCCAAGGACCGCATGGAGCTGGGCGAGATCAACACCGACGAGTCGATCGTCGTACTGATCGACGAGGTGCACCGCTCGCACACCGCCGCACTTGGCGCAAACCTCCGCCAGGCCATGCCTAACGCCGCCAGGATCGGCTTCACAGGAACCCCGATCATGAAGAAGCGGGGACAGCGCAAGACCAGCGTGGAGCTGTTCGGACCGTTCATCGACACCTACCGCCTCCGCGAAGCCGAGGAGGACGGCGTGATCGTGCCGATCCTCTACGAGGGCGTCAAGGTCAAGGGCGCGCTGCAGAACGGCCAGGACATGGACGAGCTCTTCGAAGAGGAGTTCGAGGAGCTGACCGACGAGGAACGCCTGCAACTGCAGGCTCGCTGGGCCACCAAGGGCAACGTGTCGGCGGCGCGGAAGCTGGTTGACGTCAAGGCCAAGCACATGCTCCGACACTACGTGGACAAGGTGCTGCCCGAAGGCTTCAAGGCTCAGGTGGTCGCCTATGACCGGGAGACGACCGTACGCTATCGGGAAGCGCTCATGGAGGCCCGCGACGAGCTGGTCCGCGACATCGAGAAGCTTCCGCCGCACCTGCTGACGCGGAGCATCGAGGAGCTGAAGCCGCGCCAAGCCCAGCTCGCGAAGGCCCACAAGCAGCTCGACCTGTTGAAGCGGATGGACTTCGTGCCGGTGATCTCCAAGGGAGACACCGAACACGAGGACCGCTACACCGAGTGGACCGACGAGGCCAAGCAGAGAACCCGGATCGAGGGGTTCACCCGGCCGTTCGGGGAGAACGACATCGCCTTCGTCATCGTGAAGTCGATGCTGCTGACCGGGTTCGACGCGCCGATCGAGCAGGTGATGTACCTCGACCGGAAGCTGGAGATGCACGACCTGCTCCAGGCCGTGGCGCGGGTGAACCGTACGGCCGGCAACAAGCCCTTCGGGTACGTCGTGGACTACCGCGGCGTGGCCCAGAACCTGGTAGAGGCGCTGCGTATCTACGCCGACGAGGAATTCGAGACTGACGAGAGCCACGACGTCTCGGGCGCACTGCGCGATTTGAAGACGGAGATCGGAAAGCTGGAGCCGCGCCGGCAGCGGCTCCGGATGATGTTCCGCGACTACACCGACGTCGAAGGCTGCGTGCAGGAGCTGGCGGATCCGCAACTGCGTGACCGGTTCGGCGTCGAGCTGGCCCGCTTCTCCCGGACGATCAACACGGTGCTGCCCGACCCGGCGGCAACACCCTACCTGGCCGACGCCAAGCACTTCGCGGTCATCAGGCTCACCGCGAACCGGCGCTACCGGGTCGACGGCGGCGAGTTCGATCCCGACGCGTACGGACAGAAGATCAAGCTGCTCATCGACGAGCACATCACCTCGCTTGGCATCGAGCAGCAGCTGCCGCCCATCGCACTGACCGCGACGAACTTCGCCGAACAGGTTGAGGCGATGATCGGCGGCTCGCGGGCCAAGGCGTCGGAGATGGAGAACGCCATCCGGCATCACATCACCGTCCACGCCGGCCAGGACCCGGCCCGCTACCAGCTGCTGAGCGAGCGACTGGAACAGATCCTGACCGAGCTCAAGGACGACTGGGACGCCCAGTTGCTGGCGTTCAAGGACCTGATGTCCGACGTGGTGGAGGACCGGCGGGACAACCCCCACGAGTTCAGCCCCGCCGAATTCGCTCTTTATGGCGTCCTGCTTCAGGAGCTGGCCACCTCCGACGCGGACTTGGAAGACCAGCGGTTCGTCAAGGCCACCCGGAAGATCATCCGGCTGGCGGGCCGGACCATCCACCGGCACGGCTTCTGGGACAAGCGTCCCGACGTCGCCGACTTCCGCGACGAGATCTTCGAGATCCTCGTGACCGCTGACCTCGGCGATGTCCATCAGCTGGAGAAGGTGGCGGACAAGGCCCGGGACGCCGTCAAGAACAACCACGCGACGATCCCCAAAGCCTGACCCTGGCATGCTGGTGACCGTGAGTGAAATACCGGGAGTCCTGCGAGTCGGCGACCTGGAGGTCGCCGTCTCGGTGAGCGATCGGCGCAAGAGCGTGCGCCTGACCGTCGAGCGGGACGCCTCGATTACCGCGGTCGTCCCACCCCAGCTGTCGAAGTACGAGTTGACCAAGGTGGTGGAGGCCAAGAGACCCTGGCTGTACGGCAAGCTCGCGGAGAAGCGGGAGCTGGGCGACGCCCCACCCGCCAAAGAGTTCGTCACCGGCGAGGGATTCCGCTATTTGGGCCGTTCCTATCGCTTGCGCCTGGTGGACGCCGGCGAGGTGCGGCTCATCCGGGGGCGTCTGGAGCTGCCCAGAGGAGGCAGCGTGAAGGAACTCGTCGGCTGGTATCGCCGCGTCGGTCACCCCTGGCTGTCGAAACGGATGCGTCCATGGGCGACGCGGCTCGGTGTCGAGGTGAGCGGATTGCGCGTCCGACCGCTCGGTTACAGATGGGGATCGTGTTCGCGGGACGGGCATGTCAACATTCACTGGGCGACCATGCAATTGCCGCCGAGCCTGATTGACTACGTGCTTGTTCACGAGCTTGCGCATATTCAGAGGCCTGATCACGGGTCCGAGTTCTGGAGCGCCGTAGAGCGGGCGCTGCCAGGGCATGAGGATTATCGCGAGCGGCTCCGCCGTGCCGGAAATGAGCTTTGGTTGCCGGAGGAGGGGCTCTGATGCAAGACGACGTCCTGGTCAATGCCGTTGACATCGCACGGATGGCCGACGTCGGCCGGGCCGCGGTGAGCAACTGGCGCAAGCGGTTCGACGACTTTCCCCAACCTGTGGGCGGCACTGCCTCAAGTCCTGCCTTCTCCCTGAGCGAGGTGGAACAGTGGCTCCGTGATCATGATCGTTATGTCGAAGTGTCGCCGCTGGAACGGTTCTGGCAGCGCTTGCGCAGCAGCACTGACGATCTGCGTCTAGGTGAGGTAGTGGCCGAGGTCGGTGCGGTTCTGCTGGGGGAGAGCGCCGAGCTTGACGATGCCCTGGCCAGGGAGGCCCGCGAAATCGGGCAGGCGGAGGGCGCGGTCGCCGCGTTCGACGGGATCTGCGAACGCTACGTCGATCTCCATTCCCGTCGCCTGCTGGCCACTCCGCCAGCAGTGGCAAGGCTGATAACCACGATCGGTGGTACGGAGGGCGGCACGGTACTCGACCCGGCCTGTGGAATCGGCACGATATTGCTGGAAACCCGTGGCAGCCAGGTAGCGGGCCAGGAGCTGAATGAGAACGCCGCACGATTGACCAGCGTCCGGCTCCGACTTCATGGCTATGAGGCGCGGATCGAAGCCGGTGACTCGCTACGCGCCGATGCCTTCGCCGGCGTTCAGTTCGACGCCGTGGTGTGCAATCCGCCGTTCAACGAGCGCGGCTGGGGATACGAGGAGCTGACCAGCGATCCACGTTGGGAATTCGGACTGCCACCGCGCGGCGAGTCCGAACTCGCCTGGATGCAACACTGCCTGGCGCATGTGAAGCCAGGCGGGCTCGTCGTGATCATGATGCCGAGTGTGGCCGCCAATCGCCGTCCCGGCCGGCGAATCCGAGGAAATCTGCTGAGAGCTGGAACCTTGCGAGCCATCATCAGCCTCTTTCCCGGCGCCGCTCCCGCGTCCAGCGGCCCACCCGACCTGTGGGTGCTCCGCAAACCTGTCGAGGGGGATGAGCCGCCGTCGGACGTGCTGATGGTCAACGCGGGCGAGGACCTGACTCTGGCCGAGACGGCATGGCGGGCCTACTGCGAGAAGGCGGAGCTGCCGGAGAACAGCCGGGTGGTACGCATCATCGATCTTCTCGATGAAGAGGTCGATCTGACCACGAGCCATCGAGTAGTGACGCAGGAGCCCACTTCCGGATACCCCGCGATAAGTGACCGCCTGTCATCAGTGGTGAAGGAACTCAGGCTTCCTCGGATCGCGGCGAAACCCCGCCGAGACCTTGTCATGACCAACCTCGGTGAGCTGGCTCGGGCAGGAGTCGTCACCATCATGCAAGGCCCGCTCAAACTTCCGGAGGGCGGTGACCTTCCCCTGCTCACGGCGAAGGACCTCTTGCTCAACCGAGAGCCCAGCGGCCGTACTCAAGACACTTCAGGTCTTGTCCGCGTCCAGAAGGGCGACGTGATCGCCTCCCTGCTTCTTTCCAGTGGCGCGTTGCCACGGGTGATGACCCAAGCGGGTGCCGTACTCGGTTCGCAGCTTTTGCTTTTCCGAACCGATCCGGAACGTCTTGACCCCTACTTTCTGGCCGGCTGCCTACGTGCCGAAGGCACCACGGGGAGCCGTCACAGCTCGGCCGTCAGGAGGGATCCACGGCGGGCGTCGCTCCCCAGACTTCCGATCGAGGAACAGCGCCGGTACGGAGAGTCGTTCGCTCAACTTCTCGCGCTTGAGGACACAGTAAGAGCGTTGCGGGAGATCAGCGATAATCTTGTTGTCGCCGGGATCGACGGGCTTCTCGACGGGAGCCTGACCCCGGAGTAACCCCCGGGAGGCCTGGTGTCCCACTTTCTCGGCCGCTATCGGCTCGACCCGCTCAGGCTCGGCTGCGGTGGAATGGGTGAGGTGTGGGGCGCCGACGACATCGTGCTCGACCGACGAGTGGCGATCAAGTTCGTCCTTCTCCCCGATGAGGAGCTGCACCAGAGGTTCACCCGGGAGGCCAAGGCGCTGTCCAGCCTCGCTCACCCGGGTGTTCCTGCTCTGTATGACTTCGGAACGGTCGACGGCCGCCACTACATGGTCATGCAGTTCATCGACGGGAACGGTCTCCACGACGTCATCGCCGAGCACGCGCCGCTCTCCATCGGCTGGGTGGCGTCCATCGGCGCCCAGATAGCGACGGTCCTGGAGGCCGCTCATGAGCAGGGCATCCTGCACCGGGACCTGAAACCGTCCAATCTCATGCTTTGCCGAGACGGTTCGATTCGGGTCCTGGACTTCGGCCTGGCGTTCATCCATGACGCGGACATGACGATGCTCACCCAGACCGGACAGCAGCTCGGCACTGCCGCGTACATGTCTCCCGAGCAGGTCGAAGGCAAGCGGAGTACGAAGCACGCCGACGTCTACTCCATGGGCTGCGTACTCTACGAGGCGGCCACCGGCCACCCACTGTTCACTGGGCCCAACGACTACAGCGTGAAGACCCAGCACGTCACTACGTCCCCGGTGCCGGCCGGACGGCACCGGGCTGACATTCCACGTGGGCTGGACGAGCTGCTGATGGCCATGGTGGAGAAGAACCCGGCGGACAGACCTGGCAGCGTTCGCGAAGTGCACGAGCGGCTCATGCCGTACCTCTCCGGCACCGCGCCGCTGGGCGACATGACCGATACCCTCCCAAGCCCCTTGACACTCTACGCCCGCGCCCTGAGCCGCACCACCATGACCGGCCCCGCACCGCGGGCGACAGAATCCCGCGCCGTCCGAGACGATTTCAGCCTCGGCGACGCTCGTCGTGCTCGCCGCAACGCTCAAACTCTGATCAGGGAGTCCCGGTACACCGAAGCCACCTCGATGCTGGAGGAGGCCCTCGCCCGTACGCCCGACGCGCCCGGACTGCGGGAACAACTGGCCGAGGCCTATATGGGCGCGGGTGACTACCGACGAGCAGCGCAGGGATTCAGCGAGTTGGCGGCGTCGAGCGAGCCGGGGCAGGCGCTCCACTACCGGCTCCAGGAGGCCACATGTCACGCTCACCTAGGCGATGCTGACCTGGCACTGCACCTCTTGACGACGCTGCTGGCCGATGTCCCAGAAGAAGATGACCCGCAAGCCCTGGAGCTCAGGCGCCAGATCGGCGAGCTGGAGTTGAGCGCCCGCCTCTTGGATCGGGCTCGGCGTACCCTCAGCGCACTACTGGCCGATCTTGAACGAATTTATGGCGTCGAGCATGCGGCGACCGAGCGCGTGCGGCAACTGCTCACAGCAACGTGATGATCTGTAGGTCGGCTCAGCTCCTCATCAGCCGTCGCCTGACAGCCTCGGCTGGCTGCGCGGTAGAACAGCTCAGTCGATGGCTGTCTGGCTAATTGTTGAGACTCTCCTGGACAACGACCAGCTTGAGGCAATCAGGCTCCTTGTAGATGGCGTCGCACGTGCTGCCCACGACTCATTTTCGGAACCGCGCACACCTGGCCCGCCGAACATCACGGCCAGGCCCTGGCCGCAGGCGCCCTCTCTCTCGCTGTTTACGAAGGACGGATACGCGATCAGGGCCTCGCCTACATGGAGCACCCTCTTACCGTGGGAGCCATCCCGCGCGACGAGCTCCGCGCGTCTCACCCCGAAACACTGATCCTCGGCCTGCCGCATAATGCCCTCGAGGTAGCGCCGAGTTCCGAGCCCGACATCGCCAGCCGCCTGGGTCGCTTCTTCATTCAGGAGCTACGGGCGATGACGCCCGACCACCGCCTCGAAGGCCGTTCGAGGCAGCCTACGAACGAAGCCGTCTGGCGCACCAAGGTGAGAAGACTGAGCTCGAACGGGCTGGTCATCCGGTTCGCCGACCGCATCCACACCCTCTGACCTTCGCCATTCTCCAGATACCGCACGCCACCAGCGGTTTATCGCATCTCTGACACACTTCTACCTCCCACTCGCCCAGGCGGCTCAGCCGGAAGGCTCCGAACTGAGGCCGCGTACGAGGTGCTCCCAGAGAGGTACGAGTACGACCACTACCGGACCAGCGGGATGAACACCCGCATGACGCGCATCGTCCACTTCCTGGCCCCCACCGGCCACACCGGAGGCCGTGTCTACCTGCGGATGCTTCAGCGGCTGACCAGCGAGGAGATCACCTGGCGGACGGTGCCGGACTCCAAGCGCGCTGACCGGACTCGCATCTGGCGAACGGTGCGGCGGCACATGGCCGCCATCACCCCGCAGGTCCGAACCCTGCGTGACACGCCTGGTGCTTTCGTCTGGGGCGACCTCAGCCTGCCGCTCTTCACCCCCGAGAGGAGAGCCCAGACGATCTTCGTATTTCACCACTACGAGCCCTTCCAGCACGACTCCGCCCCGATCCAGCCCCAGTTGTGGCAGCAGGCTCTTCAGTGTCCTGCCACAGTGCGCGGCCGTCGTGTACGTCGCACCCAACTGGGCCCGCTTCCTCCGAGCCCGCGGCGTGGACAAGGTGCACGTCATCTACAACTCCTTCGCGGCGGGGACAAGGAGGAATGCCGAGCCGAAAATGATCTGCCACGTGACGGCCTACTGGTCTACGCCGGTAAGGCGGTACATGGGAAAGGCAGCCACCTCATCACCATGGCCACCGAGCGGGACCGACGGCTGCACGTGATCACTACCGGCGGCAACACCATCGGCCGCCTCGGCCCGCACTTCGACCTGCCCCGCCAGTAGTACCTCCGCCTGCTACGCGCCCGCGACGTCGGCGTGTTCGTTCCTGAGACAGCCGAAGGCTGGAGCCGCTGCGCTGCTGAGGCGCTCCTGGCTGGCCTGACGTGTCTCCTCCAGCCGATCGCCGGCCTGGGCGACCTCACCGAGCTGACGGGCCAGCCCACCCCCGATCTTCACGACTCGCGCAGCGGCTACACGAGCGCGCCGCGGTACCACCGGAGGACATGAAACTCGCCCACGACGCTCTCGCCCACTACAACCTCAACTACTTCCAGCGAGAGTGGAGCACCCTGCTGGCGACGGTCACCTAGAGTTCGGACAGTCGCAGCAGGGCAGCATCGAGGCGTGCCAGTGTCCGATCGCGGCCTAGGAGTTCAAGGGACTCAAACAGTGGCAGTCCGACTGTCCGGCCCGTGACCGCGACGCCCATACCGGTGGCCTGGCGCCCAGCGCTTCCCACAGCAGCTGCTGTTTGGGCGTGTTCGACAGGTGTTCCTCGCCCCGGACCACCCGCGTGATGCCCTCATCCAGGTCATCGACCACGTTGGCCAGCAGGAACACCGGCGATCCGTCGCCCCGGGCGATCACGAAGTCCTCGATCGCGCTGTTGGGGAAGATCGGCTTGCCGCGGACGAGATCCTCCACCACGGTCTCGCCCTCGTCCGGTGTACGGAACCGCAGCGCCCGTCCCTCGGCGAGCTCCAGCCCGCGCTCACGGCAGAACCCGTCATAACCCAGATGCTCGGACCCGGTCCGCTCCTTGAGCTGCTCACGGGTGCAGTCGCAGTAGTACGCCCGCCCGGCCGCGTACAGCCGCAGGGCCGCTTCCTGGTGCCGCTCGGCGTTGTCGGACTGGAAGTACGGCCCCTCGAAGGCAGGATCGGCGGTACTGATCCCTATCGCCGCCAGGGCGTCGATGATGCCCTGGGTCCACTCCGGCCGATTACGGGCTGTGTCGGTGTCCTCGATGCGGAGCACGAACGTACCCCCCGATTGTCGCGCCACCGCCCAGTTGTACAGAGCCGACCGCGCGCCACCCACATGGAACATTCCAGTAGGAGAAGGCGCGAAACGCACGCGAACCAGAGACCCAGACACGCGGTAACCCTACCTACTGGACCGCGGGAGTTTAGGAAGATTTCCGCTGCTGAGAACCATGACTCCATGCGGACAAGCGGGAACTCCGTCCGCGGTGAGCGGGCGCCTGAACGCGCCATGTCCAGTGGCGCGTCCAGAACCTGATGCGACACGTACGTTTCGGGCTGGCGACATCGAGGTGGACAACCACGTCCCGCACGACGACACCGGGATCGGCGAGCGGTCGAGTCGCCGCCATGTGCCCCCTCCTGACGAAGGGGATCATGGCGGTGGCGAGTACCAGCTGATGCAAGAACGCCAGTCTGGCGGGTACCCGATGAGTTCACTTACATTAACGCCGCTCGCGGATGAGCGTATCCAGCGAAAAGAGGCGCGTCAATGAATCGGACAACTATCTCTTCATGTCCAATTCATGTACAATCTAGACCCTTTTCTGTGGCTCTTGACCTTCTGCCCGGTAACTCATTACGATCCAATCCGCTCCAGTTCGTGGGAACGGGCACACTTCTTCGTTGGCGACGGTTGGCGTGGAGATTTTCCGTGGACAAAGTCGGGCCATTCGCGCGGTGCCTCGAGGTACTGATCGAAGATTCGGAGCGGATGGGCCGAATCTCTCGCGGTCACGCTGTCAGTGTCGCTGGTCGCCGAGGCCTTAGTCCTGAGGACACCGCTCGGCTTATCGACGCTCTCGCCAAGCGGGAGGTTCTAGAAGACGGCGAAGAGACTCCGCGATCTTCCTCTTTCGCCGGCGCGAAGCCCCCAGTCGACGGCCCCGGGCGTCGCGGCCTGCGGCTTAACTCCGAGATTCCGACTCGGATGGGCGCGCATCGAATCCTCAACGCTGAAGATGAGGTTGAACTGGCGCGCCGTATTCAAATGGGAATACGCGCGAGGGAGGCTCGTGAGGCGGGGGAGTCGACTGGCCGGCTCGACGAACTGATCACGGATGGAGACCGAGCTCGCCAGTATTTGATCGCTAGCAATGTTCGACTGGCGATCAGTATAGCCAGGGGCTTTCTCCCGTCGGCAGGAGACCTCGAACTTGACGATCTAATTCAAGAAGGAATATTTGGCCTCGATCGAGCTGCCGTGAAATTCGACCCTCAACTCGGTTACAAATTCTCCACATATGCCACATGGTGGGCCAAGCAAACCATCTCCAGGGCGATATGTAATCAGAGTACCGCCATCCGACTCCCCGTCCATGTCTGGGAGCAGGTCAATGAGATCCGCCGCTACGCTCGGGGTTTCGAGGTTCGCAACGGAACAGCCCCGACGATCCTGGAAATCGCCACCGCGTTGGGAAAGAGTGCCGGCACCATCAAAGCGATCATGGATTACGCGGCGCCAGTCGTCCACCTCGACGCCCCCCTCAATACCGAGGGAGGGGAGCTGACTTCCCTCGGGGAGCTTGTCTTGCACAGCCTCACGGATTCCGTGGAAGACAAGGTGATCGAAATCGAAATGCGTAACGCCATTCACAAGCGGATTGAGTTCATCGCTTCTGGATATGACCGACGGTTCCTGCGGATACTCGAAGGCCGGTGCGGGTTCAACGGGCACGAGGAGATGACCCTGGAGCAGCTGGGACAGGAGTTCGGCATCTCGCGTGAACGGGTTCGCCAGCTTGAGAAGAAGGTGAAGGAACGCATCCGGTCCGACGCGGTTCTCGTGCAACTCGCTCGCGACTTCAAGGAGGGTCTACATGGAGCGGCCTGAAGCCTATCGGCGCTTCGTGACCTGGCTCGACGATCAGGTCACTGTGGTTGGCCGAGGCGACGATCTCTTCACTCTCGACACCAGCCCCGCCGGCCGGTTCTGGCTCGGTCGGGTGGCTCCCGAGACGGAGACCGCTCAGGGCATGAAGCGAGAGCGCCGCATGGACCCCTGCGCGGTGGGCATGCGTGTGCGGCCCACCTCGGTCGGCCCCTGGTCGTTCAACGTCCGCGTGAAAGCCGCGGCGTGGAACTGTGTCGACTCCAAGGACGACCTCTGGACTAAGACCGAACGGATCGATGTCATGGTCCCCGTAGAGGTGAGGCCCAACGCCGAGGCGGAGAGATTCGGGACAGGTTCGATCTCCAACGCCCTAGCGGCAGCGGGAGCCAACGGCCTCATGGCCCAAGTGCGTGTGACTGACGATTCCTGGCGCGGGGCGCCAGAGCTCGTGATCGAGCTCGTCAACATCACCCCGGAGACCGCCCGCCCCCGAGGCGAACGGCATCTGTTCGAAGTCGAGATCGAGGTCACTGGCCTGGAGACGGCACCTTTCATTCTGGAGTCCCTGCCGGATAGCTTCCGCTACGACCGACGGATGCCCGCTCTCGGCATCAACTGCGGAGTCGAGGTCACGACCGCGGGCGCTCTGAGGACGACGGATACCTTGGTCGTCGAACGGCGCCGCCCCGAGTACACCTTCGACGGGACATCTCCAGACCGGTTGGACCTCACTTTTCGAGGACTAGCGGCCGATCCGGTCTCGAAGGTGGCGGAACTCATCGAGGCGTATCGTCGCTGGGGCGAGGTCCACTGGTCGAACCAACGGTTGGAGGAGCGGCAAGCCGCGGAGGCGTGGAACCCGGAGATGTTAGAGGAGGCACGAGCCGCCGCCGAGGATCATCAGGAGGAGCTTTCCCGGCTTCGACGAGGTCTTGACGCTCTCCAGCGGGACGTGAAGCTCCTGCGCGCGTTCTCTCTCATGAACCTCGCGATGGACAAGGCCTCTCACGGAGCCTATGACCGCTGGCGCCCGTTCCAGCTCGGCTTCATCCTGTCCGTTCTTCCCAGCTTCAGCGACGTTGGTCCTGATGGGGATTTCGTGGAGACCGTCTGGTTCGCCACGGGAGGCGGCAAGACCGAGACCTACCTAGGTCTCCTCGTACTGACCGCCTTCTACGACAGGCTCCGAGGCAAGGTGACGGGCATCAGCGCGTGGAGCCGGTTCCCGCTCCGGATGCTGTCCCTCCAGCAGACCCAGCGCTTCGCCGACGCCCTGGCCGCCGCCGAGCTGGTCCGACGCGAGGAGCAGGTGAGAGGCGCTCCGATCTCCCTTGGGTACTTCGTAGGAGCCGGCGCCACTCCCAACGAGATCCCCAAGGCTCCAACGGAGAGCAACCCGATCGATGTCGACGACGACGGCATGCCGGAGCGTTACCGAATCCTTAGCGTTTGCCCGTTCTGCCAGTCAAAGCAGGTCATCACCAAGTTCCACCGTGGTAACTGGACGTTGCGACACATCTGCTTGGCCGATGATTGCCCGATGAAGGGTGACCCGCTCCCCCTCTTCATCGTGGACCAGGAGATCTACCGCTTCCTTCCCACGGTCGTCATCGGAACACTCGACAAGGCGTCCCTGATCGCCATGCAGGCGAACATGCGAGGGTTCGTCGAAGGTCCTTCCGGGCGTTGCGCCGAGCGGATGCACGGCTATACGTACGCCAAGCGGTCTAGTCGGCCCAACGGCTGCCTGGTGCCCGACTGTCAGGCGACGGTGGAGCCGATCAGCGCTCATGACCGGAAGCGATTCGCGCCGTCTTTTCGTCTACAGGACGAGTTGCACCTTCTGCGCGACTCCCTCGGCGCGGTCGACTCGCATTACGAGTCGCTCTTGGACTTTCTGCAGTTGGAACTGACCGGCACGCGTCCCAAGATCATCGCCTCGTCCGCGACCCTTACGGGATACGAGCGGCAGGTCGATGTCCTCTACCAGCGAGAAGGCCGCGTCTTCCCGGTGCCCGGACCTTCAGCGGGCGAGTCCTTTTGGAGCAGGGAGACCGACAACCTCCTGCGTCGTTTCGTCGCTGTGTGGCCGCGCGGAGTGACGCTGGAGTGGGTCTCGGACCGGACGACGACCATCCTCCAACAGTCTGTCCGTCGGCTTCTCGAGGACCCCGAAGTGGTCTGTGGCGAGGTGGGCGTACCCACCCTCTACGCGCCGGAGCTCCTCGACCTCTACGGGACAAACGTCATCTACGGCAATACCGTTCGGGACGTCGAGGCGGCGCGGCGTTCGCTGGGGACTCAGGTCCCTGTCGAACCCTTGAACGTTGTCGCCCTCACAGGACAGGCGGCCTTCGACGAGGTCCGAGAAGCGCTAGAGAGGCTGCAGAATCCCGAACCCAACTTCGCGGAACGCATCCACACCGTCACGGCCTCTTCCATGATGTCGCACGGCGTGGACATCAATCGGTTGAACATCATGACCGTGCTCGGCGTCCCGCTGACGACCGCCGAGTTCATCCAGGCCACCGCCCGCGTTGGACGCTCGCACCCCGGCCTCGTGTACGTCATCCATAAGATCGGCCGAGAGCGCGACGCGACCGTCTACTCCCACTTCGGCCCTTTCATCCACCAAGGAGACCGCTTCGTCGAGCCCATTCCCGTCACCCGTTCGAGCCGACGGGTCCTGCAGCTGACCACTCCAGCGGCCATCGAGTCCCGCAGGCTTTTCATCCACGAGCCCAAATCCCCCGCTCAACGCCTCACAACGGTCGACCTGCTCCGCAAGTACTTCGCCATGACCGGCATCGGAAGCGAAGGGGAGGCCCTCGCCTGCGCGATCGCTCTGGGTATCGACGAAACCCAGCACATGGCTTTCGCCGACATCCAACAGCAACTCAACGCCTACTTCATGCGACTGGAGGATCACGGATTCGGAGCTAGGTTTCCCAACGAACTCTTCGACCAGGGACGAAAGCCCATGCGGTCCTTGCGCGATGTCGAGGCGCAGATACCCGTAAGCGACGACTAGGAGGTTCACCCTGATGAAAGACCAGCGCAGTGGATCCCAGGTCCTTTATGGTCTACTCCCCGAGCAGACCGCGGACCTGCGCGGAGGCATCTGGAAGTCGGCCGAATGGAAAGGCGCCATCACAATCGATGTAGAGGACAGCATGGTCCGCCAACGCCTGATCGACGAGATGAGCGGCTGGGTCGCCGGCGGACTGGACCCCGGGGTTGTGAAGTCCTTGTGGGCGGGCACGGAAATCGAGGTCGTGCGTGTCAATCCCAAGCAAGGAGTTCGGGTCGAACGTTTCCCGGAGGTCTGGGTATGCCAAGTCTGCCGAAGAGTGGAGACCGGCAAGAGGCCGAAGGCGTGCGGGGCCGGGCATGATTCGCTCCGACAGCTCCATTTCGTCGGCTTCCACGAATGCGGCCGTCTGGAGGCTCCGATCATCCCCCGTTGCCCGACGCACGGCGAGACCAGAATGCGTCACCAGTCCAGTATCGAGGCCGCGAAGATAACATTCGACTGTCCAGTATGCGAGAACGTCCTGCGGAGAGGCTTCGGGCACCGCGCCTGCCCGTGCGGGAAGTCCTACTCCGACCGTAAGAACGGCAAGAACATCACGTACAACGTCCATCGAGCCGCGAGCGTCTACTCTCCCCAGACCTTCGTGCTGATCAACCCTCCCAGCCGGGAGAGGATGCGAAAGATCATCGCTGGTGGAGGCAAGCGTAGATCCTTGATCTGGGCACTCAGCGGCTTCGAGGGTTCACCCGACATCAACAGAGCTACTGAATCCTCCATCGTGGACGCGCTGATGGCCCAAGGCATCCCCCGCGCCGTCGCGGAGAAAATGGCCGAGGTCGCGAACAAGGAAGGGCATCTCGCCTCAGAGGACACCTTGGGCCTGCTGGCAGGCGCACCCAGTGAACTCATCGATGCCGCGGAGCGCGAGGCCGTCGACATCGCGCTCGCCACGAGCGAGTCGCGAGCTTTGGTCACAGACCTGATCACCGCCAAGACCACGTCGTCCCACCGGAAGCTGTTGGAGCATGACTACCCCGTCTCGATGAACCGAGCCGGCCTCACCGGCGTAGACCTGATTGACCGGTTTCCGGTGCTCAAGGCCGTGTACGGGTTCACACGAGGAGGCATGGATCCTGGTTCCGCCCGCCTCAGTCGGTTCCACGGCGCGGGTTCGAGCTATCGCGTCTACGCCGACCTCCAGCAAGCGGAAGCTCTCATGTTCCAACTCGACGCCGCGCGAGTGTACCGATGGCTCCTCGCGCGTGGTCATGACATCCCTTCCGCCACAGGAGGGCGCGCCATTCGGGAGGCGATCGCGGCCTCGGCGAAGGTTCCAAGCCGCTTCACCCAGCCGGAAGAAGTGCCCTCCTTGGGCGAGGATCTCCTAGCCCTCGTTCATTCCTACTCCCACCGGGTCATACGCCAACTCTCCGTCTTCGCCGGCGTCGATCGCGAGGGTCTCGGAGAGTACCTCGTACCTCGCCACCTGACATTCTTCATTTTCGCCGCCACCCGCGGAGACTTCGTCCTTGGCGGCCTCCAAGCCGTCTTCGAGAACGACCTCCATCACTTCCTGAACACCCTCGTCCACGCCGAATCTCGATGCCCGCTAGACCCCGCCTGTGAACGCAACGGTGGCGCCTGCCACGCCTGCATGCATCTTGGCGAGCCAACCTGCGACCACTTCAACCGTTTCCTGGACCGCAAGGTGCTCTTCGGTTCTTCCGGCTACCTCGCCGCGCCGGTCAAATCCGCTGGAGACGACGGTGGATGTAGGTGAGATCGAGGCCGCAATGCTCGGCGATCGCGGCCTGAGTCGCCCTTTCGGTCGCCGACACGCTGATCCCATCCTGCTCCGTGACGATCACCAGCGGTCTCTCCGACATGGTGATCGCCTTGTTCAGGGCCGCCCAGATCAGGTCTCTGAAGGTGTTGGGGCGTCCCCAGCACACATAACGCGTTGATGCTCTAGCCGCGGCCAGGCAGTGCATGGGCTTATCGTCCACGCTGTTGGGGACAACGATCCATTCGGGACCAAGGGCCTGCCCGATCAGGACATCCGGGCCGGGGAACCGGCTGCGCGCGTACTTCGCGGTGCTGCCAAAGCCCTCCTGCGCGCGGGCGTACTCCTTCATCGGGGTGTCCTTGATCCACGTCCCCATCCGGTGGTCGTCGAAGAACTCACGCAGGATCCCGCCCACACGAGAGTCCTCGATCCACTTCTGGTACTGGCGCTTCTTCTCGCTGGCTGAGAGAAGTTCCCAGTTCAGCTCGTCCGCCTGGCGGTAGAGCTCGGTGATGACGTGCTCGCGGATCACTTCTGGAATCTCGGACATGGCTACCAACCCGGGGGGATGAACGGATCAGGAAACTGGAGGCGAGCGTCATCGTACGCGGTCTCCAAGGACGCGGCGTCCTTGATCCATTCGTTCATGAGTGAGTCGACGCGCTGATCGGAGAACTCGATGGAGGAGCGGGCGAAGTCCGCGAGCACCTCGATGTCATCGGCTTCGAGCTCGCGCCGGAGGTTGAGCGCTGCGGCGATGCGCCGCAGGTCGCTGACGAAGTCGAGCACGACCACCCGTTCCTTGCCCTCCCGTAGCCGAAGTCCTCGCCCGAGCTGCTGGACGAAGATACGCCGGCTGTGTGTGACGCGAGCGAAACAGAGGATATTGACATCGGGAACGTCCACGCCCTCGTTGAGGATGTCGACCGAGGTGAGGATGGGCACTTGACCCGATCTAAAGGCCAGCAGGCGAGTCTGTCGTTCACGTTTGGGCAGAGCGGCGTGGATGGCCAAGACATTGGGCCACGGGGCGTTCCGGCGTAGCAGATCGGCTAGGCGCTCGGCGTGTTCGATGGTACGGCAGAAGACGAGCGCGCGAGGCCGAGGAACACCGCCCCAAACCGACGCCAGCTCGTCGCGGATCGCCTCATCGCGCTGAGGCAAGAAGAGCTTGGAGTTGAGATCCCCGACGCTGTACTCGTTGCGGCTTGCCTCGCGGACGGCGTCCCAGTCGATGTTGTCGACGAACAGGCGGTAGTCCACCTGGGCCAGGTAGCCCTGACGCATGCCTTCCTCGACGCCGCAAGTGAACGAGGCCTCCCCGAACCGCTGGGTGATGTCGTACTCATCTCCGCGCCAGGGAGTCGCGGTGACGCCAAGTTGTCGGGAGTCAGTGAGGCTGTCCAGCAGCTCACCGTACTGACCGTTTTCCCCGACGTGGTGACACTCGTCCACCACGACTAGGGCTGGACGATATCCACGCCGCACCGCGTAGAGCGCGCTGGCGAGCGTCGCGAAGGTCGCCCCGGTAAGATCATCTGGACGCTCCTCGCCGGTGAGCAGTCTCGTCTTCACGCTCTTGGGCAGGTGTCTCCACAGCGCTCGCTCCAACTGGTCCACCAAGTCCTTGGTATGGGCGACGACCAGCACTTGGTCATCGGGAAACCGTTGGAGGTGCTGGTTGATGACCTCCCCGCTGACCACGGTCTTGCCCATGCCAGTGGCGAGGATGAGCAGCGCGCGAGATGTCTCCTCGAGAGACTGGTTCAGCCCTTGGCAGGCGTCGGCTTGGTACGGCCGAAGACGTACTTCGCTGAAGCGGTCGGGAACCTTCGCGAAGGCCTGATGCAGGGTAAGCCCGGACCATAGATTGATCCGTGGCGCGAGAAGGGCGAGCTGATCAACCCGGCGGATAGCGTCGGCGCTGATCCGGGTATTGGTGACGACCGCGGCCTTGGTCGCGCGGTAGGTGTCGCGGGCGCGCGCCACCTCGTCGATAGCGCTCGCGCCGACAGCGCCGTTCTTCTTCCACTTGCACTGCAGAACCCAGGTCTGGGTGCCTCGCCTGCCAAGGAGGTCGCCGCCCTCGTCGCCAGAGCCGTCGATGTTCGCGACGTCAGCGAAACCGAGGTGCCACATCAGGCGTTCGACCTGTCTGGGGAACTGATGGGGGCCAAGCTCCAGCAAAAACGGCGGGTCGAGGAAACCGGTCATCGCGAGCCCTCACTCCGCGTCAGCGAGATCGGCTTCGACCAGCAGACAGCTCAGCCGTACGCGCTGGAGTTCGATGGTGCCGAGCCGGGGCTGGCGTTCCATGAGCGCCAGGTCGCTCACGTAGCCCACCAACCGCGAGACGATGAGTGAGCGCGAGATATCGTCGGTGAGATTGACGTACGCGCGCTTGAAGACCTTGCCGTCCAGGAACGCCTCGGGACGCCTCTCAAGAAGGCGGACCAGCCCGCTGGCGGGCAGGTAGAGGACGAAATCGCCGGACTCGACGACCGTTTCCCAGGCGGCGTCGCCCGCCTCGACCGCGAAACGCCGCTGTGCCAGCGTCCGCTCCGACTCCTGGAGCATGTCCCAGTACGCCGAAGGCGCTCCCTTGATCTCCCGCTGCATCGCGTCACGCAAGCGGTCGAGAAGTCTGCTCGCGCGGTTGGCGAGAACGTCTGGGGTGACCTTCTGATCGACCGCCCTGCTCTTGATCTCGAAGAGCGCGGCGGAGAGTGGTTTGGGGTCCCGGCCGGTGGGCGCGCCTCGCACCCGCATGTACTCCGCGACCTCGATCATGGCGATATCTCGCATCTCGATGCCGTAGTCGGTGAGCAACGGGTGGTTGGCCGCGATGAAGATCTCTAGCCTGGGGGCACGTGCCATCTGCCGAAAGGCTGGAACTGGGTTGCCGGCGGGGTCGGTGAGTTCACGCTCGCGCACAGCCCATGCTGTCAGCTCGACGTATCCGAGCTCGGGTGCCTCGTAGCGACCCGCTAGGTCGACTATTTGAGCCGCGTTGTCGCGGTATCGCGCCAGTCGCTGATCGAGGGTCTCCACGGGATCCGACGGGGCCGGCGGGGGAGCGGCTGTAGGCGTGGTGGATCCGCCGGGAGCAGATCCCCTCTGATCTTCGGGATCAAAGGTGACTGGGTCGTCGAGGCCCATTTCGCCGAAGACATCCTCGGGGTCGCCAGCGGGCTCGGGTACAACGGGGTGATCGTGTTGGTAGGCGGCGTCGTACCAGATTTGGTCCGTCTGATAGTCGGGGTGACCATCGCGGAATTTCCTCGCCCACTCGACGGCTTTGTCGAACAGCGCCTGTCGGCCGTCGCCGGGGACCAGATAGTTCAGTCCGGGGTCCTCGCGGCGATATCCCGTGTAGAGCTTGGCGAGCGGGCTCTCGTTCTGGGGGAGCCCCAGCCGTTTGGCGATCTTCTCGCGGAGCGGGCTGTCTCCTCGAAGCGAGCGGATGATCATGCGCCACTCGGGGCTGTCGTATTCGAAGGCGTTCTTTTGGTAGTTGACCTGTACGTGATCACAGTGGATCTCGCCCACGAAGCGACCGCGATGGCGCTGGGAGTCGATCGGATACTCCAGATCCTGCTCGAGAGTGTCTGGATCCTCCCAGTAGAACAAACGCTTGCTTCGAATGAGGATCTTGCGGCCGTTTCGAAGGAAGTCGATGCCGTAGTCGGTCTTGTGCAGGTAGCGCTGCACGCCAATCCATCCCCAGATCCGGCGTTCCCGCAGATCAAGCCTTCCGCTCTGGCAATCGTCGCACTCCTCGACCCACTCTTTGTTCCAGCGCCCACAGTCCCTGCATGCTTTGGCGGGCGGGAGCTGGCGATCGATCTTGATTATCGCCGGGATGTCAGCACCGCTTCGCGTGACGGTCCGGGACTCATCCCATACGCATGGCACCCTCGGGGCGACCCTCTTGCGGTTCACCGTGATGACGAAGCCGTGTTCGCGGAGCAAGTAGCTGTAGACGTCGCCGAGCTGTTCACGGATCTTGCTCTCCTGCCTGGAGAGCGCTTCCCACTGATCCGACTTCAGCCTACTGATCACGATCTGGGTGCCGTGTTCGTTGATGTCGTCCTTCGGCTCGTGCCGGACCGGCACCCGATAGTCATCGCCGCCAGCCAACTGCTCTAGGTCCAGGGTGATGACCGTCCACGATGGGTCGCCCGCGCGGGTGGTCTTGATGGTGGTGAGTCGGCCAAGGCGGGCTGTGGCGATGTTGAAGCCCATCCCGTACAGGCCGAGCGAGCCGTACCTGCTGTTGCTCGTCCATCCCGCGCGCACCGCGTTGGTCAGCGTTTCGAGATCCATGCCACGGCCGTTGTCGCGAATCCACACCTCGGCGGTACGCACGTCACTGGTCCGTCCGGGCAAAGACACGGTGACGGTAGGTCGCTCGCCGGCGCGCGAGTCCGGTTCTTGGGCCAAGAAGTCGTCGAAGGAGTTGTCGATCAACTCGGCCAGGCACTGCCACTGGGAGAACTCGATGTCCCCCAGGACGGACAAGATCCTTCCATGCGGCCGCACATTGGCTTCGAGCGACACGTCGTTCTCCTTCTGGGGTGGGTCGGCTTCGACGTCCGGTCAGACGCGCCTACTGTGTGCGGCCGCGCCAGGATTCTCAGCCTAGCTACGGGCTGCGACAGAAACGGCCCTGCCGAGCGTTCCTGAGATCCTTCATCGTCGAGCCCGCTACCGAAGATCCTCGGTAGCCTCTCGATATGTCCATTCCTCGCTTAGCTCACGTCGCCCGCGGGAAGTTCGACCCCCTGAGCCTTGATCAGTTGAGCCGCAACCTCCGTGAGGCTGTGGACGATTGCTCTCGGGTGCCCCTGGAGTCCCTGGCCGAATTCCCTGGCGCGGGGCTCTACGCGCTGTACTACACCGGAGATCACCCGATCTACGCGGAGCTGAGGAACAAGGACGTCCCTGTCTACGTCGGCAAGGCGGAGGCGGGCAACAGCAGCTATGGCGATCCGCCCGATGAGGCCAAGCCAGCCCTCTTTGACCGCATCGCCGGCAAACATCGGATGAGCATCTCGGAAGCGTCCGAACCTCATGGCGACCTCTCCGTCGCCGACTTCGACGTCCGGGTGCTTCCTCTCGACGACGTGTGGATCGTCCTGGGGGAACGGGCGCTGCTCAGAGCCTACGCGCCGGTGTTGTGGAACACCTTGATGCCAGGATTCGGCGCGAACCCAGCGGGCAGTGCGCGTACCAACGCTCGGTCCATCTGGGACTCGATCCACCCGGGTCGTCCGCGCGCCGCCACTCTTTGGTGTAACAGGCGGTTCACTCGCGCTGAGATGGAGGAGCGGATCCTCGCGGGGATCTCCATCGCGCTGCGGGGCGAGGACGACCCGGAACGGGAGTCCCGACTTCGGCGGCTGCATGGCCTGAGGGCGAACATGATCTGGTCTCCCGCGAGGAAGGGCGCGGCGGACCGCCGCTCTCGGGTCTATCGGGTTGACGACTTCCTCGCCGAGAACGCGGCGTTTGGACGCCGCGTCGATGACGGGGATTGGGTCGCGGCGGCGGATCTGTCTGAGGCGCAACCCGATCCCGAGGAGATAGCGGAAGGTAACACCTTGGCCGCGGAACGGGATGACGCTTGACACCCGGCAGTCCTCGGTGGAGGTTCTAAAATCTCGAATCAATGTCCGAAAGTGCTTGAAGATGCCTAACTCCGCGGTACACTTTGGAGATGCTTGAGCAGCCACAAGTGCCGGACCCGGACCGTACCGGTGTAGAACTGTTCGCGGGCGGTGGCGGCTTGGCGATGGCCGTGCGTCGCGCTGGGTTCCGACCTCTGCTGTTCAACGAGTTCGCCACGCGGGCGTGCGAGACCCTCGCCTCGAATGGGGAAAAGCCGATCGTCGTGGACGTGGCCGAGAAGGAGGCCGACGGGGAGAGCGACTATCTTTGGGTCCCCGGGCCGAGCGAGCGACCTCCACTAGCGATGGGCGACATCCAAAAGGTCGACTTCACCTACCTCGAAGGCATGGTGGACGTCCTGGCCGGCGGACCTCCGTGCCAACCGTTCAGCCTCGGCGGTGTGGCCAAGGGCGACGAGGACAAGCGGAACATGTTTCCCCAGATGTTCCGGGCGATCCGGGAGATGAAGCCCAAAGCGGTGATCTGCGAGAATGTGCGTGGCCTGCTCCGCCCCTCCTTCAAGCCGTATTTCGACTACATCCTGCGTGAGCTCGAACTTCCGTTCGAGGAGCGGAAGGCCGATGCGCTGTGGCAGGAACACGACGCCGCCCTGCGTCACAAGCTCGCTGAGGGAGATACTGATCCGACTCAGCGCTATCACGTGGTGGTGACCCAGGTCAACGCGGCGGACTATGGTGTGCCACAGGTCCGCCATCGAATCATCATCGTCGCGTTCCGCGCTGACTTGAGCATCGATATGCGAGCGTTTCAGCGGCGGGTACGACCCACCCATTCGGAGGCTGCCCTCCACCAGTCCATGCGCGATGGAACGTACTGGAAGAGGCATGACGTTCCTGATGAGGTGCGTGAGCGAGTCATGGCCCGCGTGCCCAACACCCTCGTTGACGCGGATGATCTGCGGCCATGGCGGACCCTGCGCGATGCGATCCAGGGCGTCGACGAGAACGACGGGAAGCCGCTACCTCCCATACCGGTTGGGTACCTCGATCGCGTGGACCGTCGCCTCGGCGAATTCACCGATCACATCGGCTGGCCCGGCGCCCGGATCTATCCGGGCCACACTCCTAACGAACTGGACCGCCCAGCCAAGACGGTGAAAGCTGGCGTACACGGGGTTCCTGGTGGCGAGTCGGTGATACTTCTCGATGATGGAAGTCACCGCTACATGACGGTACGGGAGACCGCGCGAGTCATGACCTTCCCCGACAATTGGACATTGGAAGGGCCTCGAGGTGAGCAGATGCGGCAACTAGGCAACGCCGTACCGGTCCGCCTCGGAGAGGTCTTCGCCAAAGCCGTAGGCGAAACGTTGCGTGAGGCCGAGGAACGCGGATGAGGCTTGACGAGGGGCGCTGGAAGGACAAGCCGCCACCTCAGCGGGCGTGGAAGGGGCGCGCTCGCACTCGGCAAGGACGCTCCGCCGAGCAAGACCGCGCGGCCGGAGGACACAGCGTTCGGTACGTTGATCTTGGGGAAGGCCGCCGCGCCTGCGCGTCCATAGAACTTAAGCTGTACGCGAAGACTCGACGAATTCGCGCGTATCTGCGGTGGTCCGACAAGGGCAAGTCGCCGGCCGTTTATGTAGGAGAGGTCGACCACGACACTCGCGCTGAGAACCTCGCCGAGGCATGGCGAGCCGCGAAAGCCAAGGGATTGCTGATGACGCCGCCTGTCTCGGAGAAGTCGTGGGCGTCCTCTCCAGCCGTAAGGGAAGTGATGCGGGCCAACCGGAATCGAGATACGAGGCCAGAGCTTCGTCTCCGCTCCGCGGTGCACGCACTTGGGCTTCGATATCACGTCGCCCGACGACCACTCGCTGATGTGCGCCGCACAGCCGACCTGGTGTTCACCAAGGCCAAAGTCGCGGTCTTCGTGGACGGATGCTACTGGCACGGCTGCCCAGAACCAGCGCATTACCGGCCATCGCGAAGGAACTCCGACTTCTGGCAAGAGAAGATCGCCACGAATCAGGAGCGCGACCGAGAGACCAACCGACTTCTGCGTGAGGCGGGCTGGACGATCATCCGGGTGTGGGAGCACGAGAACATGCTGGAGGCTGCCGCCCGAATCGGCGAGCTTGTACGAGGCTACTCGCCAAACGGTGTCGCTCATCACCGGCGGAGGAATATCGACTCCGACCCTGAGTAGCAGCCTTGACTCGACTTTTGGCGCGCCACGGACACGCCGTCCACACCAGGCGCGCGACCATCTGGAGGAGGACCCTCCCCGCGCGTGCGGGGGCCGACACTCGTTCACCTGCCGGTACGCCGCCAGAATTTGCCGTTCTCCATGGCTGCTGCAAGCGGAGCCTGCTGTTCCATGATTAGCCGACCCGGCTCTTGTCGTGTTCGACACCTGGCGCGAGGCTGCGGTGAGCACGATCACCGGCACCACCCATCACGGCAAGGCCGAAGCGAGCGCCTGGGACCGACCGCATCCCCGGCTCACCCACCGCGCCGCCTGGCTCGACCACGAAGGCGAACCGCTGGGGAGGCCATGGTGATTCCGGACAGCCGTCTTTACGGCGTACCCCATGCGGCCGGTGGGGTTGAAAGGGACTCGTTGAGCACCTCGAAGGGTGGCCGATAGCCGAGCGCCGAATTTAGGCGCTGGTGGTTGTTGAATCCTTCGATTTAGCGGGTGACCTGCCGTCTGGCCTTGGCTCGGGTGGTGAGGAGGAAGCGGTGCGGCCATTCGTTCTTGATCGCATTCGGCCGTCGCGTTGTCGTAGCGGACGCCAGTCCGGCCGACCGAGCGGTGGATGCCCAGGCCGGTCAGGAAGCGGCCGAACTCATCTGAGGTGTGGTTCTCGGGCCGCGGTCGGTGTGGAAGATGGCGTCGGGCTGGAGCGGGCCGGTGCCGGACGCCATCCGGATGGCGCCTTGATCAGGTCGGTGCGGTAGTGGGTGGCCATCGCCCATCCCAGGACCGCCTGCTGTGGCAGTCGATCACGGTGGCGAGGGAGAACAGGCCGTCCCAGGTGCGGATGTAGACACCTCACGCGAGTGAGATGTCAAGCGGCGGCAGGGGTTTCGCTTCAAGCGGCCGGGGCCAGGCGACGGCTTCGTTGTAGGGCACGCCGTTGCGCGGGCAATGCCAGAGCTTGGCCAGCATCTTGTTGGCCAAGTTCCTTAAGGCTGCGTTGTGGCTGTCTCCGGCGGCTCGTCGCTGGTCGTAGTGGCCTCGCGCTCCGCATGATTTGGTGATGGCGGCGAAGGCCCACTAGATGGTTGAGTCCAAGGCATAGCTGCGGAGATAGGGCGAGGATGTCCATTCTCGGGTTGTGACGACCGAACTGGACAGCCTCGCAACCGCACTCTATGTGAGGGTTGACGATCTGCTGAAGAGTGCGCCGGAACTGGCCCCGTGGCGGCCCCGGTGGGCATCGTGCCGAGGTTGAGTGACGCCGAGCTGGTGACACTGACGGTGCTGTCGGCCTTGCTGGGCTACCACCGCGAGCGCCGCTGGCCGCGGTACGCGAACGCCGAACTGCGCGGCATGTTCCCCCGCCTGCCGCAGCAGTCGGGCTACGGCAAGCGGCTGCGCAAATCGATCCCCCTGGTAGCGGCAGTGATCCGGTTCCTGGCCCGCGAAACCTCGCTGTGGAGTGATGAGGTGTGGGTGGCCGACTCCACTCCGGTGGAGTGCGGTCGTTCGGTGGAGACCGCGCGGCGCAGCGCGCTGGCCCGGTGGGCCGAGTACGGCTACCGCGCCTCCCACTCCCGCTACTTCTGGGGGCTGCGCCCGCACCTGGTGTGCACCCTGGGCGGGTTGCCGGTGCTGTTCGCGCTGAGCGGCGACAAGGCCGATGAGCGCGAGGTGCTGCCGGGCATGCTGGCCACCGCGCCTGTGGTGTTGGCCGAGCATCGGCGTCCGACGCTCATCGCCGACCGGCAGTTCTACGGTCGTGCCTTCGAGCGGGAGCTGGCCGAGGGCGGGGTGCGGCTGCGGCGCCCGGCCGGGGCCGGTGAGGCTGAGCGGGCTGCCGCGCAGTTGTTCAAGCCGTTACGCCAGACCATCGAGTCGATCAATCAGACGTTCAAAGGCCATCTCGACCTCGAACGACACGGTGGCCGCACCCCGGCCGGCGTTACTGTCCACGTCTTTGTCAAGGTTCTGGCTTTGACCGCGGCCATCTGGCACAACGATCACACCGGCCAGCCAATCAAGAGATCACTCACCCGCTACAACCACTGATCACCCCGACCCCTTGGACTCAACCATCTAGACGTCCAGGCTTCCCAGACCTCCTACACGCATCCGACTTGCCATACCAAAAGTGTTATAGCGGTGAACGCTTTCGGCGATCACTCCGTACGGCCGGATAGATCCAATCTCGCAGAGCTCAAGGAGAACATGCGCATGCTAAGAACTACGGCTCTCATGGCCGCAACCGGGGCCGTTGCGTTGCTCACACTCGCGACGTCCCCAGCAACCGCTCAGACTTCACAGACCACGCAGGGGACACAGGCTCAGTCCGCAGCCGTCTGTGGCCAGAAGGGCATCAAGATCTCAAGCCTTCGTGTAGTGGCCAAGAAGTCCCGCATCGTGATCACCCACAGGAACGCCCCCGTTCTGGAATTCCCGTTCAACGATAGTCAGCCCCTGCGGTCTCTCGCCGTCGGTACCACCCTGACAACCTGCGGCTTCTTCGCCGGAAACGGCTCTAACGGCTACGCGGGCACGTGTGGCTCTGGCTACAAGTGGCACGCCATCAGGATCAACGCCGTGAACGAGCTCGGATGGCCTGTGACGGTCGGCTACATCCCTAAATCCTGCGCGCGAGTCCGATAGAGCCTCTGTGAGGGGCCGGCACCCCAAGGGCCGGCCCTCACAGGCGTCCCTGTTTCGACACTCGCCATACCCGTACATGGCCGACGACGTCGATCGTCTAGACGTCTCCAAGATCGAGACGGCTGGACGTGGTCTCCATCAAATTCGGGGCGATTCACTTGTCAGGGTACTGGGGCCGGTGGTCACGCCGGTGGTGCTGGGTCCACGGGCCAGCGGCTTCTCCCTCGGGAGGCCAAGGGCGGGTGTGGTGCGCAGGGGGAGCGGGCTGCGCGGGGATGGCGGCGATGGCGTGTCGCGCCTGGTGGGCCCAGGGCCAGGTGCGGGGGACCTGATGGTGCGTCGTCGCTGGCCGTGGAACAGGCGGGCGCTGGTCTGCAGCGGCGTGTAGCGTGGAGCGGAGGGTTAGGCGATGGCCAGCTCGCTCTCGCCGCACAGCAGGCGAAACCAGGCCAGCAGGTCGCAGCCGATTGCGACGGCGATGGTCCAGGCCTGGTTGCTGGCCCGTGAGGCAGGCCGGTCGGCTCGGCCGCACCCGCCTTGTCCAGAGGGCAGTCCTGGCCCGCGTCATCCAACACACGATCACGTACCGGCCGCGCCGTGGCGATCGCTGGACGGACGGGCGGATCGTGCTGGCGGTTGACGTGTCTCCATGGCTGCGTTCGGATGCCGCCCGCTCGGCCGAGCGGCTGTTCTGCCATAGCTACGGCCGGGCCAAGAGCGCGTCGCGGTTCATCCCGGGCTGGCCGTACTCGTTCGTGGCGGCACTGGAGATGGGGCCGCAGCTCGTGACCGGCCCGTTCTCGCCGGAAAGGTCGATCTCGGGCCGGCACGCGCGCGGTATCCAGGTGGCGCGCGCGTGTGGCAGGAGACGACGCGGGTCTCATCGATGGCCCGCACCACCGCGCCGCCCAATAACTCCTGCGGCTGGACGGTGCTGGCGGCCGCTACCCGCCAGCGGTCCGGATCGCTGCAGGCCGCCAGCTTGGGGCGACGCCAGATCGCCACGATCCGCAGGTGCCAACGCACGGGACACCAGCTCAGCCTTGGCCGACGTCAGCACCCCGCCCAAGCCCATGACCGCCGCACGTACCCGCAGTTCAGCAGCGACGAACGGAACACCGAGTCCGCACGCCAGCGAGCCCCCAACAGCTCACCGGGCATGCGTGCTCGAATTGCCGAACCGCGTCCAGGATCGCCCGCCATTCCGGCACGGTCTGGCGGGCCACGAGCACCTGGAAGCCGGCGGTCAGCGGGCCCAGATCTTCACCGGCTTCCTAGGGTCTGTGCCGCTGCTCCCGTGAAGATCGGCTTTTCTACCGCCTCGGTCCTCTACGCGTCATGGCTGTGCGTGACGCTCGTCCCGGGCAGAGTGGCACCTCACGGCGGCATCGGTCGAACACGCCCAGCCCGCCGCGAGCGACCTGGACTGGCGGGCGAGCCGTCCCATCACTTCGGCCGGTTCGGTGATGGCGACTAGTAGATCGCGAATCGAGTAGACCTGGCAATCGAAGGCCAGGGGTAGTCTGCCGGCACCTGCGCTACTGATCACGCTCCGTCCCCGGCGGTCAGTCGCGGCGTTGGCCCCGGCGCACTTCTGACGGTCCGCAGAAGGGTCTAGGCGTGTCCGGCCGAGGGTGAGATGGTGGCAGGGGCTCGCTGATCGAACCGCGTCCGTAAATGCTTGTTCGTCCTGCTGAGGAGCTGGTATGGAGGCAGAAACGCCGTGGCCGCCAGTGCGGCTGGTGATGGGCATGGTTCACCTGCAGCCGCTGCCGGGCACGCCGTTCTACCGCGGCGCCGGGATGGAGCCGATCCTCGCTACCGCTGTAGAGTCGGCACGCGCGCTACGCGATGGCGGCGCGGGCGGCTGTTTGGTGCAGACGGTTGATCGGGTCTACGCGGCGGGGGAAGAAGTTGATCCTGCCCGGATCGCCGCATTGGGCTTGATCGTGCGCGCCGTGGTCGAGGCGACGGGGCCGGGGTTCGAGGTCGGTGTTCAGGTGATGCGAAACGCGGTGCGCGCGTCACTGGCAGTGGCGAAGGTCGCGGGTGGCACGTTCGTGCGCGTCGGCGCGTTGGTAGGGGCCACGATGACGTCCAGTGGGCTGGTGCGGGCTAATCCTCTCGAAGTGATGGAATACCGCGACAAGATCGACGCGTGGGACGTGAAGATCATCGCCGATGTGGCCTCGATGCATTACCAGTGGTTCGGAGGTGGCAAGGATGTGGGGGAAGTGGCGCAGGCGGCTCAGCAAGCCGGCGCGGACGCGGTGGCCGTGGGCAGCTCAAACGATGACGAGACTCTGAGCCTGATCACACGTGTGCGCGCGACGGCGCCGAACCTACCGGTCATCTTGGCGGGTTACACCCATCACGGTAACGCGGCCCGGTTACTGGCGGGCGACGACGGCGCGGATGGCGCGTTCGTCGGCACCTGTCTGGAATCGCGAGGCTGGGGCAGCGCCATCGACATCGCGAAGGTGAAATCGTATATGCGACGGATCGGCGACCCTGTCCGATGAGCACAGCGGATGAGGCGGGAGAGGCTTATCACTACACCGTCGATGAGATTCGCCGTCAGAGCGACACACTCGCCGACGATCTCCGAACCTGGCATGATCACACACGCGCCGAGGCGCGACAGGTCGCGCGGTCGTGGACTCGGGTCTCACACGTCTACCTGACCGGCAACGGTGACTCCTACCATGCCGCGCTCGCCACCCAGATGGCCTTCCAGACCCGGGCCGATGTGCGGTGTCAGCCTCTCAGCCCGCTCACGCTACTGGAGTATGAGACGCCCTGGGATCAGGCGTCCGCTCCGCTCGAGGGCACCGCGGTCGTCGGCGTCTCCGCCTCCGGCGGCAACGAGAGCGTCGTTGAGGCGCTGGAGCGAGCCGGCCGGCATGGCGCCCGCACGCTGGCCATCACCTCGACCGCCGACAGCCCGTTGGCTCAGGTGGCCGAGCACGCGCTGGTGACGCCGCTGACAGGTCTGCGGCCCTGCCCCGGCATCCGGACCTATCAGGCGAGCCTGCTGGCCCTATTATCGATCGCGATCGAGCTGGGTGACCTGTGGCACCCGCGGCCCTCCAGCGGGCGGCGCGGGGACCTGATGGCCGCAGCCGAGGCCATCCAGGCCACCGTCGCCGCCGCGCGGCACCGATGTGAGGATCTGGCCGCTCGGGTCGCCGACGCGCCGGTGATGATGATGTTGGGCACCGGACCGGCATACGGCAGCGCGCGGTTCGCGGCCGCCAAGATAGTCGAGTCAGCCGGGCGGTACGCCGCGGGGCAGAAGCTGGAGGAATGGGCGCACGTCGAGAGGCTTGCTCACCCGTCTGACATGCCGACAATCGTGATCGCGGTACCAGGCCGCGGTCATGATCAGGCGGTCGCGGTGGCCGCCAAAGCCCAGAATCTAGGGCGCCTCGTGGTGGCCGTGGCCAACGACGACGACCGTGACATGGCGGCCCATGCCGACGTGGTGCTTCCGCTACAGGGCCTGGTCCCAGAAGAGTTCTCCGCGCTGGTGTCGCACGTGTTCGCCGGCGAGTTGTCCTATGAGATCACCCGCCTTCTCGGCCTACGGCCCTTCTCCACGCACCATCCGTCGTAGCTACCCCCAGGCCACACGAAGCGACGCCCCAAACGAGTCAACGATGGCGCCGGTAGAGCCGAGCGACTCGGGCGGCCGCGTCACAGGCGCGGCGGCCGCCAGGACAGCGTCGCCAGCACACCGCGTGCCTTCAGCCAACGGCGGGGACATGGAAGAGCCGGCGGGGCGAGCCTCGTGAAAGGAGAACACAGATCATGACGTTTCCGCCACGCACTCCCGCGCGCGCCATCAGGGGGCGCCATCTCACCCCCATCGTCAAGGCGGCCGCCGCTGTAGCCGCCGGGGCCGCCATCGGCAGCCTCCTGTATCAAGTCCTCGGCGAACGCGCCGACCGGCGCCGATTCCCGCCACCCGGCGAGCTGCTCGACGTGCGCGGCCGGCGCGTGCATGTGTGGCTCGAGGGCGACGGCGACGGGCCGGCACTCGTGGTGGTGCCAGGCATTGGCACCGACTGCCTGGAATGGGCCGTGATACAGCGGCAGCTCGTTCCCGATCATCGTGTGCTGCTGTACGACCGGGGCGGGCTCGGCTGGTCGGACTGGGTGCCGGGGCCACGCACCGCCTCCGAGCTCGCCGACGAGCTCCACGCCGTGTTGGAGGCGGCCGCGGTATCGGGCCCATACATTCTGGTAGGGCACAGCCTGGGCGGGGCGATCATACGTTTGTACACCGCGCGCCACCCGGAGCGAGTCGCGGGGCTCATCCTCGTCGACTCGACGCATGAGCTGTCCACGGAAAAGGCGGTCCAGGAGTTCGGCTGGCGCATGGGCGACCTCGATCGCTGGAGACGAGCCGTGATCCGCTACCTGAAGCCGCTCGGAATCGAGCGCGCCCGTGTCCGGCTGCTCGGCTACCGCTACTACCACGACTGGGCCGCGCGAGAAGTCCCCGCCGATCTGATCGAGACGAGCGTCGCTCTGAACCTGACTAGGCCGTGTTTCGAAAGATCACGGGTTTGTGGCGTGTCGGTGATCGTTGAACGAAGAGGTCTCCGGTAGTTGGTTCAACGACCAAGAAGAACGAAATACCGGAGACCCCGTGGCCAGCGTAGTGGTGACGAGGCG
>NZ_JBSGCE010000053.1:0-59771 GCF_053601695.1 Nonomuraea sp. NPDC004702
ACGGCCGCAACTGGGACCAGGCCACCTCCTCCGGCCCCTTCTTCTTCCTGTTCGACTCCATGCGCTCATGGATCCAGTACCAGTGGCAGGTCTTCTCCTTCCACAACGGGCTGGAGACGTCCCATCCGTACATGTCGGAGCCGTGGCAGTGGCCGCTGCTGCTGCGTCCGGTGGCCTTCTTCTACGAGGGCAAGCAGAACGTGTGCGGGGCCAAGGACTGCTCGGAGGCGGTGCTCGGCGTGGGCACGCCGGTGATCTGGTTCGGCGCGCTGGCCGCGCTGGTGGCCCTGATCGCCTGGTACGTCTCCTCGCGCGACTGGCGGGCCGGGGCGGTGCTGCTGGCGTACGCGATGGGCTGGCTGCCCTGGTTCTACTTCGCCATCTCCGAGAACCGCACGATGTTCCTGTTCTACGCGATCCCCATGGTGCCGTTCATGATCCTGGCGCTGACGTTGTGCGCCGGGTTGCTCATCGGGCCCGCCACGCCGACGGAGAGCGGGGCCATGCCGATGCGCCGCACGCTGGGGGCCGCGGTGGTCGGCGCGTACGCGCTGCTGGCACTGATCAACTTCTGGTGGTTGCACCCGATCCTGTCCGCCGAAGTGATCCCGTACACCGAGTGGAAGGCCCGGATGCTGTTCGACAAACGATGGATCTGACCCGCTCACTGTAGGTAAACATCGGTTTCGTAGGGTAGTCGCTGTGCAAGACCCAATACGCACCGCATTCGGTCATCGTCATAGCTGGGTTCGATACGGCAAACTTCGAGGCATGAGTGCACCGGATGTCACCGCCCTTCTCGCCGAGTTGGAGCGATCTCAGCCGGACCTGGCCGAGGAGGCCAGGACCGCCGTCGAATGGTTGACGGGTGGGGAACCGCTGGAGACGGTGACCCAGCTCGACGTCTGCGAGTTCCTCTGGTACACGCTTCCGATCAAGGTGGGCCCGCTCCGGCCCGGAGGCGACCACGAACGCCTGTCCCGCTCACTGGCACGGCTGCTGCAACTCGGCGGCATGGAACGTTACGCCGCCCTGTGCGTGTCCCCCACCACGGCGCAGATCCTGCGCACCTATGCCCAGGAGGGCGAGGACGCCGGCACCAGCGCCTACCAGAAGGCCCTGGAGGCCACGGGCGTGCTCCCGCCCGACGTGCCCGAGCTGCAGTGGAGCATGATCATGGGCCCCGAGGAGCTGGGCGCGCACGTGGCCTGCTCCGCGGCGCTCGAACTGGCGATCGTCGCCGGCGACGACGTCGACCGCGGCGCGCTCACCCGCCGCTGGCTCACCGAGCCCCGCGCCGAGCTGGGCGGCGACAGCTGGCTCAACCGCGTGCACGGCGAACGGCTCAACCGCTGGGTGCTCGGCCGCGGCCCGGCCAGGCGGGAGCTGGCGCAGCCGTTCGAGGTGCGCCTGCACGCGCCGGTGACGCCGCAACCCCTGCCCGCCCTGCGCAAACTGCTGTCCCTGGCCGCCTCCGAGGGCAGCCTGCCGCTCCGGCTGGCCCCCTCGCCCGCGGCGCTGCGGCTGCGTGAGCTGGCCGAGCGCGAGCTCGGCGCGATCAGCCGCGACGGCGCCCGGCTGGCCATCACCGACTACGGCCGGCACCTGCTGGGCTCGCCGGAGGCCATGTGGGAGGCGGTCACCCGGCTGCTGCTGGCCAGGGGCGAGCACGAGTTCGAGGTCTCGGCCCGCGAGGCCACGCTCATGCTGCTGGCCGACGGCGTCCTGATGTCCCCCGCCCAGCTGCGCGAACGGGTGGCCGATGTGGTGGGCGGCGAGGGCTGGCACCCGGCCACGAGCCTCGACGACGTCACCGCGCCGGTCGCCGACCTGGTCTCCCAGCTCACCGCGCTGGGCCTGGCCTACAGCGACGACCTGGTCGTCCGGATGGACCGGCCCGGCCAGTACGCGGCCCTGGCCGCGCTGCGCGCCCACGCCCTGCGCCCGCGCAAGTACGTCAGCTCTGGCTGACGGCCTTCACGGCCTGCTTGAACTCGGGGCACTCGACCAGCGGGTCGTGCTCGCACACGGCCGCGTGGCGCAGGCTGTCGCGCAGCCGGGTGAGCTGCCGCACCCGCTGGTCGACCTCGCGTTCCTTGGCGGCCATGCGCTCACGCAGCCGCGTGTCCGCCGGCCGGGCGCGCAGGAACTCGGCGATCTCCGACAGCGTGAACCCGGCGTCGCGGGCGCAGGTGATCAGCGCCAGCCGGTCGAGCGTCTCGGGCAGGTAGACGCGGCGCAGGCCGTTGCGGCCCTCGGCCTCGATGAGCCCCTTGCGCTCGTAGAAGCGCAGCGCGGACGCGGCCAGCCCGGTACGCCTGGCCACCTCGCCAATGTCGATCAACGTGTCCCGCATGCCCCGGCTCCTCGACTTGAACCACCCTTCAAGCCGGATATTAGCGGAGACCCCCTGAAGAATGATTACGCAGCGTAGTTACGATGGACACATGGAGCTCTTTCCGGCCATGCCACTCGAAGAGTGGGCCGACACCAAGGAGACCTTCCACCGCTTCGCGCAGATCGTCGGGAAAATCCGGCTGACGGTGAGTAACCGGCGTAACCATTGGTGGCAGGTGCCGTTCCATCTGACCGGGCGCGGCCTGACGACGCGTCCCATGGGCGGGCTCGGCGAGCAGCCGCTGTTCTGCGTGGACTTCGACCTCGTCCGCCACCGCCTGGTGATCGACGTGCTGGACGGCCGCAGCGCGGAGTTCAGCATGATCGGGCTGTCGGTGGCCGCGTTCCAGTCCCGGCTCTTCCAGACGCTGGCCGACCTGGGGATCCGGCCGGAGATCTGGGCGGTGCCGTACGACCTGGACGACGAGACGCCGTTCGCCGAGGACACCCGCCACGCGCACTACGACCCGGTCCTGATCAACCGCTACTGGCGGATCCTGTCGCAGGTGGCGCAGCTGCTCGACCGGTTCGCCGCGGACTTCGGCGGCAAGGTCAGCCCGGTGCACCACTTCTGGCACACGTTCGACATCGCGGTCACCCTCTTCACCGGACGCCCGGCCGACGTGCCGGAGGAGGCCGACCCGGTCACCCGCGAGGCGTACAGCCGGGAGGTGATCAGCGCCGGGTTCTGGTTCGGCGACAAGGAACGGCCCTGGCCGGCGTTCTACTCCTACACCGCGCCGGAGCCGAAGGGGCTGGAGCGGGAGCCGCTGCTGCCCGAGCAGGCCGAGTGGTTGCCCGCGCGCGGCAGCCATCTGGCCGTGCTGCGCTACGACGACGTGCGCGCCATGGGCGATCCGGTGGCGAGCGTGCTGGAGTTCCTGCAGAGCGCCTACCAGGCCGGGGCCAAGCTGACCCACCTGGACGTCGAGGAGCTGGCCTGCCCCGGCGGCATCACCGACCCGTACTACGTGAAGAACCGCCCGGCCTGAACGACGCGAAAGCCCGCCCTCCGGAGAGGGCGGGCTTCCACGTGTGCGTGTACCGGTGTGCAGGTCGCCTCTCGGCGAAAGGCACAACGCGGCTCCAGCCGAACGGTAGTCCGCGAAGGCAATAGGTGAGGCCCGGGGACACTGGACACACCGGCCACGGTCTATGTAACGGGGGTTCCCCCAGGAACATTCCCCGCGTTCCCCCCGATTCCGCTCAGGTCCGGACGGCGGCCGACTGCCGGGCCGTCAGCCCGCTCTCGCGGACCAGCAGCAGGACGGCGAAGGCCAGCAGGCCCGCGACACCGCCGGTCCAGGCCACGGTGGAGCCCACGGCCGCCGCACTGACCTGCGCGCCGATGAGCGACTGGGCGCAGGCCAGGCCGAAGGAGCCGCCGAGCTGCTTCGACAACGCCGAACCCGCGGTGGCCGCGCCCATGTCGGCGTGCGGGACGCTGCCCTGCGTGGCGATGGTGAGCCCGCCCATGGCCGGGCCCGTGCCGAGCCCCACGAGCAGCAGCCAGACCCCGACCAGGTACGGCGAGGTGCCCGGCCCGAGCGCGGCGAAGGCGAGCGTGCCGGCGGTGACCAGCGCGGCCCCGGTCAGCAGCACCGGCTTGGTACGGCCGGACCGCAGCACGAGGACGGCCGTCAGCCGGTTCCCGGCGATCATGCCCACCAGCATCGGGAGCAGCAGCAGGCCGGACACCGTGGCCGAGTAGGCGCGTACGTGCTGGAGGTACAGCGGCAGCAGCACGCCCGCGGGCAGCCCCGCCACCTGGAAGAAGAACCCGCCCGCGAGCAGCGCCGCGTACGTGCGGCGGCGCATCAGCCGCGGCGGCAGCACCGGCGTGTCCGCCCGCCGCTCGACGGGGACGAGCGCGACCAGCAGCGCCACCCCGCCGAGCAGCGAGCCGAGCACGGCAGGGTCGCTCCAGCCGCGGCCGGTGTTGCCCTTGAGGCTCAGGCCGATCAGCACCAGCGACAGGCCCGCGGTGAGCAGCGCGATCCCGGCCGCGTCGAGCCTGCCCGAGGTGCGCGGCGGACGCCGGTCGGGCAGCAGCAGCGCGATCAGCGCGGCCGCGAGCGCCCCGGCGGGCAGGTTGACCAGGAACGCCCAGCGCCAGCCCGCGTGGTCGGCCAGCAGGCCCCCGACCAGCGGCCCGCCGACCATGCCGACGATCATCATGGCGGCCAGCAGGGTCTGCATGCGGATCAGGCCCTCGCTCCGGTGCGGCGGATGGAGATCGCGGATCAGGGCCATGCCCAGGGTGAGCAGCGCCCCCGCGCCGACCCCCTGGACGGCCCTGCTGACGATCAGGACCTCCATCGAGCCGGCGAGCCCGCAGGCCAGGGAGCCGGCCAGGAAGATCGCGAGGCCGGAGAGGAGGAGACGGCGGCGGCCGTACAGGTCGGAGAAGCGGCCGTAGATCGGGACGCTCACCGACGAGGTGAGCAGGTAGGCGGTGATCAGCCAGACGTACCAGGAGGTGGTGCCGCCGACCTGCGCGACGATGCGCGGGAGCGCGGTGCCGACGACGGTGCCGTCGAGCATGCCCAGGAAGGCGCAGCCGAGTAAGGCGAAGGTGACCGCCGTGCGGCGGCGGGGCGCGAGGTCCTCGTAGAGGTCGGTCAAGGGCGTTCGCCCGCCCCGAGCGCGCCGTTCAGGAACAGGTCCACCAGCTCTTCCGAGCCCAGCGGGGACGGGCCGCGGCCGGCCGCCATCACCAGGAACTGGAACGCCTCGGCCAGGCGCTCGGGGGCCAGCCTGAGCCGGTCGCGCTCGGGCTCGAACAGCCCGGCCAGGGCCTCGCGGGAGGCCGCCATCGACTCCTCCCGCCCGGACCCGGGCCGCCCGCCCCCTTCGGCGGCGCGAGGCTCGCCTCCCGGTGCCGGACGGGCCTCGTCTCCGGGTGCCGGGCGGCGCAGGCCGCCCGTGGTGGCGAGGGCGCCCGCGACCGCGCCCATCCTGGCGAGGTAGCCGCGCAGCGCCTCGGCGGCCTCCACCAGCCGGTCGGCCAGCGGCAGGTCGAGGGAGATCGCGGACACGTGGGCGAGGGTGTCGTCGGGGCGCAGCGCCTCGGCCATGCAGGCGGCGAGCAGCGCCTCCTTGTCGCCGAAGGCGCGGAAGATCGTGCCCTCGCCGATGCCGGCCGCGCGGGCGACCTGGGCGGTGGTCACGGAGGTGCCGTACTCCACCACCAGGGGGAGGGCGGCCTTCACGATCATCTCGCGGCGTCGTTCGGGGCTCATCGCCGGCGCTCTCCGCCGGCTCGTCTCGTTCGTCATACTGACGAGGGTACGGAGTGAGTACTCACTCCGTCAAGGGCACGTGCGTCGCCGTGGCACCATCGAAGGCGTGCCTTTCGCCATGACGACGGGCGGCGTCAAGCTGTCCTACCAGGTCCGCGGCAGCGGTCCCGCGCTCGTGCTGCTCCAGGGCCAGGCCAACGACCACCGCTGGTGGGACCCGGTCCGCGACGACTTCGATCGCGCCCACCGCACGATCACCCTCGACTACCGCGGCACCGGCGACAGCGACAAGCCCGACGAGCCCTACACCACCCGCGGGTTCGCCGAAGACGTGCTGGCCGTGCTCGACGAGCTGGGCGTCGCCCGCGCCGACGTCTACGGCACGTCGATGGGCGGCCGGGTGGCCCAGTGGCTGGCCGCCGACCATCCCGGCCGGGTCGGGGCGCTCGTGCTCGGCTGCACCTCTCCCGGCGGCGTCCACGGCCTCGAACGCGGCGCCGACGTGCGCAGGGCGCTCGCGCAACCCGACCGGGCCGCCGCCGCGCGGGCGCTGCTGGAGCTGATGTACACGCCGGGCTGGCTGGCCACGCATCCGGGGCCGTACCGGACGGTGGGCGATCCGGGCATGCCCGCCCACGCGCGCCGCCGCCACCTGGCCGCCAGCGCCGGGCACGACGCCTGGGCCGTGCTGCCCGCCATCGCCGCGCCGACGCTGGTCGTGCACGGCACCGACGACGTGTTCAACCCGGCCGCCAACGCCCCGCTGCTGGCCGGGCGCATCCCGGGGGCGGAGCTGCGGCTCATCGAGGGGGCGCGGCACGCCTACTTCGAGGAGTTCCGCGAGGTGGCGAGCCCGCTGGTGCTGGAGTTCCTGGCGCGCTCGCGCGGGTGAGCCGGGCGGCCAGCCCCTGAAGGTGGGCGACGAGCTCGGGCGGCTCGTGCGCCTCGAACTCGCAGCCGAGCGTGATCAGCCGGAAGGCCAGCCAGTCCAGGGTGTCGGCGGAAGCGCGCAGGAGGCAGGTGTCCGCGTCCAGCGGGGTGAGCTCGCCGGGGATCGCGCGGGCCACGACCTCGGCGGGCGCGTGCAGGGTCACCACCGCCTCGTACGTGGGCACGCCCGAGTAGAGCTTGGCGGCGACGTACGCGGCGGGGTCCGCCGGCTCGGTCGTGGTGATCCGGGCCCCCGTGGCCCGTACGTCGTCCATGCGGTCGACGCGGAACAGCCGCCGGTCGTCCCGGTCGTGGTCGTGGGCCAGCAGGTACCAGCGCCGCCCGGCGGCCACCAGCCGGTACGGGTCCACCAGCCGGGCACTCCGCGCGCCGTCGCCCGCCAGGTACCGAAAGCGCACCCGTTCGCGGTTGGCGACGGCCATGGCCAGCGTCGTGAGCCGGCCCGGATCGACGTCGAACCCCTCGGCGCCGGGCAGCGGGACCGTCGCGGCGCCGAGCGAGGCCACCCGGTGGCGCAGCCGGGACGGCAGCACCTGCTCTAGCTTGGCCAGCGCGCGCACCGACGCCTCCTCGATGCCCTGCACGGGATGCCGGGCCGCGGTCACCAGGCCCACGGCGATGGCGACGGCCTCCTCGTCGTCCAGCAGCAGCGGCGGCATGGCCGCGCCCGCGACCAGCCGGTAGCCCCCGTCGGCGCCCATGGTGGCGACCACCGGGTAGCCGAGGTCGCGCAGCCGCTCGACGTCGCGCCGGACCGTGCGGCGGCTGACCCCGAGCCGCTCGGCCAGCTCGCCGCCCGGCCATTCGCGCGGGGTCTGGAGCAGCGACAGCAGGCTCAGCAACCGCAAGGACGTCATGGTTCAAGGATGCCCCCCATGTAGGACCGGATCTGACCTACTGGCCTCCTAATGTCGTCTCGACACACCGATCGAGGAGGCACATCATGACCGTCAACCCCATCCCCGAGGGCTACACCACCGTGACGCCGTGGATCATCTCGCGGGACACGGCCGGGCTGATCGACTGGCTCAAGGCCGCCTTCGCCGCCGTCGAGCTGGGCCGGATGACCGGCCCGGACGGCGACGTCCAGCACGCCGAGGTGCGGATCGGGGACGCCGTGGTGATGATGTTCGACGCCCGGCCCGAATGGCCCGCGACGCCCGGCTTCCTCCGCCTGTACGTGCCCGACGCGGAAGCCGTCCACCGCCGCGCGGTCGAGGCGGGCGGCACGTCCGTCACCGACGTCACGCACCTGTTCTTCGGCGACCTCGTCGGCCGGGTGCGCGACCCCTGGGGCAACCTGTGGTGGATCCAGACCCACGTCGAGGACGTCTCCGCCGAGGAGGCGGAGCGCCGCCTGGCCGACCCCGGGTTCGTCAAGGCGATGGAATACGTCCAGGGCGCGGAATTCTTCCCCGGGCGGTGAGCGCGGCGATGGCCGGCAGCGGGAAGAGCAGCAGGTAGAGGTTGGGGATCCACCAGGCGGGCGAGAAGTCGCCGCGCAGCGTCCAGAACGCGATCGCCATCAGCCCCGAGGCCGCCGTCAGCACCAGCGACACCAGCATCAGCGGCTCGCCCGCGGGCGAACGCCGGCGCAGCAGCCACAGGCTGGTCAGGCCGGTGGCGCTGGCCAGGAGGTCGATCCAGAGGAACGACCAGTTCCAGTCGGCCATCAGCGGATCGGCATAGTCGGCGAAGGCCCACTCGGGCGGGATCAGGCCGAGGCCGGTGATCGTGAAGTAGGCCACGAAGCCGACATCCGTCAGCACCATCAACGCCTTAGTCGCGCGCAGCACGGTCGATGGCCTCCATCAGGTAGCGGCGGGTGGGCTCGTGCAGGCCGGGGCCGGGTTCGCCGAGGCCGAGCAGGCGGGCGGCCCACCAGCCGTCCACCGCCAGCCGGACGGCGGTCGCGGCGGCCGGGTCGATGCCGTCGTCGGCCAGCCGGGCCTGCCAGGCGGCGAACCGCTCGCGCAGCGGCTCCAGCCCGGCCGGATCGACCAGCACGCCCGCCAGGAGCGCGACGGTGACCCGGTCGGCCGGGACGGAGGCGGTGTGCCGTTCGGGGATCGTGGCCCGCACGTACGCCCGCAGGAAGTCGCCCGGCCGGCCGCCCGCCGCCGCCAGCGCCTGGTCGAAGGCGTCGGTCAACCGCGCGACCATGGCGGCGACCAGGGCCTGCTTGGTCGGGAAGTGGTAGAACAGGCCGCCTTTGGAGACGCCCGCCCGCCGGGCGACCGCCTCCAGCGTCAGCGACTCCGCGCCCTCCGTCAGCAGCACGTCGGCGGCGGCGTCGAGCAGCCGGTCCTTGGAACTGGGTCGTGGCATGGCCATTACTGTACCGGCTGACCGGTATAGTTTCGAGCCGTTCCGTCCCGCGCATAACGTCATCCGACATCCGCACCCAGCCGATCGGAGCAAGCCCATGGATCATGTCGCGCACTTCCACCGAGAGGTGCGGGCGTTCGAGGCGGCCGCGCGGCGGGCGACCGCGTCGGGTGGCGCGCCCCTCGTGCCGTCCTGTCCCGGGTGGTCGGTCGCCGACCTGGTCATCCACCTCGGCGCGGTGCACCGGCACGTGCACGCCGTCATCGACGAGCGCCTTCCCGGGCTGCCCGACCCCGCCGACGTCGCCGTCCTCGGCCTGCCGGCGGACTTCGGCGACTGGCCCCATCCCGACCGCGCGCCCAACACCGGGCCGGTGCCCCCGGCCGTGCTCGACTGGTTCGCCGAGGGCGCCGCGCGGCTCGGAGCGCGCTTCTCCGCCGCCTCCCCCGACGACCCCGCCTGGACGTGGTCCGCCGAGCAGACCGTCGGGTTCTGGCAGCGCATGCAGGCCATCGAGGCGGCCGTCCACCGCTGGGACGCCGAGAACGCGCTCGGCACGGCCGCCCCGATCGACGCCGCGTTCGCCGCCGACGCCGTCACCCAGGTCTTCGAGGTGATGGCCCCGGCCCGCCGGTCCTGGACGCAGGCCCCGCCCGGCGCGGGCGAGCGCTACCTGTTCCGCCAGAGCGACGGGCCGGGGGTGTGGGCGGTGTGCTTCGACGGCGACGAGGTCCGGCTCACCGGCGACTCGAAGGCCGCGGTGGAGCTTGCCGGAACGGCCTCCGACCTGCTGCTGCACCTGTGGCACCGGCTGCCCGCCGACCGGCTCGACGTCCGCGGCGACCTGGCCCTGCTCGACCGTTACTTCACGCTCGTCCCGCCGGTGTGAGCCTGCCGCGGCCTCACGCCTCCCCGTCGAGGCGCTCGACCACCACCCCGCCCGGATGCAGCGGCAGGCGACGCCCGGACACCCGGTGCAACGGCAGCCGGACGAGCACCGGATCGGCCAGCTCCGGCCAGGGCGCGCCGGTCAGCCGCTCCAGCCGCCCGGCCTCCTCCCGATCCCGGACGACCTCCGCGACGCCGGTCACCAGCACGCTCCACCCGGTGCGCATGGCCGGCTCCATGTCGTCGATCTCGAACGCCATCGGCGCACGGTGCTCGATCGCCTCCAGGATGCGGCCGGGCGGGATCCGGAACACGACGGTGTCGGCGTCGAGCGTGAAGTTCACCGGCAGCACGATGATCGTGCCGCCCGGCCGCGCCCACGCCACCCGGCCCACGGGGACCGTGGACAGCAGCGTCAGGCACTCCTCGCGACTCATCGTCCGGATGGCCCCCAGATCCATGCCGTCCATCCTCTCACCTGGGCGGACGCTTCCTCTCGGCAGGCTCGCGGGCGGTGGCGAGCATGGAGTCGAGCGCCTTCCGCGAAGCCGCCAGGCGGCTGATCTCGCCGCTGATGCGGGCGCGCTCGCGGTTGAGGTTGTCCATCATCTCGGGGCAGGAGGAGGGCACCATGTCGGCGCCGTCGTCGTGGACGCAGTGCAGCACCCTGGTGATGACCGACGTGGGCAGCCCGGCTTCGAGCAGCGCGCGGATGTGGCGCACCTCCGCGACGTCGGTCTCGGCGTACTCGCGGTAGCCGTTCGGCCGGCGCAGCGGTTTGAGCAGGCCCTGGTCCTCGTAGTAGCGCAGCAGCCTGCGGCTCACTCCGGTCTGCCGGGCGAGATCGCCGATTCGCATGGAACCTCCGGGTTGACCTTCACATGGATGTGACCCTTTATCGTCCCCATTGTCGCCACTACAGATGGGAGATGAAGGTGTCCGGAGCAGTGATCATCGCAGCGGGGCCGGGGATCGGGCAGGCGGTGGCGCGCCGGTTCGCCGCCGAGGGACTGCCGGTCGGCCTGATCGCGCGCAGCGCGCGGACGGTGGAGTCGGCCGCGGCGTCCCTCTCCTCCTACGGGGTGCCGGTCGCCACGGCGGTCGCCGACAGCACCGACGAGGACGCGTTGCGCGCCGCGCTCGACAAGACGGCCGCCGAGCTGGGCCCGCCCGACGTCGTGGTGTACAACGCCGCGATCGTCCAGGCCGACCGGCCCGGGGAGCTGCCGGCGCGGGCCCAGCTCGACGCGTACGCGGTCAACGTCGTCGGGGCGCTCACCGCCGCCGCCCACGTGGCGCCGGGGATGGCCGGGCGCGGCGGCGGCACGTTCATCGTCACCGGCGGCATGCCGCATCCCAAGCCGGACTACGTGAGCCTGTCACTGGGCAAGGCCGGCGTACGGACCCTGGTGACCCTGCTCGACCAGGAGTACGGCGCGGACGGCGTGCACGTGGCCAGCGTCACGGTGGCCGGCGTGGTCGCCCCGGGCACCGCCTTCGACCCCGACGACATCGCCGAGCACTACTGGCGCCTGCACACCCAGCCTCGCGACCAGTGGGAACACGAGGCCCAGCACCTCGGCGCCTGACCCCTCACCAGGCGGCGACCGGCGACTCGCCCTCGCCCGAGCGCTCGCCCGCGTCGATCGGGACCGACGTGGCGGACCCGTCGGCGAGGTCGACCCGGTGCGCCCGCCACCCGTCCGTGTACAGCAGTTGCCCGCCGGTCCCGTCGATGCTGAAGCGAAGGCCCAGCGAGGCTCCCCGCGGCAGGGTCAGCCGCGCCACCACCTGGGGCCGGCCGCCCCCGATCGGCACCCGCTCGACGTCGTGACCGGTGGAGTAGAGCAGGGCGCTCCCGTCGGGAGTGAAGGCCACCGACTGGGGGCTCCACACCGCCCTGTCCAGCCTGACCGGCCGCGACGCGGCGATCAGATCGGTGCCCGCGTTCCCCAGGTCGAGCACGCTGAGGCCCCCTCGGCCCAGCACCGTGGCCACCCGCCGCCCGTCGGGGGCCCAGGCCAGGCCCATGACGGCGGTGCTCTCCCGGGTGACCCAGTCCCGCCGCCGCCCGGTGGCCAGATCGAGGACCGCCACCTTGGTCCCGCCGCCGATGAGCGTGACGGTGTAGGCGAGCCTGGTGCCGTCCTGGCTGAGCGCCATCGCGGTCACCTGGTCGCGCTCGGGTTCCAGATCGGGCACGAGCTCCGGCTCGCCGGGCCGTCCCTTCTCGTCGAGACGGATGCGGAAGAGCCGGAGAGGCGTGTCCAGCCCCGTCCATCCGGCCAGCACGAACGTGCGGTTGTCGGGAGCGGCGGCGACGAGGTGCCAGGACGAGCGCACCCCGGGCGGCAGCGGCACGGCCGCCACGAAGGCGCCCGTCACGGCGTCGTTCACGGCGGGCGGCACCGGCGTGGCGGTTGCCGTCTTGGACGAGTCCGCGAAGGAGAAGATCGGCGTCCGGGCGGTGACGAAGAAGCGCGGCGGCCCGGTCGCCGTCAGGGGCTTGCCCGTCGCCATGGGCTCGGCCAGGGAGGTCGCCGGAACCAACGGCGGCGGCCGGAAGTACGACGGCGAAGGAGTCCCGCCCGGCATCGCCGGGGAGTCCGTGGCGACGCGCGGCATGGCCGGGGCCAGGCTGGACGACGGCGGCGCGGACGGGTCGTTCATCAGGGACACCCGCTGGGTCGCCGGGTCGGCGCAACCGCCGGTCAGCGTGAGCACGATCAGGCCCGCTAAGGCCACCTCCGTACGGGATCGCATGCCTCGATCGTGCCACAGCCGCCGCCTATCCGGCGGGCGGGCCGGCGGCGATCGCCACCCGGTTCCAGACGTTGATGGCGGCGATCGTCCACAGCAGGTGGGCCAGCGCGGTCTCGTCGAAGTGCTCGCGGGCCGCGTCGAACACCTCCTCCGGCACCCCGGCCTCGGCGATCCTGGTCATCGACTCGGTGAGCGCCAGCGCCGCGCGTTCGGGCCCGGTGAACAGGGTGCTGTCGCGCCAGAGGGCGAGGGTGTGCAGGCGTTCGGCGTCCTCGCCCGCCTCCAGGGCGGCGCGGGTGTGCATGCCCAGGCAGACCGCGCAGCCGTTGAGCTGCGAGGCCCGCACCCGGACCAGCTCGGCGAGCGCGGGATCGAGCTCCCGGCTCGCGGCGGCGTCGAAGCGGGCCATCGCGGCGTGCACGCCGGGCGCGGCGCCGTGCAGGTCGATGCGCATCACGCCACCTCCAGGGGACGGCGGCCCTGCACGGAGTAGGTCACGCACGAGGTGGCGCGGAAGTCCGGATGGGCCAGCAGCGCGCGCACGTCGGCGAGCTGCCGGTCGGTCAGGCCCTCCTCGGCGAACCGGTCGCGCAGGTGCCTGGTGTGGTGGGCGACCAGCCGCGCCCCCGGCGAGCGCGCGTCCCACAACTCCACCCGGGGCCTGGGGTCGACGCCGGTCAGCCCGGCCCGCCGCATCGCCGCCGCCGCGTGACGTCCCCAGGCCACGTCCACCCCGGCGCGCGTCATCACGCGGATCTTGGCCTGCATGAACGTCTCGTAGAGCTCGGCCGAGGCCGGGTCGGGCATCAGCAGCCCGGGGCCGTAGGTGATGTCGAACTCGTCGAGCTGCAGCACGCCGCCCGGCCGCAGCGCCCGGACGAGCCGATCCAGCACGGCCAGCCGCTCCGGCAGGAGCAGCAGCACCAGCCGCGCGTGCACCACGTCGAACGCGGCCTCCGGCAGCGGGTCGCGGACGATGTCGTGCCTGACCACCTCCAGCCGTGGGGCCACGGGCTCGAAGGCGGGCTCGATGTCGGTGGCCAGCACGCTCCCGGCCGATCCGACGCGGCGGGCCAGCCACTCCGCCACGCTGCCGCCGCCCGCGCCCACCTCCAGGCACCGCATGCCGGGCCCGACGCCCGCCTCGGCCAGGCGTTCGATGGTCATCGGGTCGTAGGCCAGCTCCAGGCAGCGGTGCTGCTCGGCGACGTGGTCGCGGCGCTCGCCGAACACGTGGGCGGTCCGGCTCATCGGCCGCTCCTCATCGGGCTGCGCGGGACGGGCACCGCCGACTGCGCGGCCAGGCGGGTGAGGGTGGCGGCGCAGACCTTGCCGGTCGGGCCGAGCGGCAGTTCGGGCAGCCAGAGGAACCGTTCGGGGAGTTTGCGCCGGTCCAGGCCGCGTTCCTCGCGCAGGTAGACGATCAGCTCGGCCGGGGACGGCGGTCTCGCGCCGGGCCGCGGCGACACGCAGGCGCACATGCGCTCCCCAAGGTCGTCGTCCGGCACCGGGACGCAGAAGGCGTCGGCGACGTCGGGATGGGCGCTGAGCTCGCGCTCGACCTCGGCCGGGGAGATGCTGAGGCCGCCGCGCATCACGACGCGCTTGATCCGGTCGAGGACCCACAGCGTGCCGTCGGGGTCGAGGCGGCCCAGGTCGCCGGTGCGGACCCAGCCGCCGGGGGCGCGGTAGCGGTCGTCCAGGTCGGGGGCGGCGACGTAGCACAGGGGGGTCATCGGGCCGAGGGCCCAGATCTCGCCCGGCTCGCCCGCCGGCACCGGCTCGCCGTCGGCGTCCCGGATCGTGATCTCGGCGACGGCGGGGTCCGGGGTTCCGGCCAGGCCGGGGGCCCACCGGTCCGGGGCGCGGCCGGTGTGGCAGTTGACGCCGTCGGTGGAGCCGTACACGTTGACGAGCGGCACGCCGAAGCGGCGGGCGCACGCCTGCCTGGCCTCGCCGTGCAGGGGCTGGGCGCTGCTGACGACGCGGCGCAGCGACGACAGGTCGGCCTCGGCCGCCGAGTCGGCCATGCGGCGCAACATCGTCGGGACGCCGTACAGGTGGGTGGGACGGTGCCGCTCGACGGCGCGCAACGCGTCGGCGGCGTCGAAGCGGGCGCGCAGGATCAGCGTGCCGCCGTGCCGGGCCAGCAGGACGGAGGTGCCGCAGGAGCCGTACGAGGAGGCCAGCGAGACCAGCAGCAGGTTGCGCGTGGGCCCGTCCTCGCCCAGCACGGCCCGCAGGTAGGCGCCCCGGCCGCCGGCCATGGCGTTGTGGGAGTAGGCGACCATCTTCGGCTCGGACTCGGTGCCGGAGGAGAGCAGGATCCGGGCGGGCCGCTCGGCGTCCGGGCGCGCGGGCCGCCACGCGCGGACGTCCGGCTCGGCCACCTCGTCGAGCGATCGGGCGCCGGGCGTGGGCGGGCCGAACGTCCACGTCTGCTCCAGGTACGGCAGCCCGGCCCGCAGCCCCAGGGCCAGCTCGGGCACGGTGATCAGCGCGGCCGCCCGGGACCGGTTCAGCAGGCCCGCGATGTCGCGCTGTCCCCGCGTGTGCGGGATGGGCAGGGCCACCGCGCCGACGGCGGCCACCGCCAGCTCGGCCACCACCGCGTCGCGCCCGTTGGGCAGCAGGACGGCGATGATGTCGGCCGTTCCCCGCCCGGCGGCGGCCAGTGCGGCGGCGGCCCGGCGCACGCGGGCGTCCAGCGCGGCGAAGTCGAGCGAGCCGGTCTCGTCGGCGACCGCCGCACGCTCCGGCGTGCGCCGCACGTGCCGGCTGAACAGGCTGTACAGGTCCAGGCCGGGGCACCAGCCGCGGGCGGTCCACGCCGCGCGCACGTCCGCGGGCACGCGGTCGGCCAGGACGATCCCGTTGGCCGACGTCCAGGGCAGGGGGTCGGTACGCATTCAGAGGGCCTCCTCGTGGTGGGGGGCTGGCACGAACGTCCAGGGGGCACGGCTGTAGGCGGCTTGCGGGGTACGGTCGAGCACCCGGTGGAACGCCGGATCGTCGGCCATGGCGGCCAGATCCGTCACGGGCGCGGCCTCCCGGCTCCCCGGCGGCGTCCCGGGCGGGGTGGCGCGCAGCAGGCGGGCCGCGTCGATGAGCGCCGTCCCGGCACGGACGCCGGCGCCGGTGCGGGCGCGCGCCACCAGCGCCGCGACCACGGCTTCCGCGCTGATCAGCGCGCCCAGCACGTCGGTCAGCGTCATCAGGGACGGCGCGGGCTGCTCGCCGGGCCCGGCCAGCCGCGCCGCCACCCCGCTGTAGGCCTGCACCAGGTAGTCGGTGCCCATGGGCTGCGGCGGGGGCAGCGCCTCGGCCCACCCCCCGGCCTGCGCGTACACCAGGGACGGCCGGACGGGTGCGAGATCGTCGTGGTCCAGCCCGTACGAGCAGGCCCGGCCGGGCGGCCAGTTGTGCAGGAACACGTGGGCGCAGGCGATCAGACGCAGGGCGGCCCGGCGTCCGGCGGCGGACTTGAGGTCGGCTTCGAGGGCGCGTTTGCCGCGGTTGAGCGCGAGGAACCGGGCCGAGGTCGGCCCCGCCATCGGCGGCACGCCGCGCAGCGGGTCCCCGCCGGGCGGCTCAAGGCGCACGACGTCCGCGCCGAGCAGGCCGAGCACGTGTCCGGCCAGCGGCCCCTGCACCCGGTTGGTGGACTCCACGACGAGCAGCCCGGCCAGCGGGCCCCGGGCGTCCCGGGCGAGCGGCGGCAGGCCGGCCGGCTCCCCGGCGGCGGCCTCGGCGGCGTCCCCGGCGGCGTCCTCGGTCAGCGCGCGCAGCCGCCACGGCGAGGCGGGCGGGGGCGCCAGCGGCGCGTCCGCGTCCCGTACCGGGAGCACGCTGACGCCGGCGTCCGCGGCGGCCGCCACGACGTCCCGGTATCCGGCGGCGGCGGCCGTCCAGCCAAGCCCGGCCGGCAGCGTGCAGGTCGCCGTCGCGAACCGCTGCTGGAACGGCGGCCAGCCCGCCGCCGCGGCCCTCGGCTCGGCGCCGAGCAGGTCCCAGAACCGCCGCCAGCACTCCGCGTCGAACGTCTCGATCTCGAACCGCACCCCGTCCGCCGACCGGAACGGCGGCACCCGCCCCGCTCCCCGGGACGGCACGCGTCCGGCGGAGAGGGGCGGGTCGAAGCGTTCACAGGTGGCGACGGCGATGTACTGGGTGAGCGCGAGCAGCGCCGCCTGCGCCACGGACGTGCGCGCCGCCAGCGCGGGCCCGCCCCGCAGCAGGGCGAGCAGGACCGCCGTGAGCGCCTGAGCGGTGAGCACCCCCGCGCACACCGACGCGTAGTCCAGGCGCAGCGCCCTCGGCCCGCCGGCGGCCCGCCCGTGCACGTGGGCGATCCCGCAGGCCGCCTGCACGTCGCGCTCGCCCTCCATCGGCACCCCGACCGGCCCCGACCAGCCGATCCCGCACTCCGGCAGCGCCTCCCCCGGCCTGCCGAACGGCGCGGAGGCGACCCCCAGCCATCCGGCGGGCGACCCGTCCGGCGGCGGCGCGCCGTCGAACCGGACCTCGCAGCCCAGCGCGCACAACCGCTGGACGGCCACCCGCAACGCCACCGACTCGCCGCGCGCCCGCACGACCACGCCCGCCAGCGGCCAGGCGACCGCCTCCCGCTCGGCGACGGACCGGCCGGCGGCCCGCGAACCCGGCGTCACGTCCACCGCCCGGTGCCGTACGTGTCGGGGGTCTCGCCCAGCAGCTCGCGCAGCGCCGTCCTGCGGACCTTGCCCGTGCCGGTGCGGGGGACCTGGTCCCAGGTGATCACCACCGGGTCGGCCAGCTCGGGCAGGTCGGCGACGGCCCGCCGCCACGCGTCGCGGTCGAGGCCGCCGTCCTCGGTGACCACGACCGGCAGGGACGGCCGTCCGGGAACGCCCAGGATCACGCACTCCAGCACTTCGGGCAGCCGGTCGTCGATCACGTCCTCCAGCTCCACGCAGCTCGCGCCGGGGATCGTGTCGGTCTCCCGGTCCACGAACCGCACCCGGCCGGTACGGCTGAGCGTCCCGACGTCCCCGGTGTGCCACCACCCTCCGAGCCGTTTGCCCTGCCACCGTTCCTGCTCGCCGACGTACCCGAGGCACAGGGCCTTGGTGCGGCAGACCACGAGCCCGCTCGCGCCGCGCGGCAGCGGACGCAACGTCTCGCGGTCCACCACCCGCAGCCGGGTCCGCGTGGGCACCGGACGTCCGAGGTCGCGCGTGGTGGGGTGGCGGCTGTCGCCGTCCGCCATGGACCGGCGGGTGAGCAGGCGGAAGGTCAGCGGCCCGGTCTCGCTCTGCCCCCAGCCCTGCATCCACACCGGCCGCCGGCGCCGGGTGGCGTTCAGGAAGGCGCGCACGGTGGGCGGGTGCACGGCGTCGAACGTGCTGATGTACAGGCGCACCCGCGCGAACGGGCCGGCCTCGCCGAGCGCTCGCCGCTGCCACCGCACGTACGTGGCCGGCAGCGCCTCCAGCGTCGTGGGCCGGTGCCGGGCCAGGAACGGGCCGGCCTCCTCCCAGCCGGGCGCGGAGACGGCCAGCACCTTGGCGGGGCCGAGCCACAACACGCTCGCGGTCCAGGCCAGGGCCCGCCCGTGGGCGAAGGAGATGGCGCTCGCCACGACGTCGTCGGGACGGCTGCCCAGCACCGGCCACCGGTGGGCCTCGAACCCGGCCAGGCGGCGCAGCAGCGTACGGGTGGAGTGCACGACGAGTTTGGGCACCCCGGTCGTCCCCGAGGTGTGCATGACGGCCAGCGGGTCGTCGAGGGCGGGCCGGTGCACCGGCGGCACGGCCCAGCCGCGGACGTCGTCCAGCGACAGCAGCCCCTTCGCCGTGCCGTCGAGGACCAGGGTGCGCGGCGCGTGGAAGGCCACGCCGGGCCGGGCGGCGAGGGCGGCGTCGGTGACGAGGAGCGCGGGCTCCAGCCGTTTGAGCAGGATCTCCAGCACGTCGGGCGGCAGGTCGGCGGACAGTGTGGCGGGCACCGCCCCGATGCGCGCGGCGGCGCAGGACAGCAGCACGTAGTCCCAGTGGTTGCGCTTGACGACGGCGACCCGGTCACCCCGGCGCGCGCCGGCGGCGGCCAGCCAGCCGGCCGCCTCCCTGACCAGCTCGGCCAGGTCCGGCAGGCCGAGGTCGGTGCCCAGGTGGGGGGCGATGTCCAGGGGACGGCTCACGTGCACGCCGGTCCCGCGTCCGCGTTCGGCGAGGTCGTCGAATAGGGTGCCCAACTCGATGGGCCGGGTGAAGAAGGCCATCTGATTTCTCTCCATGCGCGTACGTCGTTGAAAAACGGGCGGACGGCGGGCGGGCGGCTACGACAGGCGGGCGAGCACCCGCGCGGCGGCCTGTTCCCCCGCCGCGACCGCGCCCTCGCTGCACGGCCGCAGGGCGACCCAGTCGCCGGCGTAGTCGACCGCCGCCCCGGGACGCCCCTCGAACGCCGCTCGCAGCGCCAGCGCCCGCGGCGTCGCCTCCGGCAGCCCGTGCGGGAAGCGGTGCACGTGGAAGCGGGCCACCCGGCCGGCCAGGCCGGGCACGAACCGCTCGGCGCGCCCGACGAGCTGGTCGGCGACCTTCTCGTCGCTCTCCCCCATGAGCGCGGCCGTGCCCTGCGGCGAGGTGATGAGCGAGATGAGCCCGGTACCGGCGGGGGCCCGGCCCGGGTGCTTGTGGTGGTCGACGGTGATCACGTTGAGCACGGGGTCCTCGGCCGCGGGCACGAGCGTGGCGAACCCGCGCCAGCCGGGCGCCGCCGGCCGGGACAGGACGAGGCTGAGCCGCAGCATGGGCGCGTACGTGCACGCCTCCAGGTACGCCCGCTCCTCCGGCGGGGCGCCGGGGTGCAGCCGGGCCGCCACGGGCGCGGGAACGGCCAGGACCGCCGCCCGCGCGCTCACGCTCCCCCGCGGCGACTCCAGCCGCACCCCTCCCGGGCACGGGACCACCCCTGTCACTTCGTGCCCGGTGACCACGTCGAGCCCGGCGGCGAGCACCCTGGCCAGGGTGTCCATGCCGTCTCGGTAGGTGTGCCAGGTGTTCGTGCTCCCGGTGCTCGTCAGGTGCTCGGCGAACACCGCGGCGGACGAACGCCCGGCGTCCCAGCCGAAGAACCCGGCGACCAGCGGCTCGACGAGAAACGCGCGCAGGTCGGGATGGTACTTCCCGACCAGGTCGGCGACGGTGGCCTCCGGGCCCGGACGGCCGCGGGCCAGGCGGAGGCGCAGGCGTACCAGGTCGAGGCGGGCGCGCGGCGGCAGGCCCGCGCCGGTGAGCAGCCCGAGCGGGCGGCCGACGTGCGGGTGGACGCGCCCGTCGCGCCACACGCCGACGGCGTCGCGCACCCTCGGCACGGCCGCCGCGTCGAGGCCGACCGCCCTGATCAGCCGCCAGGTGGCCGGATAGCCGTCCGCGGACGGCAACATCTCGGCGCCGGTGTCGATCAGGCAGCCCCGCGCCCGCAGCGTGCGCATCCGCCCGCCCACCGCCTCGGCCGCCTCCAGGACGCGGACCGCGAGCCCGGCCCGGTCCAGCGCGTACGCCGCCGCCAGGCCGGCCGGTCCGGCGCCCACCACCGCGACGTCCACGTTCATGCCAGGACCAGGTTGGCCAGGATCAGCACGCCGACGGTGACGCGGTGGGTGCGGATCGCCACCCGCCGGGCCCGCAGCACGTCCCCGCGGACGAACCCGATCACCAGCTGGGTGACGCGGAGGGAGACCAGCGGCACGAGCACGCCCAGGAACCACCAGGGCGCGACCCCGGCGGCCACGGCCCACCCGACGACCAGGCTCTCGGCCGCGCTCACCGCGGTGACGAAGGCGGCGTTGACCCGCGGGGACGTCCGCGCCGCGACGGTGAACCGCCCGGCCTCCCGGTCGCCGCGGGCGTCGTTGGTGTTGGAGTACAGGCCGAAGATCATCGGCCCGAGCCCGAAGAGCACCGCCTGCACCGCCACGAACCCGCTCGCCTGCCCGGTCAGCAGCCCGTACGGCACCAGCACCCACCCCACGCCGAGCCCGACGAGGAACAGCTCCTGGAACCCCCGGTAGCTGAGCTTGAGCCCCCACGAGTACTGCACGGCCGCGACCACGCACGCCGCCGCCGTCACGACCACCCACGCGGGCCGGTGGGGAGCGGCGGCCACGACCGCGGCCCAGAGCACGGCGCTGATCGCGGTGGCCGTCCAGGCGAAGCGCAGCGCCTGCCGCTCGGTGAGCGTGCCGGCGACCAGCGGTTTGCGGGCCAGTCTGCGCCGGGCGGCGTCGGAGGAGTAGTTGGCCGCGTCGCTGCCGTCGCGGTGGCCGGTGATGTCGTCGAACCCGACCATCGCGGCCACCACGGCCGCCTCGGCGATCAGCACGGACAGCAGCAGGCCGACGGCGTACGGCTGCCATCGCCCGGCCGGCGGCAGCAGCGACCACACCAGCGGCAGGCCCAGGTAGTAGTCGTAGATGTCGAGCTTGGCCAGCCGCGCGTAGGGGCCGAGGCCGCGGGTGGCCACCTGGTCGGTCATGGGTTCTCCTGCGGGGAGCCGTGGGCGAACGCGCAGACCGCGTCGGCGATCCGTTCGACCTCGGCGTCGGCGAGCCGCGGGTGCAGCGGCAGCGACAGGTTGCGCCGGGCGGCGGACTCGGCCACCGGCCAGGACGCGCCGGGCGGCGCGAAGCGGGCGAAGGCCGGCTGGGCGGGCAGCGTGCGCGGGTAGTAGACGTGGGTGGCGATGTCGTGGGCGGCCAGGTGGGCCGCCAGCGCGTCCCGGTGCTCGGTGAGCACGGTGTAGACGTAGTGGAACCGCCCGTCCCCTCCGACGGGCGGTGCCACGATCCCGCGTTCCGCCAGGGGCTCGAAACGCCGGGAGTAGTAGGAGGCGATCTCGGCCCGGCGCGACAGGCGGTCGTCCAGGCCGGCGAGCCGGTGGAGCTGGAAGGCCGCCATCACCTCGTCGAAGCGGCTGTTGTGGCCGACGCGGCGGTGGTGGAAGCGCCGGGCGCCGTCCTGGCCGTGGTTGCGCAGCATCCGTACGTGCGCCGCCAGGGCCGGGTCGTCGGTGATCACCACCCCGCCCTCCCCCGGCATGCCGAACGTCTTGACCTGCACGAACGAGTAGACGCCCGCGTCCCCCCACCGGCCGGCGGGCCGCCCGCCCAGCGTGCCGCCCTGGGCCAGCGCGGAGTCCTCGACCAGCCGCAGGCCGTGCCGGTCGGCCAGCTCGCGGAAGCGCGGCATGTCGGCCATCACGGAGAACATGTGGGCCGGCATCACCGCCTTGGTCCGCCCGGTGACCAGCGACTCGGCGGCGGCAGGGTCGGCGGTGAGCGTCACGGGGTCGACGTCGGCGAACACCGGCCGCGCCCCCGCGCCGACCACGGTGGCGGCCAGCGGGGCGCAGCCGAAGGCGGGCACCACGACCTCGTCGCCGGGGCCCACGTCCATGGCGGCCAGCACCAGCGTGAGCGCGGACGTGCCGCTGGAGCAGGCCACGACGTCGGCCGCGCCGAGCCGGTGGCGCAGCTCGCGTTCGAACCGGGCGGTGTGCTCGCCCAGGATGAACTTCTGGGCCTCGCCGGTGCCGACGGCGTAGACGGTGCGCAGCAGCGTCGCCCGGTCGGCCTCGAACAGGTCGGCGGCGAAGAACGGCACCCGGCTCATCCGCGCCGCCCTCGGTAGAAGCCCTCGATCTCGTCGCACACGCGGTCGGCCGCGGCGTCGGACAGGTCGGGGTAGAGCGGCAGGGCGAGCGCCCGCTCGCAGGCCGCCTCCGCCCTCGGGAAGTCGCCCCGGACGTGGCCGAGGTGGGCGAAGCAGGGCTGGAGGTGCAGCGGGACCGGGTAGTAGACCTCGGTGCCGATGCCCGCCGCGGCCAGGTGCGCCGCCAGGGCGTCGCGGGACTCGACCTCGACGAGGTAGACGTAGCAGACCCGGTTGCCGCCCGGGTGCGGCGGCGCCGCGCCCGGCACGGCCAGCACGCCGGGCACGTCGCGCAGCCGCGCGTCGTAACGGGTGGCCAGCTCGGACCTGCGGGCGATGTCGGCGTCGAGCCGGGCGAGCTTGGCCAGCAGGACGGCGGCCTGGAGGTCGTCCATCTTGCTGTTGCAGCCGGGCAGGATCGTGGGGTTGGCGATGCCGGGGAAGTGGTCGAGGGTGCGGCCGCCGCGGCCGTGGTGGCGCAGCGCCCGCGCGGTCTCGGCGATGCCGTCGTCGTCGGTGAGCAGTGCTCCGGCGTCGCCGATGGCCCCGAGCGTCTTGGACGGGAAGAACGACAGCACGCCGCCCGCGCCGACGAGCCCGGCGTGCGTGCCGTCGAGGCGCATGCCGATGGCCTCGGCGCTGTCCTCCAGCACGGTCAGGTCGCGCCGCCGGGCGACCTCGCACACGCCCCGCAGGTCGGCCAGGCGGTCGAACAGGTGCGCCGGCATGACCATCGTGGTGCGCGGCCCGGCCACGGCGTCGACGGAGGCCGGGTCGATGCCGTGGCCGTGCTCCTCGATGTCGGCGAAGACCGGCACGCCGCCGGCCAGCACGACGGAGCTGGCGGTCGCGATGAAGCTGTAGGCGGGCACCACGACCTGGTCGCCGGGCCGCAGGCCGGCCGCGCGCAGCAGCAGCACCAGCGCGTCGGTGCCGGAGTTGACGCCGACGACGTGCGCCGCGCCGGTCCACAGGGCGAGCCGGCGTTCGAGCTCGGCGACCTTCGCGCCGTGGGAGAACTTGCCGCGGTCCAGCACGTCGACGCACCCGGCGCGGATCTCCTTCCACAGCCGGTCGAACGTCGCCGCCTGGGAGAAGAAGGGGATGGGAGCGGCGGCGGCGCGGGGCGGCGATCCCCCGGGCGGGGAGAGTGTTTTCTCCAAGGTTCCCGTCCTGATGCGATGGTGGCGGCGGGGCCGCCCGGGGATGCGGCCCGGACGGCCCCTTCTTCGGGCGGAGCCGCCCGGGGACAAGGCCCCCGGACGGCTCCCTCGGCGGAGCCGCCCCGGAGACAGCGGCTCTGGGCGACCCTTCGGCCTGCTCGGGCCTAGGTCACCTGCCGAGCAGAGGGATGTCGTTCTTGCCGAGGTGGTAGTCGCGGACGGCGTCGACCAGCTCGGAGACGGAGAGTCTGCCGGTGCCGTCGGTGTCCATCTGCCGGAAGGCCTCGGCGGCGACCGCGCCGTCGAGCCCGATGGCCGCGAACCACTTGGCCATCTCGGAGGAGTCGACCTCGCCGTCGCCGTCACGGTCGAGGACGTTGACGATGGCCTGGATGGTCGGGCCCACGACCTGGGAGAACCCGTCGTCGCCCCTGCTGATGATCTCGCGCTCGGCGGCCTGGAGGAACTGCGCCTGGTCGAGGCGCGACGCGCCCACCGCCCCCGCGAGGTGGTCGAACATCGCCAGGTACGCCTGCTTCAGCTGATGTGCCTGCGGCGTCCCCTGCACGCCCAGGCCCTCGATGATGCCGTCGGCCTCGTTCTCGAAGTCGGAGCGCTCGATCGCGCCGGAGCCGTCGTTGTCCCAGAGGCGGAAGCGCTCTTCCAGCCGGCTGGTCGTCTTGGTGCCCGCAGCCATTGTCTGTCCTTTCGTGACACGCGCCCGCCCGCCGTGGTGGGGATCATCGGGGGGAAGGACGCGACCTCTAGTGGGCTCGAAAACGAGTGGTTCCCACTACTGTGCGCAATCAACAGATTACCCTGAGTGACTGAAGGTAAACCAGAGGTCACGGAAAGTAATCGGGATTCCCAAGAACGGCTCTACAGCAGGGGCCAGCGGAAGACGCGGGCGCCGCCCTCCTCGGGCTCGTCCGGGAGGGCCTGGCTGAACACCAGCGGCTCGCCCGGCATGAGTCCCAGCTCCCGTCCGGTGACCGCGGGATCGCTGTGGATCAGCACGTTGTAGTGGTTGGGCAGGTGGCAGCCGTCGAAGCCGAGCAGCACCCCGACCCGGCGCCCGCCGATCCACACCTCGTCGCCCCGGTCCAGCACGCCGGCCGCGACGATCTCGGCGAAGCCCAGGAAGGCGACCCGGTCGATCCTGGCGCCCGCGTCGGTCTCGGTGTGGTCGGTGGCGACCAGCTCGTGCACCTCGCCGGCGCGCACGCACCGGCTGGCGTACGGTTCGAGCCGCATGCCGCGGTCCTGCCTGCGGTGCACCAGCACCTTCAGCAGGGTCCCGGTGACCGCGGTCTTGGGGCCGTCCTCGTCGGGGTTCACGCGGCACCCCGTCCCGCGCCGGCCTTCTCCAGGCGGTAGACGTCCTCGACGAAGCGCAGGGCGGGCAGGCCGCCCTCGCCGTCGGGGGTGCCGTAGCGCACCGAGCGTTCGAAGGCGGCCAGCACGCCCTCGTACTCGTGCCACAGGGAGTTCTTGAAGCCGGAGTGGCCGGCCAGCATGTCGGCGTACAGGCTGCGGCCGTCGGCCAGGCGCACCTCCAGGTCCTTGCGCTCGCCCGGGTAGGACCAGTCGAGCAGGACGCGCGCGCGGGCCGCGCCGGCGCGCAGCTCGACGTCCGCCTGCCGGTCGGCCCCCGCGGCGTCCCGGTCGACGTGCGCGGAGACGACGTGCGCCGGGCCGAGCAGCAGGTCCACCAGGTCGTAGGCGTTGGGCCCGTTGTCGGCGACGCAGCCGCCGCCGCAGCGGCGCACGTCCAGGTACCAGGAGTCGTCGCCCGCGTGGTCCTCGATGCGTTCCAGGTAGCGCACGGTCAGCTCCTCGACGCGGGCGCCCGCGCACGCCGCGCGCAGCCGTCCGACGGCGGAGTTGTAGCGCCGGTGGAAGGCGGTGAACAGCGGCACGCCCGAGCTCGCGGCCAGGTCCGTGAGCCGCCTGCCCTGCGCGGCGTCGAGGGCGAGCGGCTTCTCCACGCAGACCGGGATGCGCCGCTCCAGCGCGTCGGCGCAGACCCGGGCGTGCAGGTCGTTGGGGACGGTGACCACGACGGCGTCGGGCCGTTCCTCCTCCAGCAGCCGGACGTGGTCGCGGTAGCCGGGGACGCGGTGCCCCTCCAGGACGCGCGGATCGGTGTCGCACACCGCGGCCAGCCGCAGCCCGGACGAGCTGTGCAGGGCCGCCAGGTAGAACCGCGAGATCACGCCGAGCCCGATGACCGCGACGCGCAGCCGGGCGCTCACCGCGCCACCACCAGGGCGGGGGCGTCGAGTCCGGTGGCGGCGGCGAGGGCGGCCAGCTCGTCGTACAGGTCCGTGCCGAGCGGGACGCCCGAGCGCCGGTGTTCCTCGGCCCGGCGATGCTCGTGCCAGCCGGGATAGCTCACCGGCGAGACGGGGTCGGCGGGCGGGCAGCCGAGCAGCGCGCCGAACATCGTGGCCGCGTCGCCCTCCAGGCCCTCGCGCAACGCCCCGGGCGCGACGGCCAGGGCCAGGAAGCCGATGTCGTCGTCGCGCCCGCTCGGGCCGCCGTCGCCGTCGTGGGCGTCGGGGTGGGCGCCGAGACCCGCGCCGGACACCAGTGCGGCCAGCACCTCGACCGCCACCCCCAGCCCGAAGCCCTTGTACTGCCCGGCCTGGCCGCCCAGCCAGAGCAGGTGCGCCCGCCCTTCGTCGAACGCCGCCGCGTCGGTCACGGGAGCGCCGTCGTCGGCGGCCAGCACCCCTTCGGGCAGTTCCTCGCCGTGCCGCGCGGCCTGCCTGACCCGCCCGGTGGGCATGGCGGTGGTGCTCATGTCCAGCACGAACGGCGGGTGCCCGCCCGCGGGGGCCGCGACGCTGATCGGGTTGGTGCCCAGCATCGCCACCGCGCCGCCGGGCGGCCTGGCGATGCGCTGGCGGCCGCAGTTGCTCGCGATGACGCCGATCATGCCGTACTCGACCGCGCGCAGCGCGTGGTGCCCGGCGCAGCCGAGATGGGTGCCCCCGCGTACGGAGACCAGGCCGACGCCGTACGTCGAGGCGCGGCCCGCGGCGATCTCCATGGCCAGGCCGGCGGCCCACAGGCCCAGGGCGCGATCGGCGTCGAGCAGCACGGCCGCGCCCCGGTCGGCCAGCACGGACGGCTCGGCCAGCGGATCGACCCGCCCCTCGTCGAACAGCGGCAGGTAGAGCCGGGTCAGGTTGGCCAGGCCGTGCGAGGTCATGCCGACCAGGTCGCCGTAGCACAGCGCGGCGGCGGCCTCGCGGGCGCGTTCCGGGGCCAGGCCGCGGGTGGTGAACACGGCGGCGACGAAGTCCAGCAGGTCGTCGTGGCGCACCCGGACGGCGGCCCGCGCCGGCCGGGCGACTGCCGGGCCCGGCGGGTACGGCTGCGCGGGCGGTGCGTCCGTCGCGGGTGAGGCGGTGGGGTTCATGCTCCTCGTCCAATCCTGTCGTCGGTGAAGGCGATCATCAGCCGGGCCACGGCGGCGGCGAACCCGGCGAGTTCGGCGGCCCGCGCGAACTCCCCTTCGGCATGGGCGTTGTTGCCGGCCAGGTCGCCCGGCCCCAGGACGACCGTGCAGGCGCCCCCGACGCCCGCCATCCAGATGGCGTCGCAGGTGAACGCCGGTTCTCCGGCGGGCCAGGGCGGGATCCCGGCCCGGTCGCGCAGGAGCGCGTGGCCCCACGCGTCGCGGTCGTCGAGCACCGGCAGGCCGCGTTTGCGCCACTCCAGCCGGGTGACCGCCCTGGCGTCGCGGGCGGTCCTGGCGAACAGCGCGGTGCCGCCGAAGGCCGCCGCGAAGGCCGCGAGCCCGTCGTCCAGGGCGCGCGCGAGGTCCCGTTCCAGGCGGCGTCCGGTGGCGGGCGTGGCGTAGGGCAGGTTGAGCAGGAGGGAGCCGCGGCCGTACACCTGGTTGTGGCGGGTGCCGGTGTGCAGGCCCGCCACGCACACGGTGTCCGGGTCGAGCGCCCTGGCCAGGTGCTGGGCCAGGAAGCCGAGCAGGACCGTGGCGTTGTGCCCGGCGGCCGGGCGGTCGTCCACGGCGTGGTCGCCGTCCACCACGATCCGCGCGGTCGCGGCGGCCGTGCTGCGCGGCAGGAACCGTACGCCGGTGGGCTCGCAGAAGACGTTGAGCCGCCCGACGTAGCCGCGTTCGACGAGCGGGCGGGTGCCGAGCACGCCCATGGCCCCGCCCTCCTCGCCCGCCACGGCCTGGATCAGCACCCCGACCTCGCGCCCGATGGCCGGACGGCACGCGCGGGCCGCCCGCAGCCCGGCCAGCAGCGCGACGGCCGGGCCCTTGGCGTCGATCGCGCCGCGGCCGTGGAAGCGCTCGCCGTCGAAGCCGGCCGGTCCGCCGCCGGCGACCGTGTCGAGATGCACGTTGAACATCACCGTGCGGGACGCCGGGAGGCCGGGGCCCAGCCGCAGCACCAGACTGGGCTGGCCGTCCAGGAAGCCGGGCAGGCCGAGTGCCTCGCGCACGGGCGCGGGGACGTCGGCGCGGTCCAGCTCGGCCGGGCGCACCGAGGTGTGCCGCACGGTGCGGAAGCCGAGCGCCGCGGCGGCCCGCGCGTACTGCTCCTGGGCCTCGCGCAGCCGCGGCGGCGGCCCGGCCGGTCCGGTCTCCAGCGGGCCTGCCGTGGGCAGCCGCAGCAGCCTCAGCAGCAGGTCGCGCTCCGCCGCGTCGAGAGGCACGGCGTCAACGTCCATCGACCTGCCCCACCAGCCTTTCCAGCGCCCGCCCGTACCGGACGAACGCGGCCCGGTCGCCGGCGCCCGGGTCGTCGAGGTGGGGGCGCAGCCGCAGGTGCGGCTCGATGGACAGGGCGCCGGCGTAGCCGTGGGCGGACAGCAGGCGCAGGCACTCGGCGACGCCCGCCCGCCCCTCGCCGGGCAGCACGTAGACGACCTCGCCGCCGGGGCCGGTGACGGCGTCCTTGACGTGGACGTGCGCGACGTACGGGACGACCTCGCGCAGCATCGGGGCCGCCGGGTAGCCGTGGGCGACGCCGTTGCCGATGTCGAACAGCAGCCGCAGCGCCGGGCTGCCGATGCCGGTGACCAGGTCCAGCATGCGGTCGGCGCGGTCGCCCGCCCAGCCGGCGCAGTTCTCGTGGACCAGCAGCAGCCCGGCGTCCTCGGCCCGGCGGGCCAGCTCGCGCAGCCGGTGGCGGACCCTCCGCCCCCACTCGGGCTCGGGCAGGCCGCCCGAGGGGAAGGACATGATCCGCACCAGCCGCGTCCCCAGCACCGGGCAGCGGCGGGCCAGCACGTCGAGCTCGGCCAGGTCGAGCGCGAAGTCGCCGGTCACCGGCCGCGACCAGTCGCCGATCTTCGAGGCGACCGCGACGACCTCGGCCCGCGCCTCGCGCAACCGCCGCACCGCGCGCCGGAACGCCTGCTCGCCGAGCGCGGCGACCGGCACGCCGTCGACCGTGCGCAGCTCCAGCCGGTTCCAGCCCAGCTCCCCCACGGCGGCGAGCTGGCCGTCGAGGTCGGGGGCGGCCTCGTCGCCGATGCCGGCCAGCTCAGGAGGTGGTGCCGGCACGCGGCGCCCCCTCACGCCCCGGCTCGTGCGCCGCGCACAGGTGCTTGGCCTCGGTGAGCAGTCGCACGGCGTCGACCTGGACGGGCAGCGCGCCGGGCGAGCGGCGGGCGCGGGCGTAGCGGCGGTAGGCGGCCAGCAGGAAGGCGGGCAGGGCGTCGTCGGTGAACACCGTACGCCGTTCGCCCTCGGCCGTGGCCACCCTGAGCTGGGCGGTGTGGTCGGCGTCGCTGCACGGGTAGTGGCCGGTGAGCGTGCCGCGGTCGAAGTGCAGGGTGATGCGGCGCTCCCGTACGGGCGAGGTCAGGTCGGAGTCGATCTCCGTACGCACGCCCGAGTAGTGGTCGAGCCGCAGCCTGGCCCGTCCGAGCCGGGGCAGCCGCAGCCGTTCGGTGACCATGTCCTCCCAGGACGCCGCCGAGATCCGGCCGCCGCCGGCCAGGCTGAGCACCACGGCGAGCGCGTGCGGCATCTCGATGTCGAAGGCCGTGGTGGCGTCGGGACGCGCCGCGCTGCGGGTGAACCTGGGCTTGTTCTGCACCACCCGGATCTGCCGCAGGGGGCCGAACTCCTCGGCGCGCATCGCCGCCCGCAGCCGGCCGGTGAGCGTGCTGTCGAGCCAGTGGGTGGCGACCGTGAGATCGAGGCCCCAGCGCCGGCGCACCCGGGCCACGGCGGCCAGCCCGACCAGGTCGAGCGCGAGCGGCTTCTCCACGATGAACTTGCGGTAGCCGAGCGGCGCCAGCCGGGCCAGCATCCCGGCCCTGACGTGCGGCGGGGTGCACAGGTGCACGACGGTCCGGTCGGGCGGCGCGAGCGCGGCGGCCTCCTCGGGCGACCCGGCCGTCACCGTTCCCCGCACGCCGCCGGGCGGCAGGAGGGGGTCGAGGACGACGACCGGGTCGGGCGCCAGCAGCCCGGGGGCCGCCTCGCGCACCTTGGCCAGGGACGGCAGATGCAGCCCTGCGCCGGATCTGCCCATCCCGACGATGAATGCGTGCAACATGCTGGCGAGCGCCTCTACTCCGTCGCGTACTCGGCTTTCCGGCCCGTACTTTTCCCGCCGGAAGGACGACCTCATTGGCGCTGCCATTGTCGAATAACTTACCGTGACATGTCAATTACTTTAAGTTACGAGACGGCCCCTGACCAGGAGGGCCTGCTACCGGGACACGAGCTCGCGGAGCGCGCGGGCGATCTCGGCGGGGGACTCCTCGGCCATGAAATGTCCGCACGTGACCGTGTCGTGCCGCAGGTCGGGCGCCCAGGCCCGCCACAGCGCCGCGGCGTCGTAACCGAGGGCGGCGCCCCAGTCCTGCTGGAGCACGGTCACCGGCATGCCCAGCCGGTTGCCCGCGGCCAGGTCGGCGCGGTCGTGCTCGACGTCGATCCCGGCCGAGGCCCGGCAATCCGCCACGATCGACGGCACGGCGGCCCGGCAGGCGTCCAGGTAGGCGGCCCGAACGTCGGCCGGAATGGCCGCCGGGTCGTTGGCCCACAGGTCGAGGAAGTGGCCGAAGAAGGCGTCCGGGCTCGCGCCGATGAGCTGCTCGGGCAGGCCGGGCGGCTGGGCCATGAGGAAGAGGTGAAAGCCGACGGCGGCGGTGACGCCGCGCATGACGTCCCACATGTCGAGGGTGGGCAGAACGTCGAGGCAGGCCAGGTGGGTGATCGCGGCCGGGTGGTCGAGGCCGGCGCGGAAGGCGACCAGCGCGCCGCGGTCGTGCCCGGCCAGGGCGAAGCGCTCGTGGCCGAGCGCCGCGGCCAGGGCCACCACGTCGGCGGCCATGGTGCGCTTGGAGTAGACGTCCGGGCCGGTCTCGGCCGGCTTGTCGCTGGCGCCGTAACCGCGCAGGTCGGGGCAGATGACGGTGTGGTCCGCGGCCAGGTCGGCGGCGACGTGCCGCCACATCAGATGCGTCTGCGGGAAGCCGTGCAGCAGCACAATGGGGCTGCCCGAGCCGCCGACGGCCGCGTGCAGCGTGACGCCGTCGGCGACGGGGACGCGGCGGTGCTCGAAACCGGAGATGGTGGTCATGAGGTGCCCTCCTTCGATGGGTGACCGGGTCGATTACCAGCGTGCCGGGGGCGGATGAGCATCCGGTGAGCAGGAAGGATGGGGAGCGTGTTCGGGGTGCTGGGGCCGGTGGCGGCCTGGGACGACGAGGGTGAGCCGATCCCGCTGAAGGGGCCGCGGCACCGCGCCGTGCTGGCCCGTCTGATCGTCGCCCGGCGCCGGGTCGTCCCGGTGACGCGGCTGGTGGCGGACCTGTGGGACGATCCGCCGCCGGACGCGGTGGGCGCGGTGCGCACGTTCGTGGCCGCCCTGCGCCGGGCGCTGGAGCCCGCGCGCCCGCCGCGCGCCCCCGCCCGGCTGCTGGTCACCGAAGGGCCGGGGTACGCCCTGCGCGCCGCGCCCGACGCCGTGGACGCCTGGCGCTTCGAACAGGCCGTGACCGCCGGCCCGCCGGAACCGGCCCGGCTGACGGAGGCGCTCGGCTGGTGGCGCGGCCCGGCCTACGCCGAGTTCGCCGACGAGCACTGGGCGCGCGCCGAACGTGCCCGCCTGACCGAGCTGCGGCTGCACGCCGTCGAACGCCGGGCCGAGGCACAACTGGCGCTCGGCCGGGCCGCCGAAGCCGTCGCCGACCTGGACTCGCACGTCGCCGAGCACCCCTGGCGGGAGGACGCCTGGCGACTGCTCGCCCTCGCCCTCTACCGCACCGGACGCCAGGGGGACGCGCTGGCGGTGCTGCGCCGGGCGCGCACGCTGCTGGCCGAGCACCTCGGCGTGGACCCCGGGCCCCGGCTGCGCCGCCTGGAGTCGGACATCCTGCACCAGGACCGCGGCCTGGCCGCCCCCGCCGACGCCACGGCCCGGGTGTGGGCGCAGGCGGCCGAGGCGTACGACCGCACGGTGGGGGCCGGGGCCCGGGCGCGGCTGGAGTCGACGGTCGGCCTGCTGCGCAACCTCGCGGTGACCGGGGGCGGCGGCCTGGAGGCGGCGCGCGGCCACCGTACGGCGGCCATCGCGGCGGCCGAGGAGCTGGGCGACCCGGAGCTGACCGCCCGGGTGATCGGCGCCTACGACGTCCCGGCGATCTGGACCCGGTCGGACGACCCCGAGCAGGCGGCCCAGGTCGTCGCCGCGGCGGAACGGGCCCTGGGCGGCCTGCCGCCCGGCGCGTCCGAGGCGGCGCGGGCGCGGCTGCTGGCCACGATCGCCGTCGAGTCGCGCGGCGTCCGGTCGGCCCGCGGCCCGCTGGCCGCCGCCGAGGCCGAGCGCATCGCCCGCCGCCTCGACGACCCGGCGCTGCTGGCGTTCGCGCTCAACGGGGTGTTCATGCAGGCGTTCGAGCGGGCGGGGCTGGCCTCCTATCGGGACGGGATCGGGGCCGAGCTGGTCGCGTTGTCGTCGCGGCACGGGCTGGTCACGTACGAGGTGCTGGGGCATCTCGTGCGCGTCCAGGCGCTGGGGGCGCTCGGCGACTTCGGGGCCGCCGACCGGCACGCGGCCGCCGCCGACCGGCTGGCGGAACGGAACGAGCTGCCGCTGGTCAGCGTGTTCACCGACTGGTACCGGGTGGTGCGGAAGGCGGCCGGCGGACGGGTGCCGGCGGCCGAGGAGGAGGCGGCCTACCGGGCGGCCGCGGCCCGGCTGGACGACGTCGGCATGCCGGGGCTGGCGCGGGGGCTGCTGCCGCTCGCGCTGCTGTCCGTACGGGTGCGGCACGGCCTGCCGGTCCTGGGCGAGGCCGATCGGGGTGACGTGGAGTGGGGGCCGTACGAGCCGTGGGTGCGGCCGCTCGTTCTGCTGGCGGAGGGGCGGGGCGCGCAGGCCGCCGAGGCGGTCGGCCGGATCCCGGAGCCGCCCCCTGACCTGCTGCTGGAGGCCATGTGGTGCCTGGCCGCGAGAGCCGCCGTCGCGGTCGGCGACCGGCAGGTGGCGGACCGGGCCCGCCGGGCGCTGGCCCCCGCCGCGGCGGAGCTGGCCGGAGCGGGCAGCGGCCTGATCACGCTGGGCCCGGTCGCCGGGTTCCTCGCCGAGCTGGGGGCTTGACCCATGACCGCCGGACTGTCGGTGGCGGGCTGTTCAATGGCGGGCATGACCACGCACGCGGACAGGCGCGGGATGTTCTGGGACATGGTCGCCGGCAGGGTTCCGCTGCCGCCGGCGGCAGCGCTGCTCGGCTGGGAGCTCGTCGAGGTCGATCCGGAGGCGGGCACGATCGAGGTGGCCTTCCGGGCGGGCGAGCAGTTCGCCAATCCGGTCGGCGTGGTCCAGGGCGGCTTCCTGGCCGCGATGCTCGACGACACGCTGGGGCCCGCGCTGGTGGCCACGCTGCCGGAGGACCAGTTCGCGCCGACCCTCGACCTCCATGTGCAGTTCCTGCGTCCGGCGCGGCCCGGGCGGCTCGTCGGGCGGGGGCGCGTGGTCAGGCGGGGCAAGGACGTCTGCTTCCTCGCCGGCGAGCTCCTCGGCCCGGGCGGCGACGTCGTGGCCACGGCGACCGCGACCGTCATGGTCCGGACGATGGGCCGGCCCTGATCCGGCGCGAGGCCGGGGCCACCTCCTGTGTGAGGCGGCCCCGGCGGTGTGCCGCGTGGTTACGGCAGGGCGTCGATGACGGCGTCGCGCCAGTCGTAGTTCATCCAGTCGTAGTTGGCCCACATGCCGCCGGTGACGGCGGCGAGCTCATGTCGTCGAGCTCGCGGGCGCCGGTCTCGAAGTCGTTCATCTGGGAACGTCCCCCTCTGTCGTGGTGAATGTCGCGCACTCACGGTCGCAGGAGGCGCTTGGGGACGTCTTGGTGATCACTAGGAGCGGGCGGGGTGCCCGCTTGCGCGTCACTGAACGAGCGGCCAGGTGACGACGCAGACCGCGAGAGCGATGCCGGCGGTGACGAACCGGACGGCGCGCGGCAGGTGCGGCATGGTCGTCCAGGCCGCGGCGGGGAAGGCGAGCACGCCGCTGAGGAGGATGAGGTAGAACCCGATGGCGAAGTCGGCCGGCATGAGCAGCAGCGCCACCTGCCAGATGGCCACCAGGTACAGCGCGGCCATCAGGGTGGCCTGCCACGCCGGGCGTACGCGGAGCAGGTGCAGCAACGGCCAGGCGGCGACCAGCGCGACCCACCGGCCGTACTCCCAGGTCAGGAAGAGGTAGCCGACGCAGCCGGTGTACTCGCCGCAGTAGCGCGCCCCCAACGAGGGGATGAGGTCCGGCGTCAGGGCGGCCCATGCGAGGAGGGCGACGGTGAGGACGATCCCCGCCGCGCCGGCCAGGACCAGCCTTCTGGCCACGTTCTGCGCGGAGGGTGCGATGACCTGGGGGGCGATCATCCTTGCATCGTGACACCCGGGCGCGGCGCTGTCGACGGGTGCGGCGGGTGGGTCAGGGGAGGTTCCACTCCAGTTCGCCGTCGGCCGCCTCGGGCTTCCAGTGGCCGACGGTTCCGCCGGTCTCCAGGGCGTCGGCGGTGGCCTTCAGCAGGGCGTGGTAGGAGCGGATGCGGATCCCGCCGGGGGTGAAGCTCATGCTGTCCTCGTGGTCGGTCTCGCCGACGTCGCGACGTACGGAGTCGATCACCAGGCTGTTGCCCCCGCCGTCGGAGCCGACGGGGATCATGCGTCCGTCCCACCATTCGGTGCGGGGGTCGTCCGAGTCGTCGGTGGCGTCGATCTGGCACAGGGTGCGCCAGTGGTCGCGGATCTGGCGGATGGTCATGTTCACGTTGTCCAGGAAGCCGAAGGGCCAGGTGCCCTCGATGACGGCGGAGCCGTTGTGGCGCAGCAGCGAGGCCCGCAGGTCGTCGGGGAAGGACAGGCCCGTCTGGGCCTCGGCGACCGCGATGGTCCTCGCCCTTCCCGGCCCGCCGAGCGTGCGGTAGCTCTTGGGGGCGTTGGCCTTGAGCCAGGTCTCGATCCGCCGCCACTGCCGGTTCACCGCGCGGGTGACCTTGGGGTTGATCGCGCGTACGTGCGGCTTGGCCGTCCGTGGACGGCAGTCGGCGTCGACGGCCTCCTGGGCGAGAGGCGGTTCCTGGGACTCGGCGCGCTGCTGGTCGGCCGGTTCGAGGGCCGGGGACCACTCGCGGTCCGGCTCCGCGCCGGAATCCACCTGCCACTGCGGTTCCGTGGCGCAGCCGACGCCGGCGTCCGCGTACACCTGGGCGCAGGGCAGGTAATCGGCCTCGGTCGCGGCGTCTCCTCCCTTGGAGAACACCGCCGACTCCAGGACCTGCGCGCCCCCGGCCAGCAGGACGACCGCCGATGCCACCACGGCCCAGCGGTTCAGCCGCCGCCGGGTGGGGCTGTCGAGGGGCTGCCGCTCCGCGAGGAAGGCGGCGACGGCGGGGTGGTCGAAGAAGCCGGCCGGTCTGGTGGCGTAGCGCTCGATGTCCGCCTTCGTCGGCGTGCCGAGGATCGGGACGGGCGGCCACGGCGGCGGGGCGTCCCGCTCGGGAGGCGGTCCTTGCGGAGCCGGACGCTCGCCGGGCAGGGCGGGGTACGGCGTTCGCGAGCGACGGACGAACACGACCGCCGCCACCGCCACGGCCGCCGCCGCGAGCGCCCACCACAAGCCCCGAGAGGTGATCATCCGCCGCACCTGCGGCACAGTACCGGAAGGCACCGACATGCCCGGAGAAATCACTCCAAATGGTTCGGCGCTGAGGACGCCGGACGCGTCAGAGCCAGTGCCAGGTGACCCCGGCCTCCCGGGCGGCGCCGGTCAGCCACTCCTCGAAGGCGGCCGCGCCGGCGGCCTTCAGCGTGGCCGCGTCCGCCACGGCCTCCTGCCGTTCGACGACCAGGCCGGTCAGGAAGCCCTCTTCGTAGGGGACCGGACCGGCGGCGCCACCGGCCGGCACTTCCCGCAGCGGTACGGGCAGCTCGCCCGCCCACGTCCGGGCCCTGGTCAGCCGCAGGTCCCAGCGACCGGCGAGCGGCCCGTCGAGCTCGGCCGCCTCGACCGGGTCGTCCGACAGCACCCAGGCCGCCCGTACCTGGGCGAACCGGTCACGATGGCGGTCGAGGTACGCCGGAGCCAGCTCGGCCCGCTTCCGGGCGCGGAACCGCTGGTCCTTGGCGGTCATGGTCATGTGGTCGTGGAACGCCTCGGCGCTCATGCCCATCCCGTCCAGCCACTCCATCATGGTGTCGTGGCCGAGCAGGCCGCGCCGCCTGCGGAACCCGTCCGCGGCGGCCTGGACGTCGGCCAGGCCGACCTCCTCCTGCTGGGCGGCGTTGCGCAGCACGCAGAACCGGACCAGCTCCTCCTGCGGCGACATCCCGGGACGCGCCAGCGAACGCAGCATGAGCATCGCCTCGGACACCGACACGTGCGTCCCGTCCACGGTCAGCACGTAACCGGCGGCCCAGTGGGTCGAGTGGTCGACCAGCCAGGACGTGCCGTCCTCGGCCTGCACGCCGAGCATGATGGTGCCGCCCGACGGGTGGTCGAGCAGCAGGTCGTAGTCGACGACCGGCGAGCCGGGACGCGGGGTGGTCACCAGCTGGGCCCCGAGCCGCGGGTGCGCCTGGGCCCAGGCGGCGGCGGTGCGGCGGGCCTCCTCCACGGCCGAACGCCGGCGGGTCAGCCCGTGCAGCAGGTTCACGCCGCTTTCCAGGGCCGGCCCGAGGGAGAGCTGAGTCATTGCGCGTCCGTTTCTCCGGCGGTCAGCCAGTCGGCGACGGCGTCGCTGATGGGCAGGCCGGTCAGGTCTTCGATCCAGGCCCACTGGCCGTTGGGGTTGATCTCCAGGAAGACGTACTGCCCGTCGGGGGTGAGGATGAGGTCGATCGCGCCGAAGGACAGGCCGAGCGCCGCGACCAGGTCGGCGCAGCGGCGGGCGACGTCGTCCGGCAGGCGGTGCACGCTGTGGCGGGCGCGGGCGAAGTCGTAGTGACGCCAGTCGTCGCGGGTGCGCGGCGAGTCCTGGGAGGCGATCTCGGCGGTGAACACCTGCCGTCCGACCACGGTGACCCGCAGCTCCACCGCCTTGGGCACGTACGGCTGGAGGATGACCGGCTCGTGGACGATCCGCCCCCGGCCGCCGAGCGACCGCCGGGTGACCACGGTCGTGTAGACGGCGTGCGCGCCGCCGTCGATCTCGAACAGGGTGTGCTCCATCGCCTTGGCGATCAGCCGCCCGTTCGCGTGTTCGTAGGCGGGCACCAGCTCGGCCGGGTCGTTGGTGATCACCGTCCGGGGCACGGCGAAGCCCAGCCGCCGGGCCAGGGCCAGGTGGACCAGCTTGTTGTGCGCCCTGCGCAGCACCGGTTGGCGGGCCGGCAGCCAGCGCGCGTCCAGCAGGTCCCAGAAGCCGTCGGTGAACCACTCCGACAGCTCGCCCACCCGCGCCCGGAGGTCGTCCGCGGTGACGTCGTCCGCGGCGCGCGGGCGTCCGGGGCGCCGGGTCCAGACGGCCGTCGTGCCGGAGAGGTCGAAGATCTGCCCGTCCCTGGTCAGGACCAGTTCCTCACCGTCCGCGCCGAAGCGCGCGGTCAGCCGGGCGGCGGACGGGTACTCGCCCGGATCCCACCACAGGACGTCCGCGCCCCGGGCCTTCAGCTTGGGCAGCACCAGGTCGACGGTCGCGTCGCCGGGCTCGCTCAGAATCAGTAGCACGTGTCCCCCCAGCCGCGCGGGAGGAGAGCGGGCTCCCCTCCCACGCGACCGCGAATCGTCTCTATCAGTAGTCGGAGACCCAGTCGGTGGGCGGGTTCCCGTTGGTGCCGTAGCAGCGCTGCATCGGCATGCCGCCCGCGACGAGGCCGAGATCGGCCTCCTCGATCACCGCCAGTTCGTCACCCAGATCGTCCAGACTCACGATCTTCTTGCTCATGGTCGTAACCTCCCTTCACATCGAGCTGCGAGCCCCCCGGCTCGCGGACGTGCGGGCACGTCCTCAGCTCATGCGCCAAGCCCACCATCCGGAGATTGGAAGTGGCTTGGATGTGACTTGAGAGGCGGAAGTGAAAGAAGTCCGGTTCAGCCGCGCGCGGCCAGCGCCACCCGGACGACCTCGCGGGCCAGCAGGCGGGCGGGGTCCACGACGGGGACCGGGACCGTGTCCGGGTCCAGGGCGAGCAGCACCTCCGTGCACGCGGCCACCACGCGCCGCGCGCCGCGGGCGGCCATCGAGCGGGCCTGCGCGGCCAGCGCGTCGGCGTGCTCCCGGCCGGCTCGGCCGCCCTTGACGGCGGCGATGGCGGCCATGACCTCGCGCTGACCGGGCTCGTCCGGCTCGATCGGGGTCACGCCGTGCCGGCGCAGCGCGGGGCCGTACAGGTCGGCGCGGAGCGTGCCGGTGGTGGCCAGCAGCCCGGCGGCGCGCACGCCGTCGGCGGCGAGGGCGGCGGCGGTGACCTCGACGATGCTGACCAGCTCCAGCCCGGCCTCCTCGGCCAGGCGCGGCACGAACGCGTGCGCGGTGTTGCACGGCACCGCCAGCAGCTCACACCCGGCCCCTCTGAGCGCCCCGATGCCGCGCCGCAACTGCGGGGTCGGGTCCTCGCCCTGCCCGAGCAGGCTCGTCGACCGGTCGGGGACGCGGGGGTCGCCCCAGATGACGACCGGCACGTGCTCCTGGTCGCTGGTGGCGGCGGTCTCCTCCACGAGCTTGCCGTAGAAGTCGACGGTGGCGGCCGGGCCCATGCCGCCCAGCACGCCGACCATCCTGGCCAGGCCGAGCGAGGTCATCCGCGGGTCTCCCTTTCCGGTGGCTGCGCCTGACGGCGGTCGGGGCCCAGGATCCCGGTATAGGGTGTCCCGACCGCTGGAACGCAGCAATCGGACATCAAGGGAGGATCAGTGCAGGATTCCGGCGTGGAGCCGCCGTCGTTGCTGGCCGAGTCCGACCTTGAGCTCATCGACGCCCTGCAGATCAGCCCACGGGCGAGCTGGGTGGAGGTGGGGGCGGCCGTCGGGGCCGACCCGGTGACGGCGGCGCGGCGCTGGCAGCGGCTCACGAGCACCGGCGAGGCGTGGACCACGGTCGCCCTCGGCCCCCGCCAGATGCACGCGCTGAGCATGGCGTTCCTGGAGATCGACTGCGCGGCCGGCGCGGCGGCCGAGGTCGCGGCGGCGCTGGCGCGGGAGCGCCATCTGATCACCGTCCAGCACGTCGCCGCCGGGCACGACCTGTTCGTGATCGCCGTGGCCCCGTCGATGCCGGCCCTGGCCGACCACGTGCTCACCGCGCTGCCCCGGGTGCCGGGCGTGGCCAAGGTCCGCACGCACGTCGCCACGCGGGTGTTCGAGGCGTCGTGCCGGTGGCGGCTGCGGGTGCTGCCGCCGCGCACCGCGGCCGCCCTGGCCAGGCGACCGGCCGCGCCGGAGTCGACCAGGGAGATGGACGAGATCGACCGGCGGCTGTTCACCGCCCTGCTCCCCGACGGCCGCGCGCCCTACGCCGAGCTGGCCAGGGCGGTGGGCACGTCCGAGCGCACGGTGCAGCGCCGGCTGACCAGGCTGGTGGCCACCGGCGACCTCGACTTCCGCTGCGACCTGGCACGTTCGCACGCGGGCTGGCACTCGGCCGCGCTGCTGTGGCTGCGCATGCCCGACGCGCTGCTGGAGGAGACCGGCCGGGCGCTGCTCGGCTGGCCGGAGACGCGTACCTGCGCGGCGCTCGCCGGGCCGCGGAACATGCTGCTGACGGTGGGCCTGCACGGCGTGGCCGACCTGCATCCGCTGGTGGTGCGGCTGGAGGAGCGCTTCCCGCACGTGACCGTGGCCGACCGCCAGATCGTGCTGCGCCAGTCGAAGCTGTACGGGCGGCTGCTCGACCCGTACGGCCGGTGCGCCGAGGTGGTGCCGGTGGATCCGTGGAGCCTGCCCCGGGCGGCCTGACCAGCGGATCCTCGGAGGTCAGCGCGGCTCGGGGATCGTCCCGCCGCGGGCCTCCCTGCACATCCCCGCCCGCAGCACGGCGGCCTCGCTCGTGGCGACGAGCTGCAGGTCGCCGACGGCCAGGGCGGGCAGGCCGAGCGCCGACACCGTCGCGGTGATCCGGCCGACCTCGCCGCGCACCTGGGCCTCGTCGCAGCCGAGCCGGGGCGCGGGGGCGCCGAGCGTCGGCATGACCAGCAGGTCGATGCCCTCGACGGCGGCCGCGAACGCGGTTCGCAGCGACGACAGCCGCTCGACGGCCCGCCGGTACTCCTCGTGGCCGACGCCGCCCGCGGCCGCCAGCTTGGCCCGTACCCCGGGGCTGTAGCGGGCGGCGCACTCGGGGAAGGTGCCCTCGTGCGTCCGGCGCGCCTGCGCGCCCACGATCGTCCAGTACGGCTCCAGCACCTCGGCGGGCAGGGCCACCTCGCGCAGCCGCGCGCCCAGCTCGGCGAAGTCCCCGGCCTGGTCGCAGCCCTCCGCGACGCCCACGACCAGCCCGGCCAGCGAGTCGGGCGGCTCGACGGCCTCGCCGGTCAGCGCCTGCCAGACGCGGGCGCAGTCGGCGACCGAGGCGGCCATCGGGCCGACCACGTCGAAGGACGGCGCGAGCGGCGCCACCCCGGCGGCGGGCACGGCCCCAGAGCGCGGACGCAGGCCCACCACGCCGCAGCAGGCGGCCGGCATGCGCACCGAGCCGCCGGTGTCGGTGCCGAGCCCGAACCGGGCGATCCCGGCGGCGAGCGCCGCGGCGGTGCCGCCGCTCGAACCGCCGGGGGTCAGGTGCGGGTGGCGCGGGTTGCCGACGTCGCCCCAGTGCGGGTTCTCGCTGGTCACGCCCCAGGCGAACTCGTGCTGGTTCGCCTTGCCGACCAGCAGCGCGCCTGCCGCGTCCAGCAGCTCGACGCAGCGGGCGTCGGCCAGGGCCGGTTCGGCGCCGTACAGGGCGGAGCCGCGGGTGGTGGGCAGGCCGGCCACGTCGATCATGTCCTTGACGACGTACGTCCAGTTCCGCAGGGGGCCGTCCGGCGTGCGGCGGTCGTCGCGCCCGAGGCGGTCGAGGACGGGCTCGGGGCCGGCCTCGATGAGGATGTGGTGCCCGCTGTGGAGGCGGATGGCCTCGGCGGACTGGGCGATCGCCGCCTCGCGTTCCACGGTGGAAGATCTCCTTAGCCTTGCGCGGGCACGGCGACGCCAGGTGGCCGCGGCCCGGGGGGATGATCCGGCACATGCTGGCAGATGGGCCCCGGCCGCGTCGAGAGCCGGTTCAGACGGTCAGCTCGTCCAGCAGCCACTGCAGGCGGGCGGTCTCGCGGTCGGGGTGGACCAGCGTGAAGATGCTGCGGCTGATGTTGAGCCACGGCACGTCGACCACCACGACGTCCTCGCCGTGGCCGCGCAGCGCGAGGTCGGGGATGAGGGCCGCGCCGACGCCGGCGCCGATCAGCGACAGGGTGATCTTGAAGTCGTCGGAGTGGCAGACCACCCGCGGGTGCAGGCTCCAGTGGGCGAACAGGGCCTCGAACAGGGTGGCGTCGCTGCTGGCCGGATGGTGCATGATCCACGGCAGGTCCACGAGCTGCTCGGCCCGGTACGGCGACAGGTCCGGCCAGAGCCTGGGCAGGACGAGCCGGTACCGGTCCTCGGCGATCCACCGCCTGGTCAGCACCGACGGCCACGACAGCCCGGTGTTGCCGACCTGGTAGACCACCGCGGCGTCCATCTCGCCGCCGCTGCCCAGACGGGCGATGAGCTGCGACGACTCGGCGACCGACAGCCGGATCCCGGCCCGGTCCTCCGGCTCCATCCGCCGCATGACGTCGGCCAGCACGCCGGTGAAGCTGGGGAACAGCCCGAGCCGGATCTGCGGCTCGCTGTTGCGGTGCACCGCCTGGACGGTGGCCACCATGCGCTCGATGTCGGCCAGCACGGTCTCGGCCTGCCTGGCCAGCACCTCCGCCGCGCTGGTCGGCAGCACGCTGTGGGCGAAGCGGTCGAACAGCCGCACGCCGGTCTCCCGTTCCAGCGCGGCCATCTGCTGGGAGACGGCCGAGGAGGTGTAACCGAGCCGGTTCGCCGCCGCCGCGAACGACCCCAGACGCACGACCTCGCGCAGTGTGCGCAGATGTTCCGGCTTGAGCATAAGCGTTCCTTGCCCTCAGCGCTGCTAAATGTCGTGTTTATATCGCTTCCTACTTCTTTCCGCCACTTCTACAGTGAGCCGCACCACCCCACCCGAAACCCCTGAGAGATCCATGACATGCGCGTATACCGCAACGCCACCATTCGCACCGGCACCAACGGCGCCCCCGCCGCCCAGGCCATGGCCGTGGACGGCGAGCTGATCGTCGCCGTCGGAACCGAGGCCGACGTGCGCGCGGCGGCGGGCGCGGGAGCCGAGCTGGTGGACCTCGACGGCGCCGCCGTGCTGCCCGGCCTGTACGACGCCCACATCCACACGGCCCAGTACGCCCAGAGCCTCGGCGCGGTCGACCTGCGCGACGTGCGCTCCCTGGACGAGGCCCTGGCCAAGGTGGCCGCGCACGCGGCGACCCTGCGGCCGGGCGCCTGGCTGTTCGGCGGCCGGTGGAACAGCAACATCTGGAACCCGCCGGTCCAGCCCGACCGCAAGGCCCTCGACTCGGTCTGCCCCGACCTGCCGGTGGCGCTGCCCAACGTCGACGGCCACACCGTCTGGGCCAACTCCGCCGCCCTGCGGATGGCCGGGATCGACGCCTCCACCCCCGACCCGGTCGGCGGCGAGATCGTCAGGGACGCGTACGGGGAGCCCACCGGCATCCTGCGCGAGTCCGCCTCCTACCCGCTGCGCGCCCTCATGGTCTCCGGCGACCTGCGCGACCTGCTGCGCGCCGGCCAGGAGGAGCTGCTGTCGTTCGGGCTGACCAGCGTGCACGACATCGACGGCGAGGACTGCCGGGCCGCCTACCTGGAGCTGCGCGACGCCGGCGAGCTGAAGATCCGCGTGCACAAGGCGATCCCCACGGTCGCCCTGGAGGCCGCCATCGCCGAGGGCCGCCGTACCGGCCAGGGCGACGACTGGGTCCGCACCGGGCCGGTCAAGGTGTTCAGCGACGGCGCGCTCGGCTCGCACACCTGCCACATGCACCAGGCGTTCGCCGGTGAGCACGACAACACCGGCATCGCGGTCACCCCGTACGAAGACCTCGTACGGATCTTCAGCAAGGCGGCGGCGGCCGGCATCGCGGTCGCCACGCACGCCATCGGCGACCGCGCCAACCGGCTGGTCCTCGACGCCTACGAGGCGATCGGGACCACCGCCGGCCTGCGGCACCGCATCGAGCACGCCCAGCACCTGCGCCCCCAGGACCTGACCAGGATGGCCAGGCTGGGCGTCGTCGCCTCGATGCAGCCGGTGCACTGCACCACCGACATCGCCCTGGTGGACTCGCTGCTCGCCGGCCACGACCTGGCCTCCTACGCCTGGCGAGGCATGCTCAACGCCGGGGTCGCGCTGGCCTTCGGCTCCGACGCGCCGGTGGAGAGCCCCGACCCGTGGGCCGCACTGTACGCCGCGGTCACCCGTACCCGGCAGGACGGCACGCCCGCCGGCGGCTGGCAGCCCGAGCAGCGGCTGAGCATGGCCGAGGCGATCACCGCGCACACCCTCGGCGCCGCGTACGCGGCCGGCGAGCAGGACCGCAAGGGCGTGCTCGCGCCCGGCATGCTCGCCGACTTCATCGCCGTGGACACCGACCCGTACCTGGAGCCGCCGGAGGCGGTGCTGCGCACCCAGGTCCTCACCACCGTCGTCGGCGGCGAAGTCCGCTGGCAGCGATCCTGAAGGAGCACCCCCTCGTGAACATCCGCACTCTCTCCGCCCTCGCCGCCGGCGCGCTGCTGGCCGCCACCACCGCCTGCGGCGCCCAGTCCCTGGACGGCGGCGGCGACGCCGCGGCCCCCGCGGACGGCGGCACGGCGGCGGTCACGCTCGACCAGGCCCCCACCGAGGAGAAGGCGGCCGACGTGATCAACGCCATCACCCCGGACCAGGCTCTCGCCGCCAAGGCGCCCGCCCGCCTGAAGACGCAGGGCCTGAAGGTCGTCACGTCCGTCGGCTACCCGCCCATGGAGCTGTACGCGAGCGACGGCAAGACGGCGATCGGCTTCGACCCGGCGCTGGCCAGGGCCATCGCCAGGAAGCTCGGCGCCAAGGTGACCATCTCCGACGAGGAGTTCAACTCCCAGATCCCCGGCGTGCTCACCGGCCGCTACGACTTCGTCATCTCCTCGATGAGCGACACGCCGGAGCGGCAGAAGCAGGTCACGTTCGTGGACTACGTGCAGGCCGGCGCCGGTCTGCTGGTCAAGAAGGGCAACCCGGCCAAGATCGGCGGCCCGGCCGACCTGTGCGGCAAGACGGTGTCCGTCGTCGACAACGGCTCGTCCATGGAGCTGGCCGAGGGGTACGACGCCGACTGCAAGAAGGCAGGCAAGACGGCCGTGAACATCCTGAAGTTCCCCGGCGACCAGGAGGCCCTGATCCAGGTCACCGGCGGGCGGGCGCAGGCCACCATCACCGACTACGTGGTGGCCGCCAGCAAGGCCGCCGACCCCAAGCTGGAGGTCGAGGCGATGGCCCTGGAGGGCACCGAGAGCCCGTGGGGCATCGGCATGAAGCCCGACGACAAGGAGCTCGTCGACTCGGTGAAGGGCGCGCTCGACTCCCTCATCGCCGGCGGCGAGTACGCCAAGCTGCTGACGGCGTGGAACCTGGACAAGCTGGCCGTCCAGTCCGCTGTCGTCAACGGCGGTAAGTGACCATGCGCACGGAGCCCTTCACCGGGCCGTCCGGGGAGCACGTCCCGGTCGCCAGGACGCGCCACTGGGGCCGCCTGGTGGCCGCGGCCGCCGTGACCGCGATCGCCGGCTGGCTGGTCTACCTGGTCGTGGTGAACCCGCGCCTCGACTGGGGCAAGGTCGCCGAATACCTGTTCAACGACCGCATCCTGGCCGGGGTCTGGGTCACCATCGAGATCTCGGTGCTGGCGACCGTGCTGGGGCTGGTGCTCGGCGTCGCCGTGGCGATCATGCGGCTGTCGCACAACCCGGTGCTCAGCGGGCTGGCCACGCTCTACATCTGGTTCTTCCGCGGCACGCCGGTGCTGGTGCAGCTCATCTTCTGGTACAACCTGGCGTTCCTGTTCCCCGAGCTGGTGCTCAAGGTGCCGTTCACCATGATCGGCGTCAAGTGGGACACCAACGAGGTGATGACCGGGTTCACCTCGGCCATGCTGGGGCTCGGGCTGAACCTGGCGGCGTACTTCGCCGAGACCGTGCGGGCCGGGATCCAGGCCGTCGACCACGGCCAGACCGAGGCCGCGTACGCGCTGGGCATGACCCCGGCCAAGCGCATGCGCGTGATCGTGCTGCCGCAGGCGCTGCGGATCATCATCCCGCCCACCGGCAACGAGTTCATCTCCATGCTGAAGACCACCTCGCTGGTCTACGTGGTGGCCGGGCACGACCTGATGACCAACGCCAGCCAGATCTACAAGGCCAACAACCTGATCATGGAGCTGCTCATCGTGGCGAGCCTGTGGTACATGCTCATGACCGCCGTCGCGACCTTCCTCCAGGGCCGCCTGGAACGCCGGTTCGGCTCCGAGGCCGTACGGCTGGTCCGCGGCGGCGGCCTCGCGGCCCGGATCCTGCCGAAGGCGGCGGCGTGAGCCCCGTCGTGCACGCCACGGGCGTGCGCATGGGCTTCGGCGACACGCAGGTGCTCAACGGCGTCGACTTCACCGTCGCGCCGGGCGAGGTGAGCTGCGTGATCGGGCCGTCCGGATCGGGCAAGTCGACCTTCCTGCGCTGCGTCAACGGGCTGGAGCCGGTGCTCGGCGGCAGCCTGCGGGTGCTCGGCGAGGAGGTCGGGCACAGCCTGCGCGAGGGCCGCTACCGGCCGTGGACGCCCAAGGAGTTCGCCGTCTTCCGCCGCCGGATCGGCATGGTGTTCCAGCGGTTCAACCTGTTCGCCCACCAGAGCGCCCTGGAGAACGTGGCCTGCGCCCCCGTCCACGTCCTCGGGGTCTCGGCGGAGCGGGCCAGGGCGACCGCGATGGAGCACCTGGAGCGCGTCGGCCTGGCCGCGCACGCGCACAAGCGGCCCCACCAGCTCTCCGGCGGCCAGCAGCAGCGGGTCGCCATCGCCAGGGCGCTGGCGATGAGCCCGGAGCTGATGCTGTTCGACGAGCCCACCTCCGCGCTCGACCCCGAGCTGGTGGACGAGGTGCTGGAGGTCATGCGCGGCCTGGCCGCCGACGGCATGACGATGGTCGTGGTCACCCACGAGATCGCCTTCGCCAGGGAGGTCGGCGACCGGCTGGCCTTCTTCGCCGACGGGGTCGTGGTCGAGAGCGGCCCGCCGGCCGAGCTGCTGGCCAACCCGGGACACGAGCGGACCAGGGCGTTCCTGTCCAGCGTCCTGACCCAGGACCGCACCTGACGTGAGGGGGCTCCGCCCGCCGGAGCCCCCTTCCCGCCTTGTGGCGCGCGCGCTGAACCCCTTCTAGTGCGCGCTGAACCGCAGGAAACCGGCCGTCTGCGTCACGAGGACGAGCAGCGAACCGGCGATCAACGCCAGCCACAGGCCCCGCAGCCCCCACGCCCCCGCCGCCGGACCCGCCACGGACGCCAGCAGGCCGTTCCCCAGCACGGCCGACCCCAGCGTCCAGGACGACCGCCTGAGCGCCGTCAGCCCGGCCGACATCACGATCGCGCAGTGGTCGGCCAGGGCGTGCACCACCGACAACGGCACCAGGCCGACGGCGACGGCCAGCACGGCGGCGTCCGAGGTGAACAGCCCGAGCACCGCCTCCCCCAGCAGGACCAGCACCAGCCCGCCGGCCAGCACTCCGGCGGCGGCGATCGTCACTGCCGCCCGGTTCAGCCGGCGGGCCTCGCCCGGCAGGGCCGCCCTGGCGATCTCCGGCGTCGCGGCCTGCGCGACCGCGACGGCAGCCAGCCCGAGGAATCCGTGCAGCGACAGCAGGATGGCGTGCGCGGCCGCCCCCTGCGCCCCGGTCCGCGCGGCGGCGTACGTCACCCCGCCCATGACCGCGAACTTCACGACGAGCGTGGCCGACATCGGGACGCCCACCCGCGCCATCCGCAGGATCTCCCGCCACCGCGGGCGGCCCGGCCACGACGACCGCCCGGCCAGCTCGGGCAGGCGCAGCAGCAGCGTGTTGGACACGGCGACGGCCACGGCGGTGGACGCCACCAGCGCCACCCCGCTGCCCTGGACGCCCATCCGCGGCACCAGGACGAGATGCAGCACCACCCCGGTGGCCGTGCTCGACAGGCCGGCCCAGAGCACCAGGCGGCTGCGTCCGAGCGCGACCAGCACGCCGCCGGCGCCGCTGCCCGCCGAGTAGAGCAGCACCTGGAGCGCCAGCAGCGGCGGCAACATCCCGAACTCGGCCACCACCTCGCCGGGCGCCCCGCCGATCCGCGCGATCACCGGGACTCCGAGCATGACCCCCGCCCCGGCCGCGCCGAGACCGGCGGTGAGCCACCGGGCGTCCTTCAGGACGAGCAGCGCCTCCGCCGGACGATCCCGGCAGGCGGCGACGAACGGCGCCATCCCCCGCAGGCCACCCGACACCGCGGCCGTCACGGGGGTGAGCACCGCGTTGACCAGCGCGAAGGCCGCCAGCTGGGCCGTGGCCTGGCGGCCGAGGAGGGAGGTGGTGACGAGCTGGGCGACGATCCCGGCGCTCATGGACAGGAAGAGCGGGACGGCCGCGGCGAGCAGCGTGCGATGAGGTGTGGAGGGCATGAAAAGCAAGATCCCGGGGGCGCCTGCCCGCCGGGATGCATGATCATTATACCGGTGTGCCGCCCGTCGTGTCCGCCCCTCAGCCGCCCCCGAGGCGCCCGGGCTTGAGGGGACGCCCGGAACGGGGGTCCAGGGCGACCGTCTGCCCGCCCCGCCTCCCCCGGTCGTCCAGGCGTACGTGTGCGGGGTCGAGCCAGGTCACCCTGGGCAGGCCGTCGTCGTGCTCGGTGGTGAACCGATCCGTCAAGGGCCATTCGCGCGTCAGCAGGCCGTCGTTCCTGCGGACCACGAGCCTCCAGTCGGGGACGATCCAGTCGTCGGACAGCACCCGCACCTCCAGCCCGCTGCCGTAAGGGCCGGGGATCCTGGCGTGCACCCGCATGCCGGTCACGAGACCGACCAGCCCGGCCGTCGCCCAGATCATCACGAGCGCGACGACGGGCGCGCGCGGACCGCCGCCGAAGGCGAGCGCCCCGGAGACGACGACCAGGCTCGCCGCCAGCGTCCCCAGCAGGACCGGCCGGTCGAGCAGCACGTAGTGCCCGAGGCCGCCGACCAGGGCGCCGGCCACCGCGACCGCCGCCAGGACCAGCAGGCCCGCGGCCACCCGCGCGCGGGACCGCGAAGTCGCGGCGGCACCCGGCTGCGGGTCGTCGTCCATGTCCATCGAGGTTCTCCGCGGCTCGGCCGGTTCAGCCGAACCTGACCTCCAGCCTGATCCGCTGGTTGGTCCCGCTCTGCTCGAAGTCGGCGGTGACCTGCGGGGCGAAGGCGGCGGAGCCGGTCAGCTTGACCTGGAGCGGGTAGACCTTGCCGCCGGTGGCCGAGCGGTAGGTCGCGGTGATGCGGTACCGGCCCAGGGGCACGTCGACCACCGCCCAGCCGCTGTCCGTGTAGACCGGCGTGCGGCCGGAGACGACCTTGCCGTCGCTGCCGTCGATCAGCTGGCCGACCGGGGTCATCGTCAGCCGGACGTTCTGCTGGTCGACGTCCTCGGGAAGGTTGTCGAACCAGAGGTTCGTGGCGACCAGGCCGCCGTAGTACCGGCCGTCGGCGCCGGGCCGCCTGCCGGTGACGCGCCAGGTGAAGTTCCGCACCCCGCCGGCGCTCGCCCGGACGGAACCGGTCGAGGACGGCTCCAGGTCGAAGGTGTACTGCCGGCCGTGGAACTGCCGCGTCACCGAGGCGCTGACCAGCCAGGACGACGGCTCGCGCGGCAGTTGCGCCCGGTAGAGGCCGTTGCCGTCGCTGTGCAGCACGATGTCGCTGTTGTAGTAACGCCGGTCCTTCACCACGACCTTGGCGCCCTGGACCGGCCGGCCGGCCGAGTTCACCACCTTGCCGCGCACCACGTACGCCGCCGCGCCGACGGTCGCGTCCGCCGCGTCGGCGGGACCCGGCGCGCACCCGAGCACCGCCGCCAGGACGAGCGTCGCCCCCGTCCTGCCCAGGATCGACCGGGTCCTCGTCTCGCCCATCTTCTCCCCGTCCGCCGACTGCGTTCTGCCTGACCGGTCAGACCCTGGCCGCGGCTCCTTGGAAACGACTGGAAACCACTGGAGACGGCCGGTCGGGGGCGCTCGGCCGGGCCGTCCGCGGCTGGGGTGGTGGGCAAGCCTCGGCTACAGTGGAGAGAAGAAGGTGCACAAGCAACCATGATTCAGGAGGCAGAGCCCGTCGCGGCGGGCTCGTTGTTTTGAGAGGTCTGACGAGCAGTCTGGGGCAGGACGAAACCGGGGCCGTGTGGCGTGGCGCCCCCTACCCGGTTCTGTTGGTGGACACCGCAGGTGTCATCGCCCAGGCCAACGACGCGGCGCTGCGGCTGCTGCCCGGGGCGGTCCCCGGCGCGGCACTGGCGGACAGCGCTCCCGCCTGGCTCTCCCACGCCCATGCCGCCGCGACCCCTCTCCCTGACGCCACTCCCTCCGACGCCGCTCTTCCCGAGGGCGTGCGCGGTTCCATCGGGGCGGCCACGTTCGAGGCGCGTCCGGTCCGCGACGGCGACGCGATCGCCTGGTGGCTGGCCGACACCACCGACCTCGACCGCGCCACCCAGGCCCTGCACCTCGAACGCGAGCGGACGTCGTTCCTCGACAAGGCCTCCAGCGAGCTGCTGTCCTCGCTCAACCTCGACCGCTGCCTGGAGGTGACCGCCCGGCTGGCCGCCCGCCACCTGGCCGACGCCGCGCTGGTCATCCTGCCGCCCTACCGGCGCCGGCACCCCATCGCCTACTGCGGGCCGGACGGCGTGGTCGTCCGCGAGGAGCTGGCCGTCGATCCCGAGGCCGTGCCGGGTCTCGCCGAGGCGCTGCAGGGCTACCCGCCGCTGCCCTCCCGCTGGATCGACCCCGCCGCCGCCCCCGGCTGGCTGGCCCGCGACGGGCTCGACGAGATCGGCTCGATGGTGGTGACCGCGCTGCCCGGTCACGGCGTCCCGGCCGGGGCGCTCGTGCTGCTGCGCGGCAGCGGCCAGGCGTGCTTCTCCGACGGCGAGGAGGTCTTCGCGCGGCTGTTCGCGGCCCGCGCGGGGGCCGCGATGTCCGCCGCCCGCCTGTACGCCGAGCAGGCCGACATCACCGACACCCTCATGCGCGAGCTCCTGCCGCCCCGCGCGCGGAGCCTGCACGGCGTCGAGGTCGCCGCCCGCTACCGTCCCTCGGAGCACACCGCCCGCGTCGGCGGCGACTTCTACGACCTCCACCCGCCCGCCGAGGCCGGCCAGGAGTCGCTGGTGGTGCTCGGCGACGTGGCCGGCAAGGGCCTGGAGGCCGCCGTGCTCACCGGCAAGATCCGGCACACCCTGCAGGCCCTGCTGCCGATGGCCGGCGACCATCAGCGCGTGCTCGAACTGCTCAACGGCGTGCTCATCAAGGGCGGCGACCGGTCCCGCTTCGTCACGCTCGTCCTGGCCTCGATCCAGCGGGCCGGCAACCGCGTCCTGCTCCGGGTCACCAGCGCCGGGCACGCGCCGCCGCTCGTCGTGCGCGGCGACGGACGCGTCGACGTGGCCAGCACCAAGGGCACCCTCATCGGCATGCTCGAACGCGTCACCAGCGTCACCGACACCGTGGTCCTCGAACCCGGCGAGACCTGCCTGCTCTACACCGACGGCATCACCGAGGCCATGGGCGGCCCGCTCGGCGACGAGATGTTCGGCGACGAGCGGCTGCAGGAGGAGTTGCGGCAGTGCGGCGGCATGCCGCCCGAGGCGATCACGGAACGTGTGGAGATGTTGTCGTCCCAGTGGGTAGGAGGTGGCGATCACGATGACATGGCCGTCATCGCCATCACCGCGCCGCGCGGGGCACATCTGAGCGCGGTGGGAGGACACGGACGGGGAAGGTTCACCGCATGACGCACGCAGACGGACTCTCCGCCTGGCGCGAAAAACTCTGGGACGCCGCTGTCGCCGGCGACGAGTACGCCGCCACGGACGCCGCGCTCGCCGCGCTCGACCAGGACATCTCGCTGGAAACCCTGCTGCTGGACGTGGTCGCCCCCGTACAGGCCCGCGTCGGCCAGGAGTGGGAGAGCAACCAGATCACCGTGGCGCAGGAGCACACCGCCACCGCCGTCAACGAGCGGGTGCTGGCCGCGCTCGCCCACCACCCCGCCGCCCGCGCCGCCGCCGCGAACGGCCCGGCACTCGGGCGCATCGCCGTCGCCTGCATCGACGGCGAGTGGCACGCCATGCCCGCCCGCATCCTGGCCGAGGTGCTGCGGCTGCGCGGCTGGCGGGTCGACTACCTCGGCGCGCAGGTGCCGACGCCCCACCTCATCACCCACCTGCACCGCACGGCCTGCGACGTGGTGGCGCTGTCCAGCTCCATCCCCACCCGGCTGCCCGGCGCCCACGCCGCCATCACCGCCTGCCAGGCGACCGGCACGCCGGTGATGGCCGGCGGCGCCGCGTTCGGACCGGACGGCCTCTACGCCCGCCTCCTCGGCGCCGACGCCTGGGCCGCCGACGGCGCCGCCGCAGCCGACCGGCTCGCCGCCGGCCCGCTGCCCCGCCCCGTCGCCCCCCGCCAGGTCGTGGACGACCTGCCGCACCTGGACGACCAGGAGTACACCATGGTCAGCCGGTCGGCCCGGAGCCTGGTCAGGGACGTCATGGGCGGCCTGGAGGAACGCGTCCCGGCGATGGCGGACTACACGCCGCAGCAACGCAGGCACACCGCCGAGGACATCCTGCACATCGTCGACTTCCTGGCCACCGCGCTCTACGTGGACGACCCCGGGCTGTTCACCCGGTTCCTCACCTGGACGGCCGGCGTCCTGACCGCTCGGGGCGTCCCGGCGGGTACGCTGATGCCGGCGCTCGACCTGCTGGGCAGGCGGCTGGAGGACTTCCCGCGCGCCTCGGCCTTCATCACCCACGGGCGCGACGCCGTGCGCGCCGCGGCCTCCCCGACCGACGTAACCCCGCTCCCCGGCCACGGAAAGATCGCATGACCGCCTTCGCCCCCGACCCGCTGACCCTCGTCCAGGCCACGCCCCACCCGGGTGTGCTGCGCGTCGCCGTCACCGGCGACCTGGACTACAACACGGCGCGAGAGCTCCTGACCACCGCGCTCGCCGCGCTCGCCGACGGCGGCCTGACCGACCTGCATCTCGACTTCGACGGCCTGCACTTCTGCGATTCCAGCGGCCTGTCGGCGCTGCTGATGATCCACCAGCACGCCGTGACGGCCGGCACCCGGCTGCACCTGGAGCAGCGCCCGCGGGTGCTGGAGCGGCTGCTGGACGTCAGCGGCACGTACGAGCACCTCACCGGCGCCCCGGCCGGCGTCACCCAGCACTCCTCCACCCAGGACTGACACCGCCGCCCACGCGCTGGAATCCGGCCCGGCCGGTTCAGCCGGCCGCGGCCTGGTCGGTCGTGTCGCGCCTCGTGCGGCGCAGGATCGCCGCCCCGGCCACCGCGGCGGCCACCGTGTCGCCCATGGCGATGTGGTCGGCCAGCCCCGTACGCCGCATCATGTTGGCGCAGATCGGCGGGGGCGCGGCCACCGCCAGATCGCCGCCGGCCTCACGCGCCTGCTGCCACAGCGCGATGACGACGGACAGCCCGGTGGAGTCGAAGAACTCGATGCCCCTGAGGTCGAGCACGACCATCGGCGCCGCGCTGTCGCCGTTCCCGCTGTTCCCGTCGTCGTGACCGCCGGCCACGACGCCGAGCGCCCATTGCCGGAACTCGGGTTTCTGCATGAAGTCGAGCTCCCCGCTCAACCCCATGACCAGGCACCCGTCCGCCTGTCTCGTCTCCGCCCGCAACCGGGGCCCTCGCCAGCTCTTCTCGTCTTCTCCGCCGTCGATGCCGCTCACCTCCCGGTGGTTCGTCTTCTACCCGGCCGATCCCCGGCCACGCCGCCGCCTTGGAAGAAGCGTACGCATCCCGGGTGCCGAGTGCCGCCCACCGGAGCGATACGGGGTGAGATGTCCGGTATAAAGCCGTGAGGCAGGTAGGTTGGCCGACCATGGACGACCTCCGACGCCCGTTCCGCGCCCGCCCGCCGCAGCCCCGCACCGGCCGGGGCCGTACGCTCGCCTGTCTCCTGCTGGTGAGCGCGGCAGTCGCCGGGACGGGCGGATGCGGCGCCACGGCCACGACCGCCGCCCCCTCTTCCACCCCCTCCTCGGCCTCCGTCCCGTCCTCGGCCTCCGCGAAGGCGACGGACGCCGCCCCGTCGGCGACGGCGAGCGCCGGCGCCTCCTCCGGCCAGGCGCTCCCCGCCCCCGGCGCGCCGCTCCCGACCGACCCCGCCCGCTTGGCGACGGCCCTCCGCGACACGACCACGGCCCTGAACGCGGCCATCGACCGCTGGCGCCCCTCGACGGGCGCCCCGCCGCGGGACGTCGAACTTCTGGCCCTCTACCAGCAGCGCCTCTACCGCCACGCCGCCCGTCACCGCGCCCTGGCCGACCGCGCCTTCGCCCGCCTGCCCGCCGCACTCGCCGCCCAGGCCAAGGACAACGTCAGCGCCCTGCGCGAACTGCTCGCCCTGACCCGGCCCATCAAGCCGTCCGCCGTGTTCAAGGTCCAGGCGGCCCGCCCGGCCGCCGAACTGCTCGCCCTGACCCGGCCCATCAAGCCGTCCGCCGTGTTCAAGGTCCAGGCGGCCCGCCCGGCCGCCGAACTGCTCGGCCATTTCAAGCGGGCCGAGCGCCGCTTCGGGGTGGAATGGGAGGTGCTGGCGTCGGTGATGTTCGTCGAGACCAAGTTCGGACGGGTCCGCGCCGACAGCCACGCCGGAGCTCAGGGGCCCATGCAGTTCATGCCGGCGACCTGGCGCGCGTACGGGATGGGCGGCGACGTCCAGAACCCCCGCGACGCCGTCATGGGCGCGGCCAACTACCTCCACGCCAGCGGCGCGCCCCGCGACTACCGGCGGGCCCTGCACGCCTACAACCCGTCCCAGGCGTACGTGGACGCCGTCCTCCTGCACGCCCGGCAGATGCGCCGCGACCCGCGCGCGTACTACGCGTACTACAACTGGCAGGTCTTCGTCCTCACCACAGCAGGCGAACGCCGCCTGACCGGCCCGAAGTAACCTCGCCCCCGACCGCCTGCGCTACCGGACCGGGCTGTAGTCCGGCAAGGGGCGGGCGGTCCTGGTCCGGAGGCGGCGCTCCACCGCTCCCATGGCCTTCAGCAGCGGGAGGCGGACCAAGGTGTCCCGGACGCATCGGCCGCCCTCGGTTCTCGGCACCATGAGCCGGACGTTCGGGCCGATCTGCTGCTTCCTGGCCACCAGCGGACGATGGACGGCCTCGTACCGCGCGAAGGCGACCCGGTGATCGCCACCGGCGGCGGCGAGCTCCCCCGCCAGCCGGTACGCCCCCACCAGGGCCAGCTCCGCGCCCGCCCCGGAAGCCGGCGAGGCGCACCAGGCGGCGTCGCCGACGAGCACGACGCGGCCCTTCGACCACGAGTCCATGTGCACCTGGCCCAGCGCGTCGAAGTAGAAGTCGGGGTCGGCCAGGGCCGAGTCGAGCAGCTCCCGGGTGCGCCAGGACGTCTCGTCCCCGAACGTCCGGCTCACCAGCCGCTTGTGCTCGGCGACGTCCCGGTGGTCGTAGTCCAGCGGCGCGGAGCGGAAGATGAAGTACGCCTTGGCCTGCGCGTGGTTGCCCGACCGGTAGACGCCGGCCATGCGGCCCGGCGTGTTGAACATCGTGACCCAGCGGTCCTCCCCGAGCGCGGCGTCTGCGTCGGCGAAGGCGAAGTAGTGGTCCTTGTGCCGGACGAACTCCTCCTCCGGCCCGAAGGCCAGCCGCCGCACGTGGGAGTGCATGCCGTCGGCGCCGACGACCAGGTCGAAGGTGCGGGCGGGCGCGTGCTCGAAGGCGACCCGCACACCGTGCTCGTCCTGGTCCAGGCCGCTGATCGCGTCGCCGAACATGATCTCCGCGTCGGTCGCCTCGCGCAGCAGCGCCACCAGGTCGCCGCGCATGATCTCCACCGAGCCGGCGTCGCGGGGCTCGACGCGGGCGACGGGCCGGCCACCGGCGTCCACGAACTTCATGCCGTGCACGTCGGTGGCCAGCGCGCGCGCCCGCGGCATGATGCCCATCCGCGCGGCCACCTCGACGGCGTGGTCGCGCAGGTCCACACCGTTGCCACCGGCGCGCAGGCGCGGGGCGCGCTCGACGACGGTGGGCCGGAAGCCCAGCCGGGCCAGCCAGTGAGCCAGGGCCAGCCCGGCGATGCCGGCTCCGGAGATCAGGACGCGCTCGTTCACTGAGGCTCCTCGGGGTACAGTAACTGAAATAAGCGTTCCAGTTAACTATGTGGAATGAGCATTTCAGTTGTCAACACCCGCCGAGCCCAAGCGCCGTGCCGACGCCGTGCGCAACCGCCGACTCGCCCTCGACGCCGCCATGACACTGCTGGCCGAACCCGGCGCGACGCTCACCGTCGAGGCCATCGCCAAGCAGGCGGGGCTGGGGGCCGCGACCGTCGTACGCGCCTTCGGGGGCAAGGACGCCCTGCTGGACGCCGCCGTCTCCCGCCTGCTCGAACCGGTCGTCCAGCGCGCCCGCGACCTGCTCGCCGAGACCACGGCCCACCAGGCCCTGCGGACCTTCCTCCGTGAGCTGATCGCGTTCCAGACCGCCCACCACGCCGTCAACGACCAGCTGGACGGCCTGGACCTGCCGGCCACCACCGCCCTGCGCGCCGGGCTGGCCGCCGCCGTCGAGGAGATGATCGAGGGGGCGCGGCGCGAGGGCGCGATCCGCACCGACATCGAACCCGCCGTCGTCACGACGCTTCTCGGCCGGACCGCCCTGGCCGTCGCCCGCGCCCAGCCCCCTTCACAGGCCCTCGCCGACGCCTATCTCACCGTGCTGCTGGACGGCCTGCGCCCCACCAGGTGACCGCTCGGCCCGCCTGCCGCATCACTACTTGACACAGTATTCGATCTTCGCGGCGGCCATCGTGATATTGACGACCCGCTTGCCCAGCCACTTGTCCTGGAAATCGCAGAAGTAATCCCAGGTGCCATCGCTGTAGTCGATGTAACCGGACCAGCCGCCGGGCTCCAGCTTGTAACCCTTGGAATTGAGCGAGTGGTCACCGGCGCAGTTGTTGCTCCAGCGGCCGATGGTGCCGTCCGACTTCCAGTACTTGTAGACCAGGTAGCTCGACTGGCACCAGGCCGACGCCGACGCGGCGGCCGGGCCGGGAGTGGCCACGATAGTCAGAGCCGCGCAGGTGGCGGCCGCCACGGCGAGCAGTTTCCTCGTCCGCTGTCCCGTTCCGAACATTTCTCGTCCTCTCCGGCCGTGCGGAACCACGGCGACACGAATGTTCAGCGATTTCACCGGGCCCTGTTCGCCCCGATGACGAAGAGCCTGCCCCACCGGAAACCCGGCCCACAATGCCTTTTAGCCCAGGCTAAAAAGGGCCGCCACCTCTGCGGACAGGAGCAGTGAGGGGGGAATCGAAATGCCGAATCCCAGAACATTCCTCAACGCGATCGCCGCGGCATTCTTGGCATTCGCCGTTCAACCGCCCGCTCCCGCCGACGCGGACAGCAGTCGCGACCGAGGCCCCGACACCTGGATCACCAACCCGATCACCGGCGGACAGCTCTTCGTCGACATCCCCAACACCTGCCGCTACAACTTCGAGAACCCCGAATGTGTCCTCGGCTCACGCGTTCGGCTGGGCGCCCGGGTCGGCGGAAACTACCACTCCTTCTTCTTCGAGAGCCCGCCCGGCGGCGGCAGCGGTGACCTGATCAAATGGACCAACCTGAACGGCACGAAATGCCTCGACGTCGCGAACGACGGCAGGGGCAACGGCACACCCGTGGTCCTGTGGGGCTGCCACGGAGGCCCCAACCAGCAGTGGGTGACGCAGGCGTTCTACAAGGGCCCGCACAAGGGCTTCAAGATTCTGGTGAACGTCAGCAGCGGCAAGTGCCTCGACGTCGAGAACGGGGCCTACCCCGACTGGCCGCGCCCCGACGCCCCGCTCCAGATATGGGACTGCTTCCACCCCACCGACCTGCGGAAGGCGGCCAACCGCGTCAACCAGGTCTGGGAGTACCGGCGGAGGTGACACCAAGCTGCGGCCGGCCCCCGCCGCCTGCCCCTGGTCGCGGCCCAGGTCACAGCGGGACCCTAGAATCGGCGGTCGAACACTGATCCGGAAGGCTGGGGGCGGAGGGTGGAGCCGAGCGGTGCGCCGGCCGAGGCCGACTGGCGGTCGCATCGCTCCGCCGTGTTCGGGGCGGCCTACCGGATCCTCGGCAGCGTGGCCGAGGCCGAGGACGTGACGCAGGAGGTCTGGTTGCGTGCCGCCGCGGCCGACCTGTCCGGCGTGCGTGACCTGCGGGCCTGGCTGGTGACCGTGGCCGCCCGCGCGTCCTACAGCGTGCTCGGGTCGGCGCGGGTCCGGCGGGAGTCCTACGTCGGTCCCTGGCTCCCCGAACCGCTGCTGACCGTGCCCGACGCCGCCGCTCAGGTGCTCGTGGACGAGTCGGTGAGCACCGCGATGCTGGTGGTCATGGAGACGCTCACCCCGGCCGAGCGCGTCGCGCTGGTGCTGCACGACGTCTTCGACTTCCCGTTCGCTCGGATCGCCGAGGTGCTCGGCGGCACGCCCGCCGCCGGCCGCAAGCTCGCCTCCCGGGCGCGGGCGCGGGTCGCGGCGGTCAAGGAGCGGCCCAGGGCGTCAAGGGCCGAGACCGAACGCCTGCTCAGGGCGTTCAAGGCGGCCGCCGACGCGGGGAACATCGCTGAGCTGGTCGAGCTGCTGCACCCCGAGGCCGTCTACGTCGCCGACGGCGGCGGCAAGGTGACCGCCGCGCGCAGGCCGGTCCACGGCGCCGGGACGATCGCCCTGCTGGCGGTCCGGCAGATCGAGATCAGGCGTCCCGACGCGTTCCGGATCGTCGAGGTCAACGGGCAGCCGGCCCTGGCGACCTACCGCGGCGGCGAACTGGTCTGGCTCGACACCGTGGAGATCGCCGACGGACGGATCACGACGTTGCGCAGACTGGCCAATCCCGAGAAGTTTGCCCACATCGGTCACATCTGAGCCCGCTGTCTTGTCTCCCTGCCGCCCCCGGATCACCAGGGGCGAGGCTGAGAGAGGACGACACAATGGCACACGTTGTGATCATCGGTGGCGGTTTCGCGGGCGTGTGGAGCGCGGCGGGCGCGGCCCTGGCACGCGAGCGGGCGGGCGGCGCCGCGGACCTGTGCATCACGCTCATCGCCCCGAACGAGCACCTGGTGCTGCGGCCACGCCTGTACGAGCCGGAGCCGGACCTGGCCAAGGTGGAGCTGCGCAGGATCCTCGGGCCGATCGGCGTCAAGCACCTGCGCGCCTCGGTGAGCACGATCGACACCGGCCGCCGCACGGTGGTGGCCGACGGCATGGAGATCGGCTACGACCGCCTGGTGCTGGCGGCCGGCAGCCGGCTGGTACGGCCCCGCGACCTGCCCGGCGCGGAACGGCTCTTCGACATCGACACCCTCGACGGGGCCCGGCGGCTCACCGGCTTCCTGCGTGACCGGGAGGACTTCAGGGCCGTGGTCGTCGGCGCCGGATTCACCGGTCTGGAGGCCGCGACCGCGCTGGCCGTCCGGGGCCGGGTGCTGCTGGTGGACCGGTCGCCGGTGGTCGCGCACCAGCTCGGCCCCGGCCCGCGTCCGGAGATCGAGGCGGCACTGGACGAGCTGGGCGTCGAACGCCGTCTCGGGACGACGGTGACCGAGGTCGGCGCAGGGTACGCCGTCCTGTCCGACGGCACCGAGGTCAGGGCGGACGCGGTGGTCTGGTCGGTCGGCATGCGGGCCAGCGAGCTCACCCGGCAGATCTCCGGCGAGCTCGACCACCTCGGCCGGATCCCGGTGGACCGGTGGCTGCGCGCGTTCCCCGAGGTGTTCGCCGCCGGGGACACGGCGGCGGCGGTCTTCGACGCCGAGCACCCGGTCATGCAGGCGTGCCAGCACGCCACCCCGCTCGGCAAGGTCGCCGGGTACAACGCGGCGGCCGACCTGCTCGGCGTGCCGCCGCGCGACTTCACCCCCGGCCCGTACGTCACCTGCCTGGACCTGGGCGACGCCGGCGGGATCTTCACCCGCGGCTGGGACCGCAGGGTGATGGCCTCGGGCGCCGACGGCAAGGACATCAAGGTACGGATCAACCAGGCGATCCACCCGCCGGTCGACGACGCGGAGAAGATCCTCGCCGCCGCCGACCGCGTGCGCATCGAGCTGCCCTTCTTCCCGCGCGACGAGGAGACCGCCGGCTGACCCCCTGCCCTCCACCACGAGCGGCCGGGGTCTTCCTGCCGGGCGTCGGCGTCAACGGCCGCTGCGCACGTTCGCCGGCCTCGCCGCCGAGTGGGCCGTACTGGACGGCGTCGGGGCCATGTGGCTGAGCGTGAGGGGCGGCGGGGGCGGCAGGGGCTCGGCGTGGTCGGCGCGGAAGGACTGCAGCAGATACGCCACCAGCCGCCGCGACGCCGCCGCCACCCCCTCCCCCTCCCCCTCCCCGGCACCGGCGACGATGCCGCAGTTGGCCCTCAACAGCAGCGCCAGGTCCGCGGAGGCGAAATCGGCCC
>NZ_JBSGCE010000054.1:0-58108 GCF_053601695.1 Nonomuraea sp. NPDC004702
GGGCGCCAAAGGCGAGCGGCTGTATGACTGGGCCCTGGCCACCGTGCGTTTCGAGACCGAACCCGGCTACCAGCGCTGGCTGCTGGTCCGGCGCGGCCTCACTCCCAACGCCAAAGGCGAGCTCGAGCTGGCCTACTACCTGTGCTATGCCCCGGTCGGCACCAGCCTGGAAGACCTCATCGCCGTCGCCGGCAGCAGATGGGCGATCGAGGAATGCTTCCAGAGCGCCAAGAACGAGACCGGCCTGGACCAGTACCAGGTCCGGCGCTTCGACGCCTGGCACCGGCACATCACCTTGGCGATGCTCGCCCACGCCTACCTCGCCGTCACCGCCGCCAACGCCCCAAAAGCCCAAGCGGCCTGGTCCGCCTCACACCCGCCGAAGTCCGTCGTCTCCTGGCTCGTGTGACCACGGCGACCACGCGCCCCCTCGACTTCGCCCTCGCCTGGTCCCGCCATCGGCGACAGCGTCAGACCCGCGCCCGAGCCAGTCACTACTGGAGACGCTGGCTCCAACATCACGAAATCAGGCTGTAGTACTAGACCGGCTCGAACCGGACCCCCGATCGCCGGGCCCGGAGGCGATCAGGCACGCCGCCCGATCGCCGGGCCCGGGGACGATCAGGCAGGCCGCCCGATCGCCAGGTCCAGGGGGCGATCAGGCAGGCCGCCCGATCGCCAGGTCCAGGGGGCGATCAGGCGGAGCGCCCGATCGCCAGGTCCAGCGCGTGGGCCGCGTCCTGGCCCGGCGTCGGGCGCCAGGCCACGTGCTGGTCGGGGCGGACCAGGGCCAGTGTGCCGGCCGCGTCCGGCAGGTCCACCTCCCGCAGCGGCACGCCCAGCTCGGCCGCCCGCTCCACCAGCACCTTGGCCTCCGGCGACGACAGGTCGCCCACCAGGCTGAACCCGGGCCCGAGCCGGTCGTAGAGCGACTCGCCCGGAGCGAGCCACCGGTGCGGCAGCCGCTCGCCGCACCCGCCGGCCACCACCGGCGACCCCGCGTACGTGTACCCCAGCACCAGGTCCAGGCTGTGGAACTCGCTGTCCTTGGTCCGCCGCACCGCCTCCGCGACGGCCGGACGCACCCGCTCGAACTCGGCGTCCGAACCCATCAGCGCGGGATCGGCCAGTTCGGGCGCGAGCGTGGCCATGTTGGCGGCGGCGGCCTCGATCGTGGCCGCCGCCACCGGCCGGCGCTCGGCCTCGTAGCTGTTCAGCAGGGTCGTGGGGGCCCATCCGTTCAGGACGGCGGCCAGCTTCCAGCCGAGGTTGACGGCGTCCCCGAGGCCGGTGTTGAAGCCGTGGCCGCCGTAGGGCGGGTTCTGGTGCGCGGCGTCGCCCGCCAGGAACACCCGCTCGCCGGCGTACCGGTCGGCCAGCAGCATGCGCGCGGTCCACGGGTCGGTGGCCAGGATCTCGACCTCGACGTCGGCCCCGACCAGGTTGCGGACCAGGCGCACCGGGTCGGTCCCCTCCGCCGGGACGCCCTGGGCGATGCACCACCACAGGTCCTCCAGGTCGAGCCGGCCGAGCATGCCGGGCTGGGCCGGGTTCAGCACCCAGTAGTGCACGGCGGGGCCGTGGGGCACCCGTTCGGCCAGGCCGGGCGCGCGGAAGACGACGTTGAAGTTGGGCCTGGCGTCCTGGCGGCCCTCGTAGCGGGCGCCGATGGCCGGGCGCGTCACGCTGCGGGCGCCGTCGCAGCCGACGACGTACGCGGCGCGCACCTGGCGGGTTTCGCCGTCCGCGGCGGCCAGGTCGGCGGTGACGCCGTCGGCGTCCTCGCGCAGGCCCGTCACCCGCCAGCCGGTGAGCAGCGCGTCACCGGCGGCCTCGCGCAGCACCTCCTCGACGATCGGCTGCGGCACCTGCTGGCCCGGCTCGGCGGCCAGGTCGGAGCCGGTCAGGTCGAGGCCGAAGCAGCCGCCGATCCTGGTGATCTCGCGGCCGAGCAGGCCGGTCGTGAAGACCGCCTCGTCCGACCAGGAGACCGCGAGCGGCGCGCGGGCGCGCACCGTCTCGGCCAGCCCCCACCTGCGCAGCAGCTCCATCGACCGCGCCGACGTGGTCTTGGCGCGCGGACGCAGCCACGACACGCTCTCGCGCGGCTCGACGACCATGCTGCGCACGCCGTGATGGGCCAGCTCCACGGCCGTCGCCAGCCCGACGGGCCCGCCTCCGGCGATCAGTACCGGTATGTCGGTCTGGCGCACGCTTTGCTCCCATTCGTCATGGTGATCATCGGCATACTCCAAGCGCCGCGCGTCCCACGTCAAGCTCGGGCCGAAACCCTGGCCGGATCACCGATCGGAAACGATCTAGAGGACGGCCGCCGGACTTGTTACGGTCGTTCCATGACTGAGTCCTCGGCGGTGCCGCTGCACATGCGGCGGGTGGAGTTCGATCCGGCCCCCGAGCTGGGCGAGGTGCGCGACCAGGAACGGATCAAGCGCATCGACACCCTCCTCGGCCTGGAGGCGTGGGTGGTGACCCGGTACGCCGACGTCCGCGAGGTCCTGGGCGACGCCGACCGGTTCAGGCTCGCCAGGCAGGGCTCCGCCCGCATGCCCGGAGCGCCCGAGCTGACCGAGGAGCAGCTCGCCGAGCTGCGCGCGGGCAACCTGCTGGGCCAGGACCCGCCCGAGCACACCCGGCTGCGCCGGATGCTGACGCCCGAGTTCACGATCCGCCGGATGAAGCGGCTGGAGCCCCGCATCAGGGACATCGTGCACGAGCACCTCGACGCCATGGAGGCCGCGGGCTCCCCGGCCGACCTGGTGTCGTCGTTCGCGCTGCCGATCCCGTCGCTGGTGATCTGCGAGCTGCTGGGCGTGCCGTACGAGGACCGCGCCGACTTCCAGCGGCGGTCCGGCCGCATGCTGGACCTGTCGCTGCCGGTCGAGCAGCGGGTGGCGGCCAACTTCGAGTCGCGGGCGTACATGCGCGAACTGGTCACCCGCATGCGCGCCGAGCCCGGCGAGGACCTGCTCGGCATGCTCATCCGCGAGCACGGCGACGACCTGACCACCAGCGAGCTCGTCGGCATCGGCAACCTGCTGCTGCTCGCCGGGCACGAGACCACCTCCAACATGCTCTCGCTCGGCACGCTCGCCCTGCTGCGCAACCCCGGGCAGCTCGAACTCCTGCGCAAGGAGCCCGAGCGCATCGACGCGACGGTCGAGGAGCTGCTGCGCTGGCTCAGCATCGTCCACTCCGGGACGATCAAGATCACGTCCAGGGAGGTCGAGCTGGCCGGGCGGACCATCGGCGCGGGGGAGATGATCATGTGCTCGCTGCCCGCCGCCAACCGCGACCCCGGCTTCATCGCCGACCCCGACACCCTCGACATCACCCGCGGCGCCCCCGGCCACGTCGCCTTCGGCCACGGCGTCCACCACTGCCTGGGCGCGCCGCTCGCCCGCATGGAGATGAAGATCGCCTTCCCCGCGCTCTTCGAGCGTTTCCCCGGCCTGCGCCCGACCGATTCCACGCCGGAGTTCCGCTCCTTCAACGTCGTCTACGGCCTGACCGAGCTGGAGGTCGCCTGGTAGCGGCGCGCACGCGGATTTTGTCGGCGGCGGCGGATAACGTGCGGGTGTCATGCCAACCGAAGCCAGGCCACACGAGCTGATCGGCAGGGACCACCCCGCCGCGCTGCTGCGCGCCGAGGTCGCGCGGGTGGTCGACAGCCACGGCGGCCTGGTCCTCGTCACCGGCGAGGCCGGCATCGGCAAGACCACGCTCGTCACCAGCGCCGCCGCCGAGGCCAGGCGCAGGGGCGCGCTCGTGGTCGGCGGCGCCTGCTGGGACTCCGGCAGCGCCCCCGGCTACTGGCCCTGGGTCCAGGTCATCCGCGCCCTGCGCCGCTCGGCCGCCCCCCACGAGTGGGCCGAGGCCGAGCAGTCGGCCGGCGGCAGCCTGGCCGCCCTGCTCGGCGAGGCGGCGGCGCTCGCCCAGCCACACCTGGAGGTCACCGCCGCCGACGCCGACCCCGCCTCGGCCTTCCAGATCTACGACGCGGTCACCACCGCCCTGGTGTCGCTCTCGCAACACCACCCGCTCGTGATCGTCATCGACGACCTCCACGCGGCCGACCCGGCCTCGCTGCGGCTCCTTGAGTTCGCGGCCCGCCAGACCTGGTTCGAGCGCCTGCTCCTCGTCGGCACCTACCGCGACGCCGAGGTCGAGCCGGTCGACCACCCGCTGCGCGACCTGCTGTCGCCGCTCGTCGCCAAGGCCACCACCATCACGCTCACCGGCCTCGACCAGGCCGGGGTGGGCGCCCTCATGGCCCGCACCGCCGGGCTCGACCCGCCCGCCGACCTGGTCGCCGAGGTCCACGTGCGCACGGGCGGAAACCCGTTCTTCGTCGAGCAGACGGCCCGGTTGTGGCGCAGCGGCGGCTCGGCCACGGCCGTGGCGCCCGGCGTCCGCGACGCGCTGCTGCGCCGGCTGTCCCTGCTGCCGCGTCCGGTGTCGGAGCTGCTGCCCGCCGCGGCCGTGCTCGGGCGCGAGTTCCACCGCCAGGTGCTGGCCGCCACCGTGGCCGCCCCCGTCGCGCACGTCGACCGTCTCCTCGACACCGCCGTGATCGCCAGGCTGGTGGTGACCAAGGGCGGCGGCCGGTTCGCCTTCGCCCACGACCTCGTCCGCGAGACCCTCTACGACGCCGTCCCCGACGTGCGCGACCTGCACGCCGCCGTGGTGCGCGCCCTCGACGGCGCCCCCGACCTGGCCCGCCGCATGCTGCCGAGCGACCTGGCCCGGCACGCCTACCTCGCCGGCGACCGCGTCGATCCCGAGCGCGCGATCGACCTGCTCCAGGCCGCCGCCCGTGCCGCCCGCAGCCGGCTCGCCGGCGAGGAGGAGCTCGGCCACCTGCGCCGCGCCCACGAGCTGAGCGCCGCCGCCGCGCCCCGCCGGCGCGTGCTGATCTGCCTCGACCTCGGCCGCGAGCTGCACCACCGCGGCGAGCGCGACGCGGGCCGCCGGCTGTTCGAGGAGGCCGGCGCCGTCGCCGCCGATCTCGGCGACCCCGAGCTGACCGCCCGCGTCGCGCTGGTCTTCCGCTCCCACTACGGCCACGACGACTCCCTCGACCGGCTGCGCCGGGCCCACGCCGCGCTCGTCGGCGAGCCGGCCCCCGACGACCGCCTGGCCCTCGACCTGGTCCTCCACCTCACCGCCCAGGCCCGCCAGGGCGGCGACGACGACGTCCTGGCCTTCAGCCTGTGGGCCCACCACGACATCATCTGGGGCCCCGGCACGGCGGGCGAGCGGGTGGCCCTGACCGGCGAGCTGCTCGACATCGCCCGGCGCACCTCCGACCGCGAGCTCGAACACTTCGCCGGCGCCCTGCGCTGGGTGGCCATGATCGAGGAGGGCGACCCCCGCTACCTCGACCGCTTCCACGACTACGCGGCCAAGGGCCGCAGCACCGACGACGCCCACCTCAACCTCACCACGTCCGTCGACGCCAGCATCGTCGCCGCGCTCGCCGGCCGCTTCGCCGAGGCCGAGTCGCTGATGACGGGGCTGTCCCTCGACGGCAAGGACCACGACTTCGACGTCATGCTCGACCACCACCGCTGGGCGATCCGCTGGCTCCAGGGCAGGGTGGAGGAGCAGGAAGACGTCCTGCGCAGGCTCAGGGCCGGCCGCCACCCCGATCGCGGCCTGCTGGAGGCGCTGACCGCCCTGCAGGCCGGCGACGTCGGCACCGCGCTGCGCCACCACGCGGCCGGCGCGCGGGTGGGGCGCATGGCCGAGCCGCTGTGGCTGCGTTTCCAGGCGGAGCTGGCCGCCGCCACCCACGACCGCGAGCTCACCGCCGGGGCGCGGGCCGCGTTGCTGCCGCACCGGGGGCGGTGGGCGGTGTCCTACTACGGCTGGGACATCAGCGGCCCCTACGACCTGTGGATCGCCGTGCTCGACCTGGCCGAGGGGCGGTGGGCGGAGGCGGCCGAGGGGTTCGCGCGGGCGTACCGGTCGGCCGACCGGATGCGGGCCCGCCCGTGGTCGGTCCTGGCCCGTGCCCGCCTGGCCGAGGCCCTCCTGGCCGGCGGCGACACCGTCGGGGCCCGTCCCGTGCTGGCGGAGGTCCGGCGCGAGGCGGCCGAGCTCGGCATGCACCACGTCCTCGACACCCTCCCGCCGCAGGAGAGCGCCGCCGCCGAGCCCGCGCCCCCGCAGGCCCTCGCACGCGACGAGGGCCCCGAGCCGGCCACGGGCCACTTCCGCAAGAACGGCGAGGTCTGGGCCCTCCGGTTCGCCGGGCGGCTGGCCCACATGCCCGACGCCAAGGGCCTGCGCGACCTGCATCACCTGCTCGGCCACCCCGGCGCCGACATCCCCGCCGTGGCGCTGCTCGCCCCGGAGGGCGGCGACGTCGTGCTGGCCGCCCGCGCGATGGGCGGCGACGCCGTGCTCGACGAGGAGGCCAAGGCCGACTACCGCCGCCGCCTGTCCGTCCTCGACGACGAGATCGACCGGGCCGCCGGCCGCGGCGACGACGACCGGGCGGCCGAGTACGACCGCGAAAGGGCTGCCCTGCTGGAGGAGCTCCGCACGGCCGCCGGGCTGGGCGGGCGCTCCCGCCGTCTGGGCGACGAAGCCGAACGGGCCCGCAAGACGGTGACCGCCAGAATCCGCGACACCCTCCGCAAACTCACCCAGACCCACCCCGAACTCGCCACCCACCTCCGCGCCACCATCTCCACCGGCGCCACCTGCCGCTACCAGCCCACCACCCCCATCACCTGGCACCTCTGACCGGATGGTGTGGCCGTCTATCGCAGGAGCGAGGAGGGTCTCGTGGACCAGGCGCGCCTCACCGCACCGCCCGAACCGCCCTTACCGGCGCAGCACGAATCGGGCGCGCAGGGCAGGGGATGCCTGCCCTACGCGCCCGGTCCGTGCGGTTGCGGGTTATTTGCGGTTGTAGAGGCGCATGGTCAGGGTGCCGAAGATTGCGATGAGGAGGACGGACGCGATCAGCACCCAGGTCAGTTCGCCCATGTCCGGGGTGCCGGCCATCAGCGAGCGGACGGCGGCCACCAGACGGGTGATCGGGTTGACGTTGACGAAGATCTGCAGCCAGCCGGGCATCGTGGCCGGGTCGACGTACACGTTGCTGAGGAAGGTCAGCGGGAACAGGACGAGCATGCTCACGCCCATCACCGACTTCTCGCTCCGCATGAGCAGGCCGAACATCGTCCACACCCACGAGAAGGCGAAGGAGAAGCCGAGCAGCAGCACGATCCCGGCCAGCACGCCCGTGACGCCCCCCTGCGGACGGAACCCCAGGACCAGGCCGACGGCGAGGATGACCGTCGAGGCCAGGGTGTAGCGCAGGACGTCGCCGAGCAGGTAGCCCACCATGGTCGAGGGACGCCAGATCGGCAGGGTGCGGAAGCGGTCGAACACCCCCTTCTCGATGTCCTTGTTGACCTCCACCCCGGTGTACATGGTGATCATCACGACGCTGCTGACCATGATGCCGGGCAGCAGGAACTGCAGGTAGTCGGTCGGGGAGCCGGCCAGGGCGCCGCCGAACAGGTACGTGAACATCAGCGTCATCATGAGCGGGAACGCGGTCACGTCGAACAGCTGCTCGGGCACGTGCTTGATCTTCAGGATGGCCCGCCAGCCGAACGTGACCGACGCCGACCACGCGCTCGGCCGGGGCGGCTTCACCCCGGGGGCCAGGACGGTGCCGAGCACGTCGGCGGCGGGGGAGTAGGTCGTGGCGGTCTCGGTGGTGGCGGTCATGCTGCGGCCTCCTGCGCGGTCGCGGACTCGGCGGTCTCGGTGGCGGGGTGGTCGGTCAGGGCGAGGAAGACCTCGTCCAGGCTGGGCTGGCCGAGGGAGAAGTCGTCGACGACGATCCCCGCCTCGGCCAGGCGGCCGAGCGCGCGCGAGGCCTGCTCGGCGGCGGCGGCCTCGCGGCCGTGGCCGGTGATGCGGGCGGTGAGCGACACGGGGTCGGCGTCCAGGTAGACGGGCGCGTCCAGGATCTGGGACAGCAGCCGTTCGGCCTCGGGACGGGTGCCGGGATCGCGCAGCCGCACGTGGACCGAGCCGGCGCCGACGGACGACTTGAGCTCGCCCGGCGTGCCCTCGGCGATGACCCTGCCGTGGTCGATGACCGCGATGCGGCCGGCCAGGCGGTCGGCCTCCTCCAGGTACTGGGTGGTGAGCAGCACGGTGGTGCCGTGGGCGACGACGATGCGGACGATGTCCCAGACCTGGTTGCGGCTGCGCGGGTCGAGGCCGGTCGTCGGCTCGTCGAGGAAGAGCAGGTCAGGCGTGTTGAGGATGCTGGCGGCGATGTCGATGCGCCGCCGCATGCCGCCCGAGTACGTCTTGACCTGCCGTCCCGCGGCCTCCGTCAGGCCGAACGCCTCCAGGAGCTGCGCCGCCCGCTCCCGGGCGGCCGGCTTGCGGTGGCCGAGCAGGCGGCCGAGCAGGACCAGGTTCTCGGCGCCGGTCATGTCCTCGTCGACGGAGGCGTACTGGCCGGTCAGGCTGACGCGGCCGCGCACGGCGTCGGCCTCGCGCACCACGTCGTGCCCGAACACGGTGGCCTCGCCGCCGTCCGGCCGCAGCAGCGTGGCCAGCATGCGGACGGCGGTGGTCTTGCCCGCGCCGTTGGGGCCGAGCACGCCGTAGACGGTGCCGGCCGGCACCTCCAGGTCGAGGCCGTCCACGGCGCGGTTGTCGCCGAAGACCTTGACCAGGCCGGAGGTCTGTATCGCCAGGTCTCGCATGGGTGTTCCTCTCATGAGCAGTACGGCTGGGCGCGCCGGGCGTCGCGCAACGCCCGGCCCCACCAGGTGAGCTGGTCGAGCATGGCCGCGACCGCACGCGCGCGGTCGTCGGTGTCGTACGGTTCGCCGCTTCCGGCCACGTCGTCCCCCAGCAGGTCGAGGCCGACCCAGTCGCGCATCGTCACGACGTGCAGGGCGGAGAAGACGGTACGGAGCTGCTCGACCGCGTACAGACCGGAAGATCCCGAGCCGTAGGCGACGAAACCGGCCGGCTTGGCCTGCCATTCGTCGTAGGCGTAGTCGATGGCCTGCTTGAGCGAGGCCGGGAAGCTGCGGTTGTACTCGGGGGTGACGACGGCGAAGGCGTCGGCCTCGCCGACGGCCGCGGTGAAGCGGCGCATCGAGGGGGTGCTGCGCTCCGGGTAGCGGTCGGGGAAGGCGTAGTCGGCCAGGTCGAGGACGTCGACCGCCAGGTCGGGACGGTCGCGGGCGCGGCCGGCGAACCACTTCGCCACCGTCTCGCCCATGCGCCCGACGCGGGTGCTCGCGATGATCACCGCGAGGCGGAGCGGTGCGGCGCTCCCGCCGGCGGTGTCGTCCCTGCCCGTCATCGTCCACCTCCCTCGGCCCGTTCCGGGCTCTCACCAAGGAGGCGCGAGACGGCCGCCAGACGTCCGCTAGACGGGATCTAGCGGGACGTCAGGCGGCCGGTCTGAGCACGTAGCCGACGCCGCGCAGGGTGTGGATCATCGGACGGCGGTCCGCGTCGATCTTGCGGCGCAGGTAGGAGATGTACAGCTCGACGATGTTGCCCTGGCCGGCGAAGTCGTAGGCCCACACCCGGTCGAGGATGTGCGCCTTGCTGAGCGCGCGTCCCGGATGGCGCATGAGCAGCCGCAGCAGCTCGAACTCGGTCGGGGTGAGTCGGACCTCCTGGCCGGCCCGCCGTACCTGGCGGGTCTCCTGGTCCAGGGTGAGGTCGCCGACGGACAGGGCGTCGGCCGAGCGGCGCAGCAGGCCGTGCAGCCTGATCACGACCTCGTCCACGCCGAACGGCCGCATCACGTAGTCGTCGGCGCCCGCGCGCAGTCCGAGCGACGGGTCGGGCAGGGCGTCCGGCGCGGTCAGGAAGAGGACCGGCACGCCGGGCAGCGCGGCCCGCAACCGGGGCAGGAAGCGGCCGCCGCCCTTGACGTCCAGGACGATCGCCCCCGGACGGAACCCGCGCACAGCCCTGACCGCCTCGCCGCCGCCCAGGCTGCGCACGTCCCAGCGGCGCATCGCGCGGGAGAGGGACGCGCCGAGCGGGCGCTCGTCCACGACGAGGACGGCGTACGAGTCGCGCGCGGATCCGGGCGTGACGGTCGGACCGGTCGGGTGCATGCCGGAAACGATGCCGGTCGTGCATGAGGTTTGTCTGAGGACCGCTTGTGACGCGCATGAGGACGCGCCTCTGGCGCGCAGGAGGCCCCGGGAACAGCGGAAGGGCCCGGCCGCAGCCGAGCCCTTCCCATCCCTTGAAGCGCGATCACCGTTCCTGCCGCTACCCGGAATGTGCGGCTTATCACTTGGCCGAGTAAGTTCTATGACTAGACCTTGACTGCGGTTGAGGTTCTAGGCTGCCTTTCATGAGCGGAATTCTGGTGACCGGCGCGACCGGCAACGTGGGCAGGCATGTCGTCTCCTCCCTGGCGGAGGCCGGACACGAGGTGCGGGCGCTGGTCCGCGACCCGGCCCGGGTGGTGCTCCCGGACGGCGTCGAGCCCGTACGCGGCGACCTGGCCGACCCCGGCAGCCTTGAGCCCGCCCTGCGCGGCGTCGACCGGGTGTACCTGATGTGGCCCGGCATCCCCGTGGATCCCCAGGTGGTGACCACGGTGGCCGGACGGGCCGAGCACGTCGTGTACCTGTCGGCGGACGTGCCCGACCTGGCGGACGGCGAGCCCGCCACGATCTACCACCAGGAGATCGAACGGCTGATCAGGACGTCCGGGACGCGGTGGACGTTCGTCCGGGCCATCGACTTCGCCACGAACACGCTGGCCTGGGCCGCCCAGATCCGGCAAGGAGTGGTCCGGCTCCCGTACGGAAAGGCCGCCAGGTCGCTGATCCACGAGCGGGACATCGCGGACGTCGTCGCCCACGTGCTCACCACCCCCGGCCACGACGGCGCCAAGTATCTGATCACCGGCCCCGAGTCGATCACCCAGGAGGAGCTGGCGCGGACCGTCGGCGAGGAGATCGGCCGCGAGGTGCGCTGGGAGGACCTGCCGCCGGAGATCGCCCGCGAGCAGCTGACGGCCGCCTGGGGTGATCCGGCGTTCGTCGAGGCCCGGCTCAGGGCGTGGGAGTCGTTCACGCACACCCCGGAACGCGTGACCGGCACTGTGCCGGAGCTGCTGGGCCGGCCCGCGCGCACGTTCCGCTCCTGGGCCCGCGACCACGCAGCCGACTTCCGCACGGCCTGAAGCCCGCGCCACCGTGGCGCTCAGGGGCGCGCCCAGAGGGGGCGCGCCAAGAGGGGGTGCGCCAAAAGGCCGTGGCGCGCCTATGCGGTCAGGCTCACCGCCGCGATCGTCTCGCCCATGTCGTCGAGCAGGTCGGCGACCACCGGGCCGGTCTGCAGCCGCCAGGCGAGCGCCTGGAGGCCGTGTCCCGGCACCGGGACCTCCCGCCCGCCCAGCCTGACCGTCTCCACCTCGGCCGACAGCCGCAGCAGCCCGTAGGCCACCCACCGTTTCGGCCGGGGGAACCAGCGACCCGCGTTGGTGTCGAACCGCCCGTTCTCGTCGGTCAGCCCGTGCTCCTTGAGCACCGAGACGCCCTGGCGGTGGGCCAGCAGGTCGTCGCTGCGCGCGGCGGACATGCTGTCGCCGGCGCGCAGTGCCCAGCGTCCGCGCCGGAACGACAGCAGCCAGACGTCCACCCAGGACAGGCCGAAGCCGTCCAGGCGGGCGAAGGCGGTCGCCGCGATCCGGTCGCCGACGTACAGGGAGGCAGGGGTGAAGCGGAAGCGTCCGCTCAGGTTGCCGGGAAGTGACCTCGGCAGCCCGTGATCGATGAGTCGCAGGCTCTCGACGGCGGGGTTGTACCCAAAATCATGAGTACGTTCCACAGGCTCACCATACACACGGACGGCCCGCATGAAACGCGCGCTTTGTTCCTGATGGGGGAATGATGATGCTCATGGACCGAATCGAAGCTTCTGACCGTCGCCGGGCCCTGGTGCTCGGGGGCGGCGGCGTGGCCGGCATCGCCTGGGCGACCGGCGTGCTGGCCGGGCTGGCCGACGAGGGCGTGGACGTACGGGACGCCGACCTGATCGTGGGCACCTCGGCCGGCTCGGCGGTCGGCGCCCAGGCCCGCAGCCGGCTGACCGTCGAGGAGCTGTTCCAGCGGCAGGTCGATCCCGCGCTGCAGGCCAGGGAGATCCCCGCGGTGTTCGACGCGGCCTCCTTCGCGGCCGCCCTCCAGGGCATCCTGACCGGCGCCCACGACCGGGACGAGCTGCACCGGCGCATCGGCGCCTGGGCGCTGGAGGCCCCCACGGTCGGCGAGCCGGAACGGCGTGCGGCGGTGGCCTCGCGGCTGCCCGAGACCGACTGGCCGGAGCGCCCGCTCGTGCTGGTCGCGCTCGACGCGGCGACCGGAGAGACCCGCCTGTTCGACCGGGCGTCCGGGGTGGGCCTGGTGGACGCGGTGACGGCCAGTTGCGCCGTGCCCGGGGTCTGGCCGCCGGTCACCATCGAGGGCCGCCGCTACATCGACGGCGGCGTGCGGTCCAGCGACAACGCCGACCTGGCGGCGGGCTTCGAACGGGTGCTGGTGGTCTCGCCCCAGCCGCCCGGCGCCCCCGCCTCTCCCTGGACGTCGCTCGACCAGGAGGTGGCCCTGCTGCGCAAGGAGGGCGCCGCGGTCGAGGTCGTCAGCCCGGACGAGGGGGCCGTCGCGGCCATGGGCGCCAACCCGCTCGACCCCGCCGTACGGTCACCGGCGGCCCACGCCGGCCGCGAGCAGGGCCGGCGGGTGGCCGCCGTCGTCCACAGCCTGTGGGTCTAGCCGGCCGCGGCGCGCTCGGCGAGCGGGCGGCGGCGCAGCGCCGGGTCGGTCAGTGACGCGGGACGCCACGCGCCGTCCGGCTGGTACATGTCACGGCCCGGCGGGACGATCTCGTCGATCCGGTCGAGCGCGGCGTCGTCGAGCGTGAGCGCGGCGCCCTTCAGCAGGTCGTCGAGCTGCGCCATCGTGCGCGGTCCGGTGATCACCGAGGTGACCGCCGGGTGCGCGGCGGCGAAGGCCACGGCGAGCTGGGGGAGCGTGCAGCCGAGGTCGTCCGCGAGCTCGACCAGCTGCTCGACGGCGTCGAGCTTGGCGGCGTTCTCCGGGATCGACGGGTCGAAGCGGTGGGGGGTCAGCGCGGCCCGGCCGGTGGTCAGGTCGATGTCGCCGTTCTTGCGGTAGCGGCCGCTCAGGAAGCCCGACGCGAGCGGGCTCCAGGTCAGGACGCCCATGCCGTACCGGCGGCAGACGGGCAGCAGGTCCTTCTCGATGCCGCGGGCGAACAGCGAGTACGGCGGCTGCTCGGTCCTGAACCGGTGCAGCGCCCGCCGCTCCGAGACCTGGTGGGCCTCGACGATCTCCGCGGCCGGGAACGTCGAGCAGCCGAACGCGCGGATCTTGCCCTGCCGCACGAGGTCGGTCAGCGCCGACAACGTCTCCTCGATGTCGGTCGTGTGGTCGGGCCGGTGGATCTGGTAGAGGTCGATCCAGTCGGTGCCGAGCCGCCGGAGGCTCTGCTCGACCTCCTTCATGATCCACAAGCGCGAGTTACCGGACCGGTTCGGGCCCTCGCCCATCCGGAAGTGCACCTTGGTGGCCAGTACGACGTCGTCGCGGCGGCCCTTCAGCGCCTTGCCGACGATCTCCTCGGACTCGCCCGCGGAGTACATGTCCGCCGTGTCCACGAAGTTGACGCCCTGGTCGAGCGCGGCGTGGATGATGCGGGCGCAGTCGTCGTGGTCGGGGTTGCCGACGGCGCCGAACATCATCGCCCCCAGGCAGTGGACGCTCACCTCGATGCCGGTGCCGCCGAGTACGCGGTAGCGCATTGTCATAGTCCGCGACTCTAGGACCTGGAGTCCACTCCACCTCAAGAGCTCGGCGGCAGGTGTGACAGTGGCGTCCAGGGGCACCGGAGGCGGATGGGGATGGTGACGGTGTCGTCCTGGCGCGAGCTGGACGACGCGATCAGCGCGGCCGGCCACACCGAAGGCCCGGCCCAGGCGCACTCGACGCTGGTCTTCCGCGGCCTGGCGAAGAACACGTACTCGCACGTGCACAGCCTGGCGCGGCTGGCGGGCGACTACGCCACCCTAGAAACCCACTTGATACGAAATTTTAGGAAATACGCGCACAGAGCCGCCCCTGGCCCTTCCGTCTGGGACTGGCTGGCCCTCGGCCAGCACCACGGCCTGCCCACCCGCCTCCTGGACTGGACGTTCTCCCCGCTGGTCGCGCTGCACTTCGCCACGGCGTCCTGGCCTGGGGACGACGCCGTGCTGCTGGCCGTCGACTGCGCGGGCGCGCACCGCCTGCTGCCCGAGCCGCTGCGCGAGGTGCTCGACGGCGAGGGCGCGCTGCTGTTCAGCACCGAGATGCTCGCCGAACGCGCCGCCGGACTGGCCGGCTTCGACGCGCTCGGCCGCGACCGCCCGTTCGTCGCCTTCTTCGAGCCGCCGTCGCTGGACGAGCGCATGGTCAACCAGTCGTCGGTGTTGTCGGCGATGTCGGGGGCGACGTACCAGCTCGACGACTGGCTGGCCGAGCATCCCGGGCTGTGGCGGGGCTGGTCGATCCCGGCCGGGGTCAAGGTCGAGATCCGGCGGCGGCTCGACCAGGCCGGGATCACCGAACGGGTGCTGCTGCCCGGCCTCGACGGGCTGGCCGAGTGGCTGCGCCGCTACTACTCCCCGGGCAGCGTCGACGTGCCGGCCGGCGGCTCCAGCATGTCCGGGCCCGAGCGCTTCGGCCAGCAGGAGGGCCGCATGAACGACTGACCGCTCACCCGGGCAGCGTGCCTCGCACGGCGTCCTCGGTGCGGCCGATCACGGCGCGCCCGTCGTCGGCGGTGATGATCGGCCGCTGGATCAGGATCGGGTGCGCGGACAGCGCGGCGATCCAGCGCTCGCGGGCGTCCGGGTCGCGCGGCCAGGCGTCGAGGCCCAGCTCGGCCGCGACCGGCTCGCCCGTACGGGTGATGTCCCACGGATCCAGCCCGAGCCGGGCCAGGACGGCGCGCAGCTCGTCCGGCGACGGCGGGTCCTCCAGGTAGCGGCGGACCTTGTAGTCGGCCGATTCGGCGTCGAGGATGGACAGGGCCGAACGGCACTTGGAGCAGTCGGGGTTGATCCAGATTTCCATGACGCCGAGGTTCTCACGCCGGGGCGCACGGCGCGGGTCAGCCGGCCGATGAGTCGAGCCGGGCCCGCAGGCCGTCGAGCACCCGGTCGAGGCCGTAGCGGAAGTCCTCCTCCCGGACCCGCTCGGGGTCGTCGAACCCCTTGGCCGCGTACTCCGCCCGCATCCACGGGTGGTCCTCGAACGCCTGCTCGGCGGTCGGCCGCACGGCGTCGATCCACTCCTGCTCGGTACGGCCGCTGCGGGCCAGCGTCGACAGGTACGCCGCCTCGGCGATGGCCACGCCGATCACGTACGCCAGCACGGTGTTGACCGCCCGGTCGGCCTCGCCGGGGACGAACCCGGCCGAGTGCGCCAGCGCCAGCAGCTCCTCCGAGCGCCGCATCACGTTGGGCCCGAGGCTGGTGAGCCCGACCTGGCCGAGCACGGACGCCATCCACGGGTGGCGCAGGATCACCGCCCGCAGGCTGTGGGCGGACACGGCGAGCCCGTCACGCCAGCCGCCCGCCTCCTCCACGGACGGCACGCGCAGCTCGCCGTAGACCTCGTCGACGACCAGCTCGATCAGCTCGTCCTTGTTGGCGACGTGGCGGTAGAGGGAGGTCGCGCCCGCGTCGAGCCGGGTGCCGAGGCTGCGCATGCTCAGCGCCTCCAGCCCTTCCTCGTCGAGCAGCTGGACGGCCTCGGACACGATCCGGTCGAGGCTGAGCGCGGGCCGCTCCCGCTGCCGGCGCTGACGGACCCAGACCGACGGGACGGGCGGCTGCGATGCTGGCATGACCCGAGCCTAGCGCACACTGTACGCATCCGCGAACACCTGCTTGCGTACATCTCTTTCGTATGCGTACAGTGTGCGCATTCCGAGAGCGACGTACGCAAGTCGAAGGGGAGAAACCCATGAACCGCCGCTGGTGGATCCTGGTGGTGTTGTGCCTCAGCACATTGGTGCTGGTCGTGGACAACATGGTGCTGACGGTGGCGGTCCCGCCCCTGGCGGCCGACCTGGGCGCCGACGCCCAGGACCTGCAATGGATCCTCGACTCCTACATCCTGGTCTTCGCCGGCCTGCTGCTGACCGCGGGCAGCCTGTCCGACCGCTACGGCCGGCGCCGGGTGATGATCATCGGCCTGGCCCTCTTCGGCGCCGCGTCCCTGCTGGCGGCCTACGCCGCCGATCCGGCGCAGCTCGTGGCGGCCCGCGCCGCGATGGGCGTCGGCGGCGCGCTGATCATGCCGAGCACGCTGTCGATCCTGATCACCGTGTTCGACGAGGCCGAGCGCCGCAAGGCGATGGCCGTCTGGAGCGCGGTGGCCATGATCGGCATGATCGGCGGCCCGGTCCTGGGCGGCGCGCTGATCGCCTGGTTCTGGTGGGGCGCGGTGTTCCTGATCAACGTGCCGGTCGCGCTGCTCGCCATCGTCGCCTCCCTGCTGCTCATGCCCGAGTCGAAGGGCCCCTGGACCAAGCCCGACCCGCTGGGCGTGATCCTGTCGGCGACCGGCATGTCCGCCCTGGTGTGGACGATCATCGAGCTGCCGCACGGCGTCAACTGGCCCGCCCTGGCCCTCACCGTGCTCTCCCTGGCCGGCTTCGTGATCTGGGAGCTGCGCACGCCGCACCCGATGGTCCCGCTCGCCCTGTTCCGCGACCGCACGTTCAGCGGCGGCAGCTTCTCCCTGACCCTCGTCCAGATCGGCAACGGCGGGCTGCTGCTCGTGCTCACCCAGTACCTGCAGTACGTGCTCGGCTACACGCCCACCGCGGCCGGGCTGGCGTTCCTGCCGATGGCGGTCGCCTCGCTGCTCTTCAACGGCCTGGGCGCGAGCCTCGGCGCCCGGCTCGGCAACCGTCCGATGATCGTCACCGGGCTGGCCGTCTGCGCCGCCGGGTTCGGGCTGCTCGCCATGGTCTCCTCCGGCAGCGGCATCCTGCTCACCGGCACGGCCCTGTTCGTGATGGGCGCGGGCGGCGGCCTGGCGATGCCCGCGGCCATCGCCGCGCTGATGGGCACCATCCCGCCCGAGCACGCCGGCGTCGGCTCGGCGCTCAACGACACCATCCAGCAGGCGGGCGCGGCGCTCGGCGTGGCCGTCCTCGGCAGCGTCCTGGCCGGGGCCTACACCCGGGGGATGCCGGCGGGCGCGCCCGAGGCGGCCCGGCGCTCGATCGGCGACGCGCTCGCCCTCGGCGACGCCGGTCTCGCCCAGGTGGCCCGCGAGGCGTTCACCTCGGCCATGTCGGCCGCCTTCGCGATCAGCGCGGCCGGGGTGGTCGCCGCCGCCGTCCTGGCGCTGGTCGTGATGCGCGGCGAACGCAAGCCGGCGCAGGAACCGTCCCTCACCGCGACCCACTGAAAGGAAGATCCTCATGAACGACGCCCCCGTCACGCTTCCGGTCACCCGCCCCGCGGGCTGCCCCTTCGACCCGCCCGCGGGCCTGGCGGAGCTGCGCGAGCAGGCGCCCGTCACCCCGCTGGACTTCCCCGACGGCCACCGCGGCTGGCTGGTGACCGGCCACGCCGAGGTCAGGGCGGTGCTGGCGGACCGGCGGTTCAGCTCGCGCTACGAGTTCCTGCACCACCCGACGGTCGCGATGGGCCCGCTGCCGGCCGCCCCGCCCGGCGACCTCACCGGCCTCGACGCGCCCGAGCACACCCGCTACCGCAGGCTGCTCACCGGCAGGTTCACCGTCCGCAGGATGAACCTGCTGACCGAACGCGTGCGGCAGATCACCGCCGACCACCTGGACGCCATGGAACGCCTCGGTCCGCCCGCCGACCTGGTACGCGTCTTCGCCCAGCCCATCCCCGCGCTGATGATCTGCGAGCTGCTGGGCGTCCCGTACGCCGACCGCGACGCCTTCCAGCACCACGCCGCCGCGCTGGCCGGGGTGGACACCGACGAGCAGGAACAGCTGGCCGCCTACGGCGAGCTCCAGCGGTACATGGACGGCCTGGTCCAGGCCAAGCGCGACCGGCCCGCCGACGACCTGCTCGGCGACCTGACCGCCACCGACCTCACCGACGAGGAGCTGGCCGGCGTCGGCACCTTCCTGCTCGCCGCCGGGCTCGACACGACCGCGAACATGCTGGCGCTCGGCACGTACGCGCTGCTCAGCGACCCCGTCCAGCTCGACGTGCTGCGGGCGGAGCCGGAGCGGGCGGCCCAGGCCGTGGAGGAGCTGCTGCGCCACCTCACCATCGCCCACACCGGCGTACGGGCCGCGCTGGAGGACGTCGAGCTGGCCGGCCGGCTGATCAGGGCGGGCGAGTCGGTCGTCGTGTCCCTCTCGGCCGCCAACCGCGACCCCCGCAGGTACGCCGACCCCGACCGCCTCGACCTGCGCCGGGACGCGACCGGCCACCTGTCCTTCGGCCACGGCGTCCATCAGTGTCTCGGCCAGCAGCTCGCCCGGGTGGAGCTGCGCACGGCCCTTCCCGCGCTGGTCACCCGCTTCCCCGGCCTGCGCCTGGCCGTCGCGCCCGAGGAGGTGCCGGTGCGCGCCGGCACCGACATCCACGGTGTGCTCAGTCTCCCGGTGCGGTGGTGAGCGCACGGACTATCATCGTGATCATCCTGGCCGGGTACCACTGCGCGTCACCGAGGCGAAAGGACCGCCATGTCCGGGGAGACCAGCAGGCGAGAGCACACCGAGGTCGTGGTCATCGGAGCCGGTCCGGCCGGGCTGACCCTGGCGAGCCTGCTCCGCCAGGCCGGCGTCGAGTGCGTGGTGCTCGAACGGCAGAGCCGCCCGTACGTCGAGCAGCGCCAGCGCGCGGGCATCCTCGACCACCACGGCGCCCGCGTCTTCGAGGAGTGGGGCCTGGCCGACACCGTCCTGGCGGGCATGCCGCAGGAGACCAGGTTCGAGTTCCGCGTCGACGGCGAGCGGCGCTTCCTCGACGTCCCCGCGATCACCGAGGGCCGGACGGGCCGGCTCGTGCCGCAGCAGGTGCTCGTCGGCAGGCTGCTGGCGCGTCTCCTCGAATCCGGCGGCGACCTGCGGTTCGAGGCGGCCGAGGTGACCCCGCGCGGCGTCGACGGGTCCGCGCCGACGGTCGCCTACCGCGACGCCGGCGGCGTCACGCACGAGATCGCCTGCTCCTACGTCGCCGGCTGCGACGGCCACCACGGCGTCAGCCGGGCCGGCGTGCCCGCGCACGCCCTCACCACCTACTCCCACGACTACGGCATCGGCTGGCTGACGGTGCTCGCCGACGTCCCGCCGCCGGGCTACCCGCTGATGGCGATCACGGCCCACGGGTTCGCCGCCCACTTCCCGCGCGGCCCGCGGGCCAGCCGCTTCTACCTCCAGTGCACCCCCGACGCCACCGCCGCCGACTGGCCCGACGAGCGGATCTGGGCCCAGTTGCGGCTGCGCCTGGCCGACGACGGCCTGCCGGACGGCCCGATCGGGGAGAAGGCGTTCGTCGAGATGCGCAGCCACGTCGTCGACCCGATGCGCTACGGCCGGCTCTTCCTGGTGGGCGACGCGGCCCACATCATCACACCCATGGGCGGCAAGGGCATGAACCTGGCGGTCGCCGACGCCGACGTGCTGGCCCGCGCGCTGCGCGCCGCCCTGCGCGAGGGCGACGAGGAGCCGCTGGCCGCCTACTCCGCCACCTGCCTGGAACGGGTGTGGCACCACCAGGAGTTCTCCCGCTGGATGACGGAGATGACCCACGAGGCCGGCGACGAGACGCTGGCCGGGCCGTTCCGCCGCCGGCTGGCCAGGGCGCGGCTCGACCGGCTGTTCACCTCGGGCCCGGCGGCCCGCGCCTTCGGCGACATGATGGCGGGCGGCTGACGAGTTGACTTGAACCGCGGTTCAAGTATGACGATCGTCCCCATGAGGATTCATCACCTGAACTGCGGATCCGTACGGACGATCGAAGCCACCTACGACGGCCCGCCCGCCGCCCCCGCCGTGAACCACTGCCTGCTGGTGGAGACCCCGGCCGACGGGCTCGTGCTGGTCGAGACGGGCCTCGGGCTCGGCAATGTGCGCGACCCGGCCGGCACGCTGGGCGCCGACTGGGTGGCCATGGCCGAGCCCGCGCTGGAGGAGGAGGAGACCGCCGTACGCCAGGTCGCCCGGCTCGGCTACCGCCCGGACGACGTGCGCCACGTCATCGTCACCCACCTCGACGTCGACCACTGCGGCGGGCTGCCCGACTTCCCCGGCGCGCGGGTGCACCTGCTGGCCGCCGAGCTGGAGGCGGCGCTGGCCGAGGCCCCGAGCTACCGCTACCGCCCGGCCCACTGGGCGCACGGCCCCGACTGGGTGACCTACACCCCGGAGGCGAACGACGACTGGTTCGGCTTCGCCTCGATCAAGCCCGACGGGCTGCCCGAGGACATCAGGCTGGTCCCCCTCGGCGGGCACACCGCCGGGCACACCGGCGTCGCCGTCCGCGAGGGGGACCGCTGGCTGCTGCACTGCGGCGACGCCTACTACTACCACCGCGAGCTGCAGCCGGACCCGCATCCGCACCCGCTGATGGACGTCGTGCAGACCCGCTCGGAGGTCCATCACGACCTGCGGCTCGGCACCCAGGCCCGGCTGCGGGAGCTGGTACGGGACCACGGCGACCAGGTGAGCGTCTTCTCGGCCCACGACCCGTGGGAGCTGGCCGCCGCGGTGGCCGGTTGATCAGACGCGGTCGGCCGCGATGAGCAGGTACTGGAAGCTGCCGTTCTTGTAGGCGTCGAGGAAGGACTGCTCGATGCCCGTGGCCAGGTGGGTGCGGGCGCGCAGCTCCCAGTACGGGATCGTGGCCGCCGTCAGGTCGACGACGCTGACCGGGACCAGCCGGTTGGCCGCCATCTGCTCGAAGTACGTGCTGCGGGGGTGGATGTCGCAGATGTAGTGGGCGTTGATCTGGCTGACCGCCCGGGACGGCAGGCCGTAGGCGTCGTTGTAGCAGCCGGTGACGCAGACGTACCGGCCGCCCCGGCGCAGCAGCCGGGCGTGCTCGGCGAACAGCAGGGACAGCTCGACGTACATGGTGCTCTCGTTGTTCCAGCTGGCCTGGAACGATCCAGTCTCGAAGCCGGTCTCCAGCATGTTGCGGAAGTGGAAGCGCACCTTGTCGTCGACGCCGCGCTTCTTGGCCTGGTCGTTGGCGAAGGCGACCTGCGACTCGGAGATGGACACGCCGTCGACCTCGCAGCCGTACCGCATGTTGACCAGCAGGCTGCTGCCGCCGCGGCCGGAGCCGGCGTCGAGCACCCGGTGGTGGGGTTCGAGCGGGCCGAGATGGCTGATCAGCAGGTCGGCCTGGGCGGTCTCCAGGCGGTGGAGCTCCTTGACGATGCGGTCCTCGCGGGTGTCCTCGGGGCCGTCGAGTACCGTCCAGTTCACCTCGCCGATGCCGTAGTGGTGGTGGTACAGGCCGTCGACGTCGCCCAGGCGCAGGTTGACCGGGTTCTTCTCGGCGTTCCAGTAGCTGGCGACGGAGTGCTGGTAGTGGCTCGTGAGGACGGGGGACTGGGTGTTGACGGTCACCTGGGAAGAGCTCCTTCCCGGCCGGGGGCGGCCGGTCGTCATGAGTGGTAGCGGCTGCTGCTGCCGTGCCATTCGAGGCAACCGGCCATCCAGCCCTGGGCGCCGCGCAGGAATCGCTGCAGTTCCACGGAGGGAACGGCGGCGAGCTCGCGCTGGCTGGTCTCGAAGCCTTTGACGAAGTCGTTGTGCAGCGCGACGGCGCGTTCGGTGGCCTCGCGCGTGGAGCACTTCTCCTCGCCCGCGATGAGCAGGACGACGTTGGAGTCGGGCAGCTCGTCGGCCGCCTCCCGCGCGACGGAGTGGAGGTCGTTGACGATGACGCTGGCCGTGCCGGCCTGCATGAGCGCGGTGTGGAAGCGCCGGTCGTAGAACAGGTTGGCGGGCAGCTCGTAGGCGGCGACGACGTCGATGAGGGTCATGGAGGTGTAGAAGCTGTCGTGCTGCCGGGCCGCGAGGTAGCGCCAGACGGGCGGCGGGGTCTCCAGGTAGCGCCAGGCGGCGTAGGCGGTCCAGCTCACGTACATCTGGAAGGTGGTGTTGCAGGCCCGCATGACCTGTGACGGGGTGCCGTGGCGGGACAGGTGGCCGGTGGCCGAGCGCAGGGAGACCAGCACGGGGTCGGCCTCGATCGCCGCTTCGAGCTGCTCGGTGTACACGCCCGCGGGCGGGGGCGGGTCCATGGCCGACATGACGAGCGCCAGGCGCGGCGGCAGCTCGGTGGGGCTCGCGCCGAGCTCGGTCTCGTCGGCGTAGTAGTCGTCGGCCGCCCACCAGGCGGTGTTCATCTGCGCCGCGATCAGCAGCAGGTCGGGGTCGTCGCTGTCGGGATGGGCGAGCATCGCCAGCCGGCCGAACCCGGTGGCGGCGAACTCGTCCATCCGCCCGGCGTGCAGGCCCACCTTCTCGGCCCACGCCACGAGCCGCCGGTCGACCTCCGCGCCGAGCGCCGGGTCGTCGCGGACCGTCTCGGGGCAGTAGAGCGGCGGGTAGGAGCCGTCGCCCCACTCCCGCTCGACATAGGGGATCGGGACCGGCAACTGCCTGGGCGCAGAGGGTGGAGCGGGGATCGGAAGGTGGAGCGCGGAGGTTCCGAGGCCGGTGGGGCCGGTCGGGAGCCGCGGGACCGCGGCGTACTGGGGCATGGCGCGCCTCTTCCCTGAGGAGGAGCAGGACATTACCGAAAGTAGTTATTCAGCTACTAAAAGTAGAGTAGCCAATCGGTAATGAGAGCCTTACCCTCCGGGGGGCGCACTCTGCCGGTCAGGGCCTTGTGTGCAGGCTTTCGAAGTCGTCGAGGCTCTTGCGGTAGAAGGCCAGGTCGTCCTCCAGCTTCGCCCGGGTCAGGCGCTGCGGCTCGGTCTCGCGCACGGTGCGGCCCAGCTCGCTCCAGAAGGCGTCGGGCGGCAGCTCGGCGGCCTCCGGCGGGAAGAACTTCAGCGCCTCGGCCAGGGCGTCGGCGGCGAAGCGCCAGCCGGTCGCCACGGCGTCGTACCGCTCGGGGGAGGCCGGGCCGGCGGCGTAGAACAGGCCCTCCTCCAGGGCCCGGCTCGCGTACGTGGTGGCGATCAGCACCCACTGGCCGGGGTCGAGCAGCTCCGACAGGCCGGTGCCGAACGTCGCGCCGGTCTCCCTGGCCGCCCGCTCGGCCTCGACGGGGACCTCGACCTCCACGTCGCCGAGCCGCACCCGCAGGCTCTCGGCGTCCTGGTCGACGGTGGCGTCGCGCGAGGCGCCCGGCGTGCCGGAGTGGGCCACCAGGTCGAGGTAGACGTACGCCTCGACGAGCGAGCGGCCCAGACCCTGCTCAGGCATACTCACCCGCCAGCGCCTGGTAGGTGTCGCGGACGACCAGCAGCCGGTCGAGCTGGAACCTGCCGGGCTCGGCCGCGCGCACCCCCTGTCCGCGTTCGGACCAGAACCCGTCGTCGGGCACCGCGTCCGCGCCCGCCGGCACGAACTTGACGACCTCCTCCACCGCCGCGGCGGCGATCCTCAGCGTGCGCAGGGCCTCGGCCCGGTCGGCCACCGGCACGTCGCTGGCCGTCAGGTCGGCCACCCACAACCACTCGCCCGCGTCGAGCAGCTCCGACGGCTCGGGGCCGCCGAACGTCGGGAACCCGGCGGGCAGCACCGGACGCTCCGGCAGCCCGAACACGAACTCGCGCGGCGTGCCGCACTCCTCGCACGGGCCGAAGTAGCGGTTGACCAGCTCGCCCTCGACGTCGACCAGCCCGTTGCGCCAGGTCGTGTCGGTGGACCCGCAGGCGCAGGGGTTGAGGTCGAGGTAGAGATGCGCCTCGTCCCTCGTCCGCGCCACCGCGAAAGTCATAGCCGTCCTCTCCTCGGGGTTCCCATGATGCCCGACGTCCCGCCTGTCACACCGCCACCGCCTCGGGGTCCGGCGTCACCAGCGGGGTGTCGTTCAGCCGGAGGCCGCACACGCAGGGGCCGTCGTCCGGGCACACGCACTCGCCCTCGGGCGGGTTCCAGCCGGTCGTGTTCGCCAGCGCGCGGACCTGGTCCAGGATCGCGGACCAGTCGCGAGGGCGGCGGCCGTCCGCCAGGGTGGCCAGCTCGTCGGCCACCTGCGGCGGAAGCAGCCGCAGGATCTCCGGGCGGGCCCCGGTGACCAGGTCGAACAGCACGCCCAGGCGGCCCGGGCGCTGCCTGGTGTTGGCCACGCGGGCCTGGCGCACGGCCTCGTGCAGCTCGGCCAGCTCCTGGCTGTCGGCGGGCGGCAGGCCCAGCGCGCGGGCGACGGCGGCGGCGGCCGTCCCGGCGGCGGCCCGCTCGTTCGCGCCGACCGTGCGGGCCGGGTCCACGTCGTAGGTCAGCACGCCGGGGTCGGGCTCGCCGGACCCGGGCCGCCGGACGTCGACGGTGATGGGCGCCCGGCCGGGCAGCACGATGTCGAGCAGGCCGGGGCCGTGGATCACGACGCGCCCGCCCATGAGGGCGGCGGCCCGTACGACGGCTCCGGCGGCGGCCGTCTCGGGGAGCGTCGCGTGACCGCGGATCGCCGTGACGTCAGCGGGCGTGAGGTCGCCCGAGCGGGACAGCTCCGCCAGCCTGGACGGCGCGCCCTGCTGGTCGCCGGTCAGCCCCAGCCGCCGGGCCTCCTCCTGGAGCGCAGCCCGTTCGGCGCGCGAGCGGATCGGGCCCGCCTCGGCGACCGCCCGTGCCAGCCCGCGCAGCCGGGCCAGCGCCGCCGCCTCGGCCGGACCGGGCCGCCCGCCCTCGGCGGGACGGGCCTGCGCCGGACGGCCGGTGGCGGGGTCGCCGGCGAGCGTGGCGGCGTGGGCCGCGACGTGCTCGGCGACGCCCGCCGTGGCCCTGGAGCCGGCGTCGGCGGGCACCCGCAGCGTCAGGTGGCCGGGAGCGCTCGACTCGACGGTCACCCCGTCCGCGCCGGGCGCGGCCTCGGCCAGGGTCAGCGTGAACTCGCCGCCGGGGGTGGTCACCGTGAACGTGTCCGCCGGCCCCACGTGCGGGGCGGCGCCGTTGGCGGGAGCGGCTCCCGGGGTGATGGCGGGCACGCCGGCGATCGCGGCCAGTTTGCCCAGGCCCGGCGGCGAGGTGTCCAGGCCGGTGGCCGAGCCGCCGTTGAGCAGGCGGGCGATCCGGCTCTGCGGCTCGGGGGCGGCCGGCGCGCGGGGCCCGGTGCCCCACGGCGGGGCCGGCGGCGTGTGGCCGCGCCGGCGGATGTCCTCGGCGACGGCGTCGATCGCCGCCGCCAGGCGCTCGCGCCGGGCCGGGTCGGTGGTGGCGTGCCACTTGTCGGACAGGTGGGCGTGCTCGTCCATGCGGGGGAGCAGGCACAGGTCGGTGCCCTCGGTCTGCTCGCCCTGCGGCGACGTCCTCAGCACGCCCTGCGGCATGCCGGCCGCCGCCGCGGTCGCCGCCTGGACGACGTGCGAGAGATCGTGGACCAGGACCGACGACACCAGGTCGGGATGCACGCGTCCCCAGATCCGCAGCAGGTGCGGCTCCTCGGCCGTGCCCGCGCGCGGCACGGTCAGCGCGTTCAGGCCCTCGCCCGGCTCGCCGACCTCCACGCGGACGTGCTGGTCGGGCGCGCCCGGCACCTGGACGGTCAGGACGTCGTCCCCGGTCCAGCCCACGTGGGCGGCGGCGCCGCCGAGGTCGACGGCGGACAGGGGCTGGCCGCGCAGCTCGTCCATGCTCAGGTCGGGCACCCCTTCGGGGCGCGACGACCTGCTGAACGGCGTGTTCTCGATCGCGGGGGACGGCATCCCGGCGGCCGGCGTCACGCCCTGCGCCACGCTGCCGCCCACCGGGTTCGTGTGCTCGGCGGTGGCGGGAGCGGGCCAGGCGGGCGGCGGCGCGGGCGCGGGGAGGGCGTCGAGGGCGGCGAGCGCGGTCTGGACCTGCTCGGTGAAGGTGCCGGCCGTGGTCGGGTTCATGAAGACGTCGCGCAGGTCGAGGCCGACGCCGCGGGCCGCGTCCAGCAGGTCGGGCGTGAGGCCGGCGATCGACTCGGCGAAGCCGCCGTCCAGGGTCTCGCTGTACAGCGAGCCGTCGGGCATGACGCGGTAGCGGTGGAGGCCGTCGGCCTCCCAGACCGCCACCCGGGCGACCTCGCCGCGGTCGCGGGCGGCCAGGCGGGCCTCCTGGAGGGTCTGGATCGGGTTCTGGTTCTCGGAGGCGGGCACGAAGGTGAACGTCGCGGGCGGCGGGCCGCCGGGACGCGGCGGCCCGAGCCGTACGCCCGCCGCCATGCGCTCGCGCAGCTCCTCGATCTCCTCCCCGAACATGATCACGTCCACCTCGCCGGTCGAGGCGGACGGCAGGTGGACGGGGTCGCCGACCGGGTGCTCGTTGCCGTCGCGCAGCCGCGCCATGTACTGGAAGTCGAGGTCGTAGTCCACCCGCAGACGTACGGTGTAGAGCTTGCCCTTCTCGAACATGCTGCGCTCGCGGCGCGCCCCGTGGTGGTCGCTGACGCTCTCGGACGTCTGCTCGCCGCCCTTGACGCCGCCGTTGACGCCGGTCGACTTATCCGACCCGTTGACGCCCCAGCCCAGCGGGGTCGTCCGCCCGCGGGAGACGGTCACGTTCTGGGCGTCGGCCTGGCGGTCGACCTGGCCCTTCTCCCCGTCGTACGGCCCGGCCACGATCGTCAGGTCGGACAGGCGGGCGTGGGCGGTGACCGTCACGCCCTGGTCCTTGAACTTCTGCCTGGACACCGGGACGATCGGCTCGCCTGAGGGGTCCGTCATCCGTTCGAACGCGGTCAGCAGCGCCGACGGCGCCAGCCGCCTGATCAGCTCGGGGCGGCGTTCCTGCACCGCCGCCGCGCCCAGCATCTTGGTGAGCTGGGCGGTGACGACCTCGTACAGGCTGGGCTTGGCCGGGCTCTCCCACAGCGCCGCCGGGAAGAAGCCGGGATGCAGCTCGGCCTGCCGGGGGTCGGTGTTCATGACGACCGGCCCCGGATCCTCGCCGGCGGGCCTGGTCATGCCGGTCGGGATGCGCCGCACCAGCGTGGCGTTGTAGACGACCGGCGGCGTGGCGCGCGGCTTGCGCTGGAGCGTGTCGGCGGTCTTCTTGGCGCCGGCCGGGATCCTGCCTCCCCGCACGGGACGGCGCTCCACCTCGATGACGACCCGCATCTGCTGCTCCACCTGGGTCAGCCCGTTGAACAGGCCGATCCGCTGCAGTCGCGTGTTCTGGTGGTTGGTGGAGCCCGAGTACCCGCGTCCGCGGTCGGTGGACAGGCCGCCGCCCTGGCCGCCGGCCGGGTCGCCGGTGGACGAGTCGAGGCCGGCCGAATAGGACCCGTTGTACGACTCCGAATGCGTCTGGTCGGTGTACCGGTAGTGCTGGACGATCAGACCGGCCTGCGATGTCTGACTGAGCATCCTGGCCGCGCGCGGGTCGCCGACGGGTTCGAGGCGTACCCTGACCGTCACCTCCTCGGCCTGCGTCACCTGCGCGCCCTGCTGGACGTGGTAGCTGCGTTCGAAGCCCCTCGACGACCACATGTCGGCGACGTGGATCACCGCGGCGTCCTCGGAGAAGTCGACGTTCAGCTCTTCGGCGAGGGTGGTGCTCTCGTCCAGCGCCCCGGGCACGGCGTCCTGCACGGCGCTCCGGACCGCGTCGATCACGTCGACCGGGTTGCCGTTCTCGTCCGTCAGGGTCAGCGACTCGGTCGCGCTCGGGCCCACCGACCGGTCGTACGGCGCTGCGAGCACCACGTCCCTGGAGCGTTCGAGCTGCTCGGCGGCGTCGTCCAGGGCTTGGTCGAGCTTCTCCTGCGGGCTTCCCGGGGCGGGGGAGCCGAGGTCGGCGACCTCCTTGAGCTTGGTCAGCAGGGCCTGCGGGGTGTGGCGCTCGGTGTACTCGTTGGTGACCCCCGACTGCGCCATGTCCTTGACGTAGCGCTGCACCAGCGGGACCGCGATGCTCCGGTCGAGGGTCAGGCTGCCGTTGAGGAACCGTTCGACCGCGTCGCCGACCAGGTGGAGCGGCAGGTCGAGGTCGCCTTCCCCGTACATCAGCAGCGCGTCGTCCTCGGCGACCGCGAACAGCGCGGTGCCGGAGACGGTCTCCGTCCTGGACCCGCTGACGGTGATGCGCTCGCCGGTCGGCACCCCGTGCTCGGCGCTCTCGGAGCCGGTGAGGGTGAGATCGACGGTGCTGCGCAGCATGTAGTGGCGGCCGAAGTTGATCAGCAGTTCCTCGCTGCCCCAGATGTCCGTGAGCGCGGTGGACTCGGACGTGCCGCCGGACCGGGAGGGCAGCGAGAGCGAGCCGCCGTCGCTGGTCGTGCCGCCGTCGTCGAGGTCGGAGGCGCTCGTCGACATCCCCGCGGACAGACCGGACGAGCCGCCCCACGAGATCCCCGCGCTGCCGAGCCCGAACTTGATCTTGCCGGTGACGTGGTCGACGACGCCCACCACCTCGGTCTCGCCGATCTCGCCGGACACCGACAGCGACGAGCGCGTGGGGCCGCCGTTCGGCCGGATCGCGCCGTCCGTGGTGAACGGCCGGTTCAGCAGCTTCGGATGGCCGACCAGGTTGCGCACGTTCAGGAACGTCATGAGGTGCTGGAGGGCCACGGAGTCGGCGGTCGTGCCGCGTGGCAGCACCTGGCGGGCCGCGTCCAGGGGACGGCCCACGTCCACGTGCAGCAACTGTGCGATGGACCTGAGCTTCGGGGACATCCGCCCGATCGGCGCGGGCGGCGTCTCCTTCGTCGACGGGAGCAGGTCGGCGGCGAAGACGAGCTGGGCCGAGCCCTCGGCGGTCGCGATCGTCGTCGTCGTGCCGTTGTGCAGCAGGGCGGCGGTCATGTGGTGGCCCAGCTTCAGGATCGCGACCGGGCCGTTGCTCTCCTCCAGGGTCACGATGTTGGTCGTGCCGCCGGCGCTGGAGCCCGCCGTACGGGTGCGGTTGCCGCCGCCGTTGACGCCGACCTCGTGCGTGAGGCCGTCGTGCCCCTTGTCCGGGCCGTCGCTCTCGCTGACCGACGCGCCGCCGCTGTACGTCCTGGACCTGCTGATGCCGCGGGCCGAGGTGTCGGAGCCGATGTCGAGGTTGACCACCGTCTGGGTGTCGGTGTGACCGACGTAGGTCACGTTCTTGAAGTCCTGCTGCAGCGACAGGTGCAGCATGTAGTGCTCGGGGGCGGCGTTGAGACCGTGCAGCGTCAGGTCGAGGACGATGCCGTCCTGAGCCAGGGAGTCGTAGGCGGCGCGGATCCGCTGCTCCGACAGTTGCTCCAGGAGCTCCTGCCGGTTGAGGATCTGGCTGGCGCGGGCGAGATCGTTGGTGGCGTACTCCGGCACGCCGTTCACGACCTTGGGGATGACCCCCCGCTCGGCCAGCTCCTCCAGGACCTTCTCCCGGAACTCCGCCAGCCCCTCGATCTCCTCCACCAGGGCCGGGCCCGCGCCGCGCATCTTCCCCGGCCCCTCGCCGAGCCATATGGGCAACTCCGGCTTGCGGCCGGGCGGCGGGGCGGGGTTGGGGTCGCCGCGCAGGACCGGCTCGCCGTTGGCGTCGGTGACCGGCTGTCCGTTCTTGCGGACCAGCGCGGCGCTGTCCACGGGCAGGCCGAAACGGAAGGCGGCCTTCTCGCGCATGTCGGCCAGCGCCGTGCTGCGCACCGGCGTCAACGTGACGGGCGGCTCGCCGAACCGCTCCACGGTGAACGTGGTGACCACCACGAGCCGGTAGCTCTGCTTGGGGTGGGTCATGCGGCGCACGCTGGGGTGGATCGCCTGCTTGTTGGCCGTGGCCGAGTACGACCGCGACGCCCCTCTCGCCCCGTTGGCCTTGGGGCCGATCGTGGGATGGTATGCGCCGAGGTCCACGCCCTCCAACCCCGGAGCCTTGAACCCGGCCGAGGCGTTGCCTTCGAGCGAGGCGCCCGAGGACGCGCCCGCGGGTGTCGCGACGAAGTCGACCAGCACCTCCTCCTCCCACTCCTCGGAGGTCGAGCCGCCGACCGGCTGGGAGAGCTCCACCACGACCCGGCTCTCGGCGCGTACCCGGACCTGCGGCTCGCCGTTCTTGGTGAAGACGCGCTCCAGCCCCTCGTTGACCGCGGTCCGCAGGTTGTGGGGCAGGTTATGGGTGACGAACCCGCGCAGCGCGTCGCGGGCCGAGGTGCCGATCTGGGCGTAGTCGCCGCCGAGCACGTCCGCGAGCATGTCGACGGCGCCTTCCAGGTCGCTCATGCTCTGGACGACGACGTTGGGCATCTCCTTGCGGCGCTTGGCCCTGTCGATCCACTCCAGCTTGCGCGGCGGCTGGTCGGTGGCGGAGTGCGAGAACCACAACCGCTGGCTCGACGAGTCGCCGGGAGCGCCGGAGTCGACCGTGACGGTGCCCCGCCAGTTCTCGTCCTGGCCGGTGCGGATCTCGGCCGTCCAGGTGGCGGCGGCGTCGAACAGCAGCGACTCGCTCCGGTTGTCGGTGACCGAGCCCGTCTGGGCGAACATGCCGGCTCCGCCGGTGTTCGACCAGTTGCGCCCGATCGAGGCGCCGAGGCCGACGCCCAGCAGTTGCGCCATCGTCCTGGCCACGTGGTCCTCGGGCAGGAACTGGGCCAGGACGCTGGTGTCGAAGCCCATCGACAGCCCGCCGCTGCCCGCCTGGCTGACCGAGGCCGTACGGCCGGCCTGGTGGAACAGGCCCACCATCATCTCCGACCCCTTGATGGCCGGATCGAGCACCTCGACCAGGTCGGCGAGCGTCAGCTTGATGCGCACCTCGGCCGCCTTGCCGTGGTGCCCCACCTGCACGACGAGGCCGTCGGCGGAGACGGCCTTGTGGAAGTCCGCCCGGATCGCCCCCTCCAGCTCGTGCGTCGTGAACCTGTGGCCGATGCCGTTGTCGGCCAGCAGGTCGTTGACGGCGGTGGTGAGGGCGGACACGTGGGCCAGCCGGCCCGTCGGCTGGGCCGCGGCCAGGTTGATCTCCTGGGGCAACGCGGCGGCCAGCGCGTCCAGGTACGCGGCGTGCTGCTGCAGGACCTGGTTGGCCAGCCGCTCGGCGACGGGCCGCATGCCGACCGGCCCGGCGGGCGCGCTCGGGTTCTCGATCTCGTTCAACGCCGTGAGCAGCTGCTGGTACGTCTGCCGGGTCCGGGTCGCCTCGCGCAGCGCGACCTCGTACGCGTCGGCGATCCTGGTGTGCCGTTCCCGGGTGGCGCGATGGGTACGGCTCTCCTGCCGCGCCTTGCGCGCTCGCTCCGCGTGGCCCTGGTCGTGCTGCCGGTCAGCCTTCCGTGCCTCCTGCCGCGCTTTGCGGATCGCCTCCTTGGCCTCCTCGGCGCTCTTCCGCTTCGCCGCGATCTGCTCCTTGAGCGCCTGCTCGGCCCGCTGCAGCGCGTCGATGACGGCCGGCAGCTCCTCGCGCGCGGGGCGGCCCTGCGGCACCGGCGGCGCGTGGGTGGGCCGGGACCCCGGCTTGGGGGCCCACGGTGGCAGCGGCGGGGTGTGGCCGCGGTCGGTGAGCTGGCGGGACACGCCGTCGATGTCGAGGGCGAGCAGCCGCTGCTCCTGCGGCGTCTGCGCGGCGTGCCACTGCTCGGCCAGGAACGCCAGCTCGTTGAGCTGGGCCTGGGCGCACATGTCCTGCGTGGGCTCGCTGGTCGCCGGCTTGCGGCGCAGGAAGCCCCGCCGCTTGGGGGCGGTGTCCTCCTGGAGCTTCTGCAGGGTGTCGGTGATCTCGTGCAGCCAGACCCGGGAGACCTGGCTGGGGTTCATGCCGGGGGCGAAGTGCACGACGTGGGCGTGCTGGGCGTCCTCGCCGGTCGAGAGCTCGGTCTCGCCCATGAGCCCCTCGGTCATCTCGCCGACGACCGGGCGGAAGTGGTGGGTGCCGTTGTTCCTGGTCCGGACGACGAGCGTGCCGTCGGCCGACCAGGTGATGTCCTGCACGTCCTGGTTGAGGAAGTGGGACGTCCGCAGGGCGTCGGCGCCCTCCTGGACCTCGTCGGGCTGCAGCGAGGTGCCCGGCCGGGCGTCGGGGACGTGCCGGGTGCCCGGGACCGGCCTCGACGTGACCGTGCCCGGCCTGCTCGTGGCGGGCTGCCGGGTCTCGCCTGTCTCCTGGGCCAGCAGCACCAGCGCGGTGGCCTCGGCCTGCAGCTCGTCGGCGTCGGTGACCTCGTCGGCGCGGGTGTCCAGGGCGGCGCGCACGCGTCGCATGGTGGCGGCGCGGATCACCCGTACGCTGCCGTCGGGGGAGGGGATGAGGAGGTCGCCGTTCGGGCCGACGACCGCGCCGGGGAAGTCCACGGTGAGCGAGTTCATCAGCGCGTTACGGGCCCGGACGGTCGCCAGGACGGGCGTGGGCGGCGGCGCGTCGTCGGGGGCGGCGGCCGACGTGGTGGCGGGGGTGTCGTCGTTCTGCGGGGCGGCCGCTCCCTGCTGGTCGCCCTGCTGCGCGATCGGCCCCTGCTGGTCGTCCTGCTGAGGGCTCTGCTGGTTGTCCTGCTGATTGTCCTGTTGTGCGTTTTGCTGGGCGTCCTGCTGGGCGTCCTGTTGTGCGTTTTGCTGGGTGTCGGGCTGAGCGTCTGGCTGGGTGTCCTGCTGGGCTGCCGGGGCGGGCTGGGCGTCCTGCTGGGGAGCCGGTTGCTGCTGGTCCTCCTGCTGGTCGTCCTGCTGGTCGTCCTGCGAGTCGTCCTGGTTCTGGGAGTCGTCCTGGGTCTGGGGGGCGGCGGTGGTCTGCGGAGCCGGTGCGGAGCTGGTCTTCGCCTTCGGGTCCGGGGCCTGCGGCGTCGTGTCGGAGTCCGCCGCGGTGTCGTCGGTGGTGTCGTCGGTGGTCTCGGCCCGGGGCTCGCGGTCGGTGTTCTGCCGGTCGTCCCGCGAGGTGGAGCCGCGGCGCGGGCCGGCGTCGGAGTCGGGGGCGGCGGACGTGCCGCGCCTGACGTCGTCGTTCTGGCTGGAGGAGGACGCGCCGGCCTGCGCCGCCCCGGCGGGGACGACGGGCCCGCCGCCCGAAGGGGCGGGGCTGCCGGCCGGCGGGTTCCCGCCCCCGGCGTTGGGGTCGCCGCCACCCGCGCGGGCGGCGTCGGTACGGGCGGCGGTGTCGTAGGCCGAGGCCAGGGCGGTGACCGGGTTGGCCAGCGTCGTGTACACCTCGGGGTTGAACGGGCTGATCGACCCGGTACGCCCCGCGCCGCCCATGAAGCCGCCCATGATGGCGTCGGCCGTGAACGGGTTGTCCCACTGGCCGTACACCAGGCCGTTGGCGAAGAAGCTGCCGACCGGGGAGGCGATCGTGTTGGTCAGGCCGGTGGTCATCGCCCGGCCGGGGAAGCCCGGCATGTGCCGGGTGACTTTGGAGATGGGCCCGGACAGCGCGGTGCCGGCGAGCGCGCCGCCGCCGGCGCCGATGATCGCGGCCTGGGACTTCTTCCAGTCCCATTCCTTCCTGGTGCCCATCTGGATCTGCTGGTACTGGGCGCCGGCGTCGATGAAGAACTCTTCGCCGATCTCCTCGATCAGCTCCTTGCCGATCGCGGAGCCGAGCAGCCGGGCGATGAGGCCGCGCCCGGTGGCGCCGCTGAGCGCGGTCACCCGGGCCAGTTTGCCGGCGCCCACCTCCCTGGCGCCGATCATGGCGAGCCGGACCAGGATCCGGCTGATCGCCGCGCGGCCCGCGGCCGCGTACGGCCCGATGATCGCCGTCGCGGAGCCGGCGGTGAAGAAGGCGGCGAAGAGCGCGATGGCGATGGCGACGACCGTGACCCAGAACGCCACGTTGACGGACAGCTTGGAGTACTGGGTCTCGACCGCGAAGTTCTCCGACTGGCTCAGGTAGTTCTGCGACTTGCCGGCCGCGCCCGCCATGCCGGCGCCCTGGCCGTACAGGTACTTGGCGCGGGAGACGAAGTCGGCGCTGGCCGGCGAGGACCAGCCGGTCGCCACGGTGCGCACGGCCGAGCCGGCGCGCGGCGCGGTGCCGATCGCCCCGGCGGCCAGCGCGTGGTAGGCGTGGGCGAGCTTGGACATCCCGCTCTCGCTCGCCTCCGGCCACTTCTGACCGGCCGACAACATCGGGATCAACCAGTTGACCACCCAGTCGGGCAGCACCTCGGTCTCCCAGACCGGCTCCACGTCCCGGTCGATGCGGACCGGGGGCTGGATGGTGGGCACACCTGACGAACCGTAGGAAGTCGGCCCTTGGGGGCCGGTCGCGCTGTGCGTCACGCGTCAGACCTCTCGTGCTTTGAGGTCTTGCTCGATGGCGGCGTCCACGCCGAGGGTGTTGTCGATGCTCGCGCGCAGCCTGCCGCACGCGTCCATCATCTGCTTGGACAGCTCGACGCACTGGTTGAGCATGCGGTTGGGGCCGTCGTCGCGGAAATGGGAGTTCATGAACGCCTGGCCCTCGGCGCCGTTGCCCCAGGGCGCGGCGGCCAGCGCCTCGACGACCGCGGCGACCAGCCGCTCGGACTCCTTCTCCCAGTCCTCGGCCACGGTGGTCCACTGGGAGATGCCCGAGTCCACGACGGGCTTGATGATCTGGGTGCCGTCCCAGGGCCTCATCGGCTGCCTCCCATGCGGTCGGCGAGCCGGGCCATGACGGTTTCGAGATCGCCGCTCAGATGCGCCTGGAAGTCCTCGCGCGGGATCACCGGCTCGAAGATCTCGGTGACGCGCTCCTGGGCGCGCTCGGCGGCCAGCCGGGTGGTCTCGGCGATGGTGTCGGCGAGCTGACGGGCGTCGGGGCGGCGGTAGATGCGCGGGTCGAGGTCGAGCCGGATCAGCTCGCCGCGCGAGCCGACGGTGACCGACACCAGGCCGTCCTTCGAGGTCTCGGTCACCTGGACGGCCTTGGCCTGCTGGTGCAGCTCCATGCCCACGTCCTGGATCTGGCGGAACATGTCGCGCAGCTCGTCGCCGTATGCCCGCATCCCCGCCACGTCAGGAGAATCCATGACACCCCCGCCCCCATGCCGCGTGTTTCTTACGTCACATCCACCTTTCAGGTCAGTTTCTGTCACATGAACAACAGGAGACAAGAGCCAATCTTCAAAAAGGCCCATCTTGGGGACTTATCGCCACAACTTCCTCGCGGAGCTCGGTGATCTCCGTCCGCGGGGCCCACGCCCGGTACACCCCCCGCTCGACCCGCTCCAGCCCCAGCGCGAGCGCCGCGGGCGCGGAGCCGCCCAGGTATTCGAGCAGGAGCAGGCCGTCCCGCTCGTCGTGCACCTGGAACCGCTCGCCCCGCCAGGTGCACTCCGTGGTGACGAACTGCAGGGACGCGCACTCGGTGAACGGCACCGTGCGGACGTGACAGCCGGGCTCGACCTCCTCGAAACCGTCGGCCGGGCCGGTGGCGCGCAGGCGTACCCACAGCTCAAGGGGGTGCGGCTCGGGGCTGGCCACATAGTCGGCGCCCTGCCAGCGGGCGCGGTAGAAGTGCCAGGTCATGCCGCCGCCTTCCGGCCGATCAGCAGCCACCGCCGCAGGTCGCCGTGGTAGAGCGCGCGCCGGTGCTCGGTGCCCTCGTGGGTGAGCTCCCAGATCTCCGCGCCGTGCGGCAGGCCGACGCCGTACACCTTGTACTCGCGGATGACCTGGTCGACGTTGGGCACCAGGCCCATGCCGACGAACGGCGGCTCCTCGACCACCCAGCCGGCCACCGCGTCCCGGCCCTGCTCGTCGAGCCCGCCGTACGGGGTGCGGTAGAGGTCGAGGCCGACGGGATGCCAGCGCAGGATGTTCAGCGAGCCGCTCTCGGTCAGCATGCCGGGCTGCTTCAGCGCGTGGGCCAGCACCGTGGGCGTGGCGATGTGCGAGACGTCGAGGGCGTGGTGGCAGTAGCCGGAGACGCGCGGCTCGGCCGTCGCCAGCAGGTCGGCGATGTCGGCCGGGGACAGCAGCTTCTGCACCACCGGCACCCCCGACCCGGGCGCGAGCCGCAGGTCCTGGACGAGCGTGGGCACCGCCAGCCTGGCCAGCGTCCCGGGCTCCAGCAGGAACGAGGCCCCGAGGCCCGGGTTGACCGCCAGGCCCCATCGCGGGTCCGGCCAGCCGGCCGCCAGCTCGGCGGGCGAGACGATCCGGCAGTGCGTGGCCAGGCCGCCGGTCGCGGTCACCATCGCCTCGACCGAGGTGAAGGCGAGCACCCACGTACGGCCGGAGTCCGTGGCCGTCGCCCAGGCGGGCGGCTCGGTCCCGGCCGCGGCGGCGGCGGTGATCGGCAACGCCAGGTCGGCGTCGCGGAGCAGGCCCAGGCACAGGGCGGTCTGCCCGTCCTGGTGGGCCGCCCACAACTGTTCCTCGAACGGCGTGGCCGGCAGATGATCAGTGGACGTCATCCGCCCAGTGTGCCCGCTACACCTCCAGGCGCACGCCGTAGGAGGTCAGCCAGACGTTCAGATCCAGCGCCAGCTCCAAGCCGTACCTGCTCATCGTGGTCGTCACCTTCTCGGCCGGCGCGAAGGCGGCCTCGCGGACGGCGTCGGCGTCGAGCAGCTGCAGCACCGGGGCGTCCTTGTCGGCGGCCAGCTCGCGCAGCGCGTCCCGGAGCGCCTGCTCGTAGCCCACGTCCTGGGTCACCGGGTACGGCGCCTTGACCCGGCGCACGATGGGCTCGGGCAGCAGGTCGGCCCCGGCCGCCCGCAGCAGGCTCTTCTCCCTGCCGTCGAACGTCTTCATCGACCAGGGCGTGTTGAACACGTAGTCGACCAGCCGGTGGTCGCAGAACGGCACGCGCACCTCCAGCCCGACGGCCATGCTCATCCGGTCCTTGCGGTCGAGCAGGAAGGGCAGGAAGCGGGTGAGGTGCAGGTAGCAGATCTCGCGCATGCGCCGCTCGCGGGCGTCCTGCCCGGCCACGTGGGGCACCTCGGCCAGCGCCGTACGGTAGCCGTCGGCGGTGTAGGCGTCCAGGTCGAGCTGCCGGATCAGCGACTTGTCGAGCATGTCGGTCGGCTGCTGCTCGCGCATCACCATCGCCAGCCACGGGAAGGTGTCGGCCTCGACCGTCTGCGGCAGGTGGAACCAGGCGTACCCGCCGAAGATCTCGTCGGCGGACTCGCCGGACAGCGCCACGGTCGAATGCTCGCGGATGGCACGGAACAGCATGTAGAGGGAGGAGTTCATGTCGCCCAGGAAGCTCGGCGCGTCCCAGGCCCGGACGACCGAGGCCCGCAGCCCGGGGTCGGCCAGCTCCGCCGGCCCGAGGACGATGTCGGTGTGCTCGGAGCCGACGTGCTCGGCCAGCATCCGCACGAACGGCCGGTCGGGGTCGCCGCGGTACTCGTCGGCCCGGAAGTGCTCGGCGTAACCGGCGTAGTCCACGGCGAAGGAGCGGATCGGGCCGTGCGTCCTGGCCAGCGCGGTGACGACGCTGGAGTCGAGGCCGCCGGAGAGCAGCGTGCAGAGCGGCACGTCGGAGATCAGCTGCCGGCCGACGATGTCGTCGAGCAGCTCGCGCACCGTGCGTACGGTCGTGTCCAGGTCGTCGGTGTGCTCGCGGCCCTCCAGCGACCAGTAGCGGCGCAGCCGCGTGCCCTGCCGGCCCACGCGCAGCAGGTGGCCCGGCGGCAGCTCGCACAGGCCCTTGTAGACCGACCGCTGCCGGACGGTGGCCATGCTGAGGAGCTGGCGCAGGCCGTCGAGGTCGACCACGGGCGGGGCCAGCGGGTTGGCCAGGATCGCCTTGGGCTCGGAGCCGAACAGCACGCCGTTGGGCAGGGGGTAGTAGAACAGGGGCTTGATGCCCATGCGGTCGCGGATCAGCACGAGCTCCTGCGCGCGCTCGTCCCAGACGGCGAAGGCGTACATGCCGTTGATGCGGTCGGCGACGCCCTCTCCCCATTCCAGGTAGCCGCGCAGCACGACCTCGGTGTCGCTCCTGGTGCGGAAGCGGTGGCCCCTGGCGGCCAGCTCCTCGCGCAGCTCGCGGAAGTTGTAGACCTCGCCGCTGTAGGTGATGACGGCCAGGCCCTCGGCCTCGATCGGCATGTGGCCGCCCTCGACGTCGATGACGGCGAGCCTGCGGTTGCCGAGCGCGGCGTGCGGTTCGAGGTGCAGGCCCTGGTCGTCGGGGCCCCGGCAGCTCATGGTCGCGGTCATGGCGAGGGCGGTGGCCCGTTCGCCGGTCAGGTCGCGGTCGAAGTCCACCCATCCGGCGATGCCGCACATGCGAGGGTCCTCTCAGACGCAGTCCTGGTGGTGCTCCCCGGCGTCGTCTGACAACGTGCCTGACGCTCTCGCAACATAACCTCGCGAAGCTGATCGGTCCATACCCGATCAAATGCCCCTGAAAAGCGGTCTGGGCCCGCACCCCGGAGAGGGTGCGGGCCCAGACGCGGGCTGCGTGAGGTCAGGCGGGAACGATGTTCTCGGCCTGCGGGCCCTTCTGGCCCTGCACGACGTCGAAGGCCACCTTCTGGCCCTCGGTCAGCTCACGGTAGCCACCGTTGGAGACGATGTTGGAGTAGTGGGCGAAGACGTCGGCGCCGCCGCCGTCCTGCGCGATGAAGCCGAAGCCCTTTTCCGAGTTGAACCACTTCACGGTACCGGTAGCCATAACGATCTCCTTCAGATGACGTGCAGAGACGGGATCCGCACCGTGCGGATCCCCGTGTCGCCGCGATGAGCCCATCCCGGAGATGACCGGAAAACAAAAACGCACCTGAAAGTCCAGCTAGGTCAGGTGCGCACAAAGTCTTTTATGGGTACCACAACTGCAACGGGATTAAAGCTAGCACACGATCTGCTCAGGAGGCAAACGCCGGGCGGTTCACCGCGGGTCGCGGCGCAGCGGATGGCCGGGCGGCACCTCCACCAGGACGATGCGATGGCCGTCGGGGTCGGCGATCCACATCTCGACCAGGCCCCACGGCTCCAGCCGCGGCTCGCGCAGCACCGTGACGCCCGCCTGCCGCAGACGCTCCTCCTCGCGCCCGACGTCGCGCACCTGCAACCAGATCGACAGCGTGCCACCGGTCGCGGGGCCGTCGGAACGCCCGGCGACCTCAAGGAATCCCTGGCCGAGGAAGAAGACCACGCCGGGATCGTCGTCGGGGCCGAACTCGCGGTAGACCGCCAGGCCGAGGGTGTCGGCGTAGAAACGGCGGGTCCGGGCGGGGTCGGTCGGCCGCAGGAGCACGCGGCTGCTCAGCACGTCCACGAGGTCATCGTAGGCCGCGGCGGGCGCTGCGGCCCGGATCCGGCGGGCACGCGTCGTGGCCCCGGAACCCGTCATGGGGTTCCGGGGCCACGCATCCTGACGTGTCTGGCGGGACTCGGCTCACGCGGGCCCGTCAGGCGTTCGGGGGCTGGTCGCCGAGCCGGCGCTGGAGGTCGGCGATCTGCCGTTCCAGGTCCGCGACCTGCCCGGACCTGGGGTCCGCGGGCGGGCTGAACTGGCCGTAGCGCACGGACCTGGTCTGGTCGCCGCCGGGCTGCTCGTAGGAGGGCTGCTGGTGAGGGGGCTGGTGGAAGTGGGCGTCCGGGGCCGAGCCGTACGGGCTCGCGGCGTGGCCGTTCGCGCCGTACCCGCCGGGGCCGTAGCCGTCGCCGCCGTGGCCGTACGGGCTCTGGGCCTGGTGCATCGGCTGCACCGGCGGTGAGAGCTGGGCCTGGGCCGCGGGCAGCTGCTGCCACGGGGGCGGCGGCACCGCGCCGTACCCGGGCTGGGGCGAGACGACGGCCGGCTGGGGCCGCCGGCGTCCGCGCAGGACCTTGACCACGACCGCGACCAGCACCAGAAGCAGCAGCACGCCGCCGGCGATCAGCACCCACATGAGGATCGGCTTGGGCGTCTCGTCCTTGCCCGCGGAGATCGCCTGCTGGGAGTCGCTGATGTACTTGGCCACGTACGGGTGGTTCGGGAAGAGCGCCTGGACCTCGCGGAACTTCGGCAGCGCGTCGGAGTAGTAGTGCCGGAAGAAGTCGTTGAGCGCCTCGTTGTACCGGGTCGTCGTGACGGCCTGGGCGGGCTTGACGTTCTTCTCGCCGAGCTTCTCCTTGATGATGCCGACCGGCAGGACGAAGCTCTCGCTCTCCGACGCCTCGCCGCCCTCGCTCACCGTGCCCGCGATCAGCATGCCGACGACCTTGCCGTCCTTGCTGAAAACCGGCCCGCCGGAGTTGCCGTGGTAGGACGGCGCCTGCGTCTGGATGTACGGCACGCCGGTCTGCGTGGTGCGCTTGGCGTTGTACGGGCCCTCGGTCAGGGCCGGCTCCAGCTTCGACTCCAGGCTGAAGAACGGCGTGTTGGTGACCAGGCCGGGGAATCCGCTGATGTAGAGCGTGTCACCGGTGCGCACGTCGGCGTCGTCGCCGAGCGGCACGGTCGGCAGGTTCTGCTGGCCGTTCACCTTGAGCAGCGCGAAGTCCTTGCCCGGGTAGCTCTCGCCGACCGACACCAGCTCGGCCGGGACCGCCTTGGCCGTCTTGTCCACCCCGCCGCCGGGCAGGCTCTGCATGACCGACAGGCTCTGCTTGAGGTTGCTGAGCTGCATGTGGGTCGAGTTGAACGTGACGTAGATCTGCTGGGCGAGCTTGAGGATCTCCTCGTCGTTCTTGAGGTCGCCCAGGCCGCTGATGATCTCCTTGGCGTCCTGCTTGTTGAACTTGGCCAGCGCCTGCTGGGCGAAGAGCTGGCTGAGCTCGGTCTCGCCGACCTGGACGCAGTGCGCGCCGGTGACCATGTAGCCGTCGGGGGTGACCCACCAGCCGGTGCACATGCCGCCGACCTCGGCCTCGACCGTACGCATCGGCGTGGTCGAGGACACGTAGGTGTCCACGTTGGCGGCGATCTGCTGGAAGACCCACTTGCCGATGCTGCGCTCGTCCGAGGAGATCTTGCCGGACTGGACGGCGGCGACGGCCTCCTGGACGATCTGGTTGTAGGCCGCCTCGTTGATCGTGTTGGACGGGACGGACACCGTCGCCGTGTAGGTGAAGCTGGTCAGCTGCACCGCGGGCTGCGTACGCGCCGCCAGCCAGGTGCCGACCGGGATGTCGGGCCGCTCGTCGGGGGTGCCGTCGGCGGCCGCCGGCAGCGCGGGCAGCATGACCGCCGCGACGACCGCCGCACCCGCGGCGACCCTCATCAGCCTTTTCCTGAAATATCCGCTCACAGGCGGAAATGATGAGTTAGCCCTCTTGTTCCTGGCTTGGAGCCGACTGGGAGCCCCCTCCAAGCCCTGCCAGGTCGGGTGCCGGAGGGGGCCGGCGCGTCAGTGCGTCTATGAGCCGGTGATCACGGTGAGGTCGGCGTCGAAGTCGCGGTCGAGGGGGAAGACCGGCCGGGCCAGGCGCTCGTACGGCAGGCGTTGCAGGTCCTGGTCGACCCCGCCCGGCGTGAGCGCGAGCAGCCAGTCGCCGGCCGCGTCGAACAACTCGGGCTCCAGGTAGCCGATCTTGACCGTCACCAGGTCGACGTCGTCCACCTGGACGCCCAGCTGGGCGTAGGAGGCCAGCTCGCGGTACTGCATGCGCCGGGAGGTGACGAACACGCTCAGACCGCCCACCCGCACGCTGACGCACAACCCGCCGTCGGGGTCGTCGGCGACCGCCTCCAGCACGCCCTCGATCGGCAGCGGCCCCGGCTCGCGGGCGTCGATCCGGCCGCCGACGCGCAGGCTGACCGGCGAGCCCGGCGCGAGGCCGGCGACCTGGGCCACGGCCTCCGGATCGACCAGCGAGGCGTACACCGCGCGGACCGAGCCGCCGGCGATCTCGGGACGGGCCAGCATGCGTTCGAGGGCGAAGGTGACGTCGTCGGCGCCGCCCGCGCCGGGGTTGTCGCCCGAGTCGCTGATGAAGAACGGGCGCCGGGCCGGGTCCTTGACCGCGATCAGTGCCTGGTCGAGGCATTCGTCCATGGAACCGGTGGGCGCGACGAAGGTGAAGGCGTCGCGCGCCGCCCAGAACTGCTCGCCCAGCTCGCGGGCGGCCGCGGCGGTGGCGGCGGCGTCGGTGCCGGTGGCGACCACAGCGCCGCGGCAGCGGGGCTCGTCGGCCCAGGCGAAGCCGATCCAGACGGCCGCGTCGATGACGCCGTCCCTGGCCTCGATCTCGGGGACGCGGGCGTAGAGGCCCTTGGCCGGCTCGACGCGCGTGCTGGTCATCTCGCCGGGCAGCAGGATCGGCACGTGCACGAGGGCCTTGTGCGGACGCTGCCCGCGGCGCAGGGCCGCCACCAGGTTGCGCGCGGCGCGCTCGCGGGTCTCCCAGACGTCGACGTGCGGGGCGGTGCGGTAGCAGGTGAGCAGGTCGCAGCCGGCGAAGAACCGGTGGGAGACGTTGCCGTGCAGGTCCATGGCCGCCGAGACGAACGGCTGCCCGCCGGTCACCGAGCGGACCACCGTGATCAGGTCGCCCTCGGCGTCCTCCAGCCCGACCACGCTCATCGCGCCGTGGATGTCGAGCAGGACGCCGTCCACCGGGCCCGCGGAGGCCAGCCCGGCGGCGATCTCGGCGGCCCAGGCGTCGTAGGTCTCCCTGGCCACGGCTCCGCCGGGCAGGGCGCGGGCGTGCACGAGCGGGATCCACTCGACGTCGGCGGCCCACGGCTCGGCGAGCCAGCCGTACCGCGCCAGCAGGGCGTCACCGCGGGTGACCTCGAAGTCGGCGGCGGTGCTCAGGTGCGGGGAGAAGGTGCTGGACTCGATGTGCACGCCGCCGACGGCGACGCGGAGGGGACGGGACACGGGCGGGGGCTCCTTGCCTAGGAGGGACGGACGTCGGCCGAGGCGCGCACGAGGTGCCCGAGGCCGATCAGGGCGGCGTCCGGGCCGGCGGCGCTGGCCTCGATGGACAGTGACTGGGTCATGGACGGCAGGCAGCGCTTGTAGAGCATGCTCCGGGCGGCGGCCACGTAGACGTCGAGGCTGGACAGCGCGCCGCCGATGACGACGGCGTCGGGGTTGAGGAAGTTGACCAGGCCGGACAGGGCGACCCCGAGCAGCTCGCCGGCGTGGCGCACCAGGGTCACGACGGACGGCTCGGCGTCGACGGTGGCGGCGACGACGTCGCGCGGCGTGCTGACCCGCAGGCCGCGGTCCTTGAGCTGGCGGACCAGGGCGGCGCCGCTGGCCACCGTCTCCAGGCAGCCGCGGCTGCCGCAGGAGCACTCGCGCTCGCCGCTGTCGGCCACCCGCACGTGGGTGACGTCGCCGCTGAGGCCGCGGCCGCCGCGGTAGATCTGGCCGCCGCTGACCAGGCAGCCGCCGATGCCGGTGCCGGCCTTGACGTAGATCATGTCGCCGGGGTCGCGGCCCCGGCTGACGTACTCGCCGATGGCGGCGGCCTTGGCGTCGTTGTCGACGACCGCGGGCACGCCGAAGCGCTCTCTCAGGTGGGTCTGGGCGTCGAAGCCGTTCCAGCCGGGCATCCGGGCCGGGCCGATCAGCCGGCCGTGCGGGTACTCGACCGGGCCGGGCAGCGCGAGGCCGATGCCGAGCAGCGTCTGGCCAGGGGCATTCGCCGTGCTGAGCTGCTCGTACGCCCGCCAGATGGCGTCGAAGACCTGGCCGGGCCCTTCCGCTATGTCGGTGGCGATCTCCCGTACGGCCAGCAGCCGGCCGTCGGGCGCGCACAGCCCCACGCGCGCGTGCTGGGCGCCCAGCTCGGACACCGCGAAGGCGCCCGGGACGTCGCGCAGCCGCAGGATCCGCGGCCGCCGCCCGCCGGTGGAGCGGCCGACGCCCTCCTCCAGGATGGCGCCCTCCTCCAGCAGCCGCCGGACCACGCTGGAGACCGTGGACGGAGCCACCTGGAGGGTCTCCACCAGATCGGCGCGCGACGTCGCCGCACCGCTGGCCAAGAGGCTGAGCGCCTGCTCACGCAGGTTGGCGGGACTCGATGGCTCCGGCATGCCGCTCCTCTTTCAGGCCGGTTCCCCGGCAGGCCCGTCGTCGCAACAGAGCCCCATCATGAGGCACCGGCGACTTCGACTCTAAACCGAAAGAAGTCAGCGAACAAAGCGAATTAGTTCCGTTGACTTCATGCGGGACCATCTATACATTCTCCGCATCGAACGCACCAGGCCCCCCGGTAAGCGCAGGGCGCCGTGCGACGTCAACCGAGGAGATCCCATGGGGAGCAGATTCCACCGGCGCGGGCTCCGCGGCACCGGCGCCCTGGCGGGCGTGCTGGCCCTCGGGCTGGCGCTGACCGCGTGCAGCGGGTCCGCCGGCGGCGCGCAGAAGGGCGCCCAGAGCGGGGGCCAGAGCAAGGACGGCGTGACCGTCGCCCTCAGGACCCCGAACTGGATCCTGCCGATCTCGGCACCCGGCTTCACCCAGGGCGAGAACGTCATCTTCGGCTCCGCCCAGTACCGTCACCTGTACGAGTACCTGCTGGACGGCTCGGCGAAGTACAACATCGACCCCGGGCGCTCGATGGCCGAACCGCCCGAGGTGAGCGACGGCGGCAAGACGCTGACGATCACGCTGAAGGACAACACGTGGTCCGACGGCAAGCCCGTCACCACCCGTGACATCCAGTTCTGGTGGAATCTCGTCACCGCGAACAAGGACAAGTGGGCGTCCTACCGGGAGGGCGGCTTCCCGGACAACATCGCCGAGTTCAAGGTGAAGGACGACAAGACCTTCTCCCTGACGACCACGAAGACGTACAACACCGGGTGGTTCGTCGGCAACCAGCTCAACCGCATCGTGCCGCTGCCCCAGCACGTCTGGGACAAGGACTCGGCCACCGGCAAGGTGAGCGACCTCGACACCACCCCCGAGGGCGCAAAGAAGGTCTTCGACTTCCTCACCGCCGCGTCGAAGGACCCCAAGACGTACGCGACCAACGAGCTGTGGCAGGTCAACAGCGGCCCGTGGAAGCTGGAGAAGTACGTGCCGAACGGCGAGGTCGTCCTCACCGCCCGCGCGAACTACTCCGGCAGCGACAAGCCGAAGCTCAAGTCGGTCACGCTGCGCCCCTTCACCAGCGACGACGCCGAGTTCAACGTGCTGCGCGCCGGCCAGATCGACTACGGCTACGTGCCGCCGGCCAACCTGTCGCAGCAGAAGTACCTGGAGTCGAAGGGCTACCAGATCGCCCCCTGGTACGGCTGGTCCATCACCTACCTCCAGCTCAACTTCAACAACCCCGACTCCGGCCCCCTGTTCAAGCAGCTCTACCTGCGCCAGGCCCTCCAGTCGCTCATCGACCAGCCGACCATCAGCAAGGCCATCTGGTCCGGCATGGCGGCCCCGACCTGTGGGCCCGTCCCGGCCAAGCCCGGCACGAACGGCTCCAGCGAAGGCTGCGCCTACCCCTTCGACCCGGCCAAGGCCAAGCAGCTCCTGGAGAGCCACGGCTGGCAGGTGACCCCCGACGGGCAGACGACCTGCCAGAAGCCGGGCACCGGCGCCGACCAGTGCGGCGAGGGCGTCAAGTCCGGCGCGAAGCTGGCCTTCACCGTCACCAGCCAGACCGGCTTCGCCGCGACGACCAAGATGTTCGCCGAGATCAAGTCGCAGATGTCGAAGCTGGGCATCCAGCTCACCATCAAGGAAGTGCCGGACTCGGTCGCGGTCACCCCGGCGTGCAAGCCGTCGGACTCCAACTGCTCGTGGGACATGTCGTTCTTCGGCTCGCAGGGCAGCTGGTACTATCCGGCCTTCCCCAGCGGCGAGCGGCTGTTCGCCACCGACGCGCCAGTCAACCTGGGCAGCTACAGCGACCCCGAGGCCGACAAGCTCATCGAGGCCACCCAGTTCGCCGACGACGAGGCGACGCTCAAGGCGTACAACGACCGGCTGGCCCAGGACCTGCCGGTGTTGTGGATGCCGAACCCCGTCTACCAGATCTCGGCGTACCGCTCCGGGCTCCAGGGCGTCACGCAGGACCCGATGAACAACATGTTCTTCCAAGACTGGTCCTGGAAGAGCTGAGACCGTCCCCGACTCCGGCGGCCCGTGCGGGGGTCGCCGGGGTCCCTGGAACAAGGAGGGGCCCCGCGTGGCCCGGTATCTGATCACCCGCTTGGGCCAGGCCCTGATCATCGTCGTGCTGGTCACGATGATCACGTTCGTCATCCTGCATCTCCTGCCGGGCGGCGCGGCGCGGGCCACCCTGGGCAAGGACGCGACGCTGGCCCAGCTGGCGGCGTTCGACCACGAAATGGGCTACGACCGCCCCTGGATCCAGCAGTACGTCATGTTCATCGGCCGCCTCCTGCGCGGCGACCTCGGCTACTCCTTCCAGCTCAACCAGTCGGTGGCCGAGGCCATCGGCCAGCGGCTGCCCAAGACCATGGTGTTGTCGTTGTTCTCGACGATGCTGGCCGTCGTCGTCGCCATCCCGCTCGGCGTGGTCCAGGCGATGCGGCGCAACCGGTGGCCCGACTACACGATCACCACCCTGTCGCTGCTGGCCTACGCCACGCCGATCTTCTTCATGGGTCTCATGATGATCATTCTCTTCTCGCAGGTCTGGCCGATCCTGCCGCCGGAGGCCTCGCAGGGGTTCACCCTCGGTGAGGTGCTGGCCGACCCGGCCGGGCTCGTCCTGCCCACCGTCACGCTCGCCATCGTGACCGTCGCCGTCTACTCGCGGTACGTGCGCTCCTCGATGGTCGACAACCTCAACGAGAACTACGTGCGCACCGCCCGCAGCAAGGGCCTGTCGGAGGCGCGCGTCGTCGCCCGGCACACGCTGCGCAACGGCCTGTTCCCGGTCATCACCCTGCTCGGGATGTACCTGCCCGCGCTGTTCAGCGGCGCCCTGGTCGTCGAGGCCCTGTTCAACTACCCCGGCATGGGCCAGCTGTTCTGGCAGGCGGCGCTGAAGCGGGACTTCCCGATCCTGTTCGGCGTCACGCTGATCATCGCGATCGCGACCGTGCTCGGCGCCCTGCTCGCCGACCTGCTGTACGCCGCCGTCGATCCGCGCGTCCGGCTCAGGACGGCGGCCCGCTCATGACCGCGCCCGCCGAGGCGGCCGGCACGCCGGTCGCCGCCGAAGAGGCGCCCGTACGCGGCCAGTGGCGTCAGGCGCTGACCGTCTTCGCCGAGAACCGCCTCGCCCTGCTGGGCCTGATCATCTTCATCGTGCTGGGCGGCCTGTGCTTCCTCGGCCCGCTGTTCTACCGGACCGACCAGGTGCACACCGACCTCGCCTCGGTCTACCTGGCCCCCGGCACCCCGGGCCACCCGCTGGGCACCGACGGCGTCGGCTACGACCAGCTCGGCCGCCTGCTGCTCGGCGGGCAGACGTCCATCGTCGTCGGGCTGGCCGCCGGCGTGCTGGCCACGGTCGTGGGCACGATCTGGGGCGCCATCGCCGGCTTCACCAGCGGCTGGGTGGACGCGGCCATGATGCGGGTGGTCGACGCGATGATGTCGATCCCCTCGCTGTTCCTGTTCATGCTGATGGCGACCATCGTCACGCCGACCGTGCCGATGCTCATCCTCATCATCGGCGCCTTCGCCTGGCTGGGCCCGGCCCGGCTGGTCCGCGGCGAGGCGCTGACCCTGCGCTCGCGCGAGTACGTGCAGGCCATGCGGTCGATGGGCGGCACCGGCGGCCGGGCCGTACGGCGGCACATCATCCCCAACGCCATCGGCACCGTGATCGTCAACGCCACCTTCCAGGTCGCCGACGCCATCCTGTACGTCGCCTACCTGTCCTTCCTCGGCCTCGGCGTGCCGCCGCCCGCGGCGAACTGGGGCGGGATGCTCTCCGACGGCCTCGCCAACACCTACAGCGGCTACTGGTGGCTGCTGTACCCGCCCGGGATCGCCATCATCCTCATCGTCCTCGCCTTCAACTTCATCGGCGACGGGCTGAGGGACGTCTTCGAGGTCCGCCTCCGGCGGCGCTAGGAGGAACGGAACATGAGCCCTTTGCTGCGCCTGCGCGACGTCAGCACCGACATCCCGCTGCGTCAGGGCGTCGTGCACGCCCTCGACCACGTCAACCTGGAGGTGCGGCAGGGCGAGACGCTCGGCATCGTCGGCGAGTCGGGCAGCGGCAAGACCATGACCGCCCTGTCGATCATGGGCCTGCTGCCGTCCGGCGGCCGCGTCGTCGGCGGCGAGATCCTGTTCGAGGGCCGCGACCTGCTGTCCCTGCCGCCCGCCGAGATGCGCAGGATCCGCGGCGTCGAGATGGGCATGGTGTTCCAGGACCCGCTCACCTCGCTCAACCCCACCATGCGCATCGGCGCCCAGGTCGCCGAGCCGCTCCGGGTCCACCAGGGCGTCGGCAAGGCCGAGGCGCGCGAGCGGGCCGTGGAGATCCTGCGCCGGGTCGGCATGCCGCGTCCCGACAAGATCGCCGACGCCTACCCCCACCAGCTCTCCGGCGGCATGCGCCAGCGCGTGGTCATCGCCATGGCCCTGGTCTGCTCGCCCCGGCTGCTCATCGCCGACGAGCCGACCACCGCCCTCGACGTCACCACCCAGCGCCAGATCCTGGAACTCATCGACGACCTGCGCGAGGAGTTCCAGATGGCGGTCATCCTGGTCACCCACGACCTGGGCGTGATCGCCAGCCGCGCCGACCGGGTCGCCGTCATGTACGCCGGCCGCGTGGTGGAGGCCGCGACCACCGCCGAGCTGTTCCGGCAGCCGCGCCACCGCTACACCGAGGCCCTCATGGAGTCGCTGCCCGGCGCGGCCGAGCACGACGACGGCGCGCTCTACAGCATCCCCGGCCTGCCGCCGGACCTGTCCCGGCCGATGACCGGCTGCCGGTTCGCCCCCCGCTGCCGCTTCGCCACCGAGGAGTGCCGCACCACCGACGTGACCCTGTCCGGCGGCGAGCACCAGCACGCCTGCCTGCACCCGGTGCTCCAGCCGCGGGCGCGCGCCGAGGCCGCCGGGCCGCGGCCCGACCGGGCCGGGCCGCAGGCCGGGGCCGCGCCGATCCTGTCCGTCCGCGACCTGGTCAAGAACTACGACGGCACGGGCTCGCTGGGCCGCAAGGCGCCGCAGGTCAGCGCCGTCGCGGGGGTCGGCTTCGACGTGCGCCCCGGCGAGACGTTCGGGCTCGTGGGCGAGTCGGGCTGCGGCAAGTCGACCGTGGGCCGGCTGATCGTCGGCCTGGAGGAGCCCACCTCCGGCCAGATCGTGGTGGACGGCGCCGACATCGCCACGCTCGACCGGCGCGCCCGCCGCGCCATGCACCGGCGGGTCCAGCTCATGTTCCAGGACAGCTACGCGGCGATGAACCCGCGCATGCGCATCGACTCCATCCTGGCCGAGCCCCTGGAGATCCAGCAGGCCGGCGACCGGGCCGGCCGCCGCTCCCGCATCGGCACCCTGCTGGACCAGGTGGGCCTGCCGCGACGGGTGCTCGACCGCTACCCGCACGAGTTCTCCGGCGGCCAGCTCCAGCGCATCGGGCTGGCCAGGTCGCTGGCCCTGGAGCCGCGGCTGATCGTGTGCGACGAGCCGGTGAGCGCGCTCGACGTCTCCATCCAGGCCCAGGTGCTCAACCTCATGCGCGACCTGCAGCGCGAGCTGGGCCTGTCGTACGTGTTCATCAGCCACGACCTGTCCGTCGTGGACTACATGTCGGACCGGATCGGCGTCATGTACCTGGGCAAGCTCGTCGAGGTCGGGCCGGCCCGCGACGTCGTCAGGAAGGCCCGGCACCCGTACACGCAGGCGCTGATCGAGGCCGTGCCCTCGGCCGAGCCGGGCGTGGCGCCGCGCACGAGCGTCGCCATCAAGGGCGAGCTGCCCAGCGCGCAGAACCCGCCCTCGGGCTGCCGGTTCAGGACGCGCTGCCCGCTCGCCCAGGAGATCTGCGAGACCGAGCCGCCGCTGGCGGGCGGCGAGCACCAGGTGGCCTGCCACTTCCCGCTGCGCACGGCGGAGTGAGGCCCACGCGCGCCGGTCGGGGCCGTCAGCGGAGGGGATGGGCGCCCGGGTGCTCGTCCCACCACCGGCGGAAGAGGGGGTTGTCGTCGATGTGGTCCTCGAAGGCGGCGGCGAGCCCGCGGTAGATGGCCGCCGCCGCGTCCGCGCCGATCAGGTCCCTGCGCCAGGCCATGACCAGGTGCCCGACCTGCGGCTCGCCCGCCAGCGGCCGTACGGCGGTGCCCTCGGGCACCGGCCAGGTCGGGTCCACCAGGCGCACGCCCAGCCCGGCGGCGACCAGCGGGCGGCCGGCGCCGCTCGGGGCGTCGTAGCGCACGTCCGGCTCGAAGCCGGCGGCCCGGCAGGAGGCGCGCAGGGCGGCGAGCGAGCCGTCGTCGGCGCCGGGCGGGCTGATCCAGCGCTCGTTCCTGAGGTCGGACAGGTGCACCTCGGGCTGCTCGGCCAGCGGGTGCCCGGCGGCCATGGCCACGAAGATGGGATACCTGGGCACCAGCGTGCGGGTGACGACCGGCGGCGTGAGCGGGACGTCGAACCCCTCGATCATGCCCATGAGCGCGGCGTCGAGCTGGCCGTGGGTGAGCGCGTCGGCGAGCTGCACGCTGGACGGCTCGATGCGCAGGGAGATCGACCGGCCGGGTAACGCCTCGCCGACCCGGTCCACCACGCTGGCCACGCACGCCAGGTGGCTGCACCCGAGCCGCAGCCCGGTGACGGCCGGGTTCGCGTCGTGCAGGTCGCCGAAGAGCGAGTCGATCTCCGACAGGACGATCCGGGCGCGGGCGATGACCTGACGTCCGAGCTGGGTGGGTTCGACGCCGTTCCGGCTGCGGGTGAACAGCTCACCGCCCACCATCTCCTCGATCCTGCGGAGCTGGGTGGTGATCGCCGGTTGGGACAGCCCGAGGCGTGCGGCCGCTTTGGTCACGCTGCCGGCCTCGGCGATCGTACAGACCATTCGGAGATGCCGGAGATCCAGGTCCATAGCTCAGGATTATGTGACATGTGATGGCTCTTGGCGACGGATTGGGAACGCCCATAGGCAACACTTATGCGGCGTCGTATGACCACGCCCTCCGGACGGACCGCACACTCGTACCCGACCTCGCATCCATGCGGATACCCCCCGGAGGTTCTTGTGCGCAAGGTCCTGCACGGCTGGCGGATGATCGTCCCCCTGGCCGCATTAGCCCTACTCCCGCCGTTCGCCGCGACACCGGCGAGCGCGGCGGCCGAACCGCCCCCGGCCGCCCGCCTCGCGGTCCCGGCCGACGACGCCCCGCACGTCGCCAAGTCCCGGCTCGACACCCGTGACCGGGCGCCCCAGCCCGCGGCCAAGGACGCCCTCCGCCGCGACTACGACGAACCCGCCACCCGGCCGGAGCACGCCAGACCGTCGGCGCGCAAGAGCGTCGCCGCGGCCGCCGCCTGCAACGTCTCCGACTTCACCAGCCGCACCGGCAGCGCCCTGGTCCAGCAGATCAAGGCCAGCGCCACCGACTGCGTCAACACCCTGTTCAACCTGACCGGCACGGACGCCTACAACGCCTTCCGCGAGGCGCAGATGACGACCGTCGCCTACGCCCTGCGCGACAACTCGACGAACTACCCGGGCGACAACACCACCGGCACCGCCCAGCTCGTCCTCTATCTGCGGGCCGGCTACTACGTCCACTGGTACAACTCCGGCGACGTCGGCTCGTACGGCCAGGCACTCACCACCGCGATCCGGTCCGGCCTGGACGCCTTCTTCGGCAACTCCCGGTCCTCGACCGTCAGCGACGCCAACGGGGAGGTGCTGAGCGAGGCCGTCACCCTCATCGACAGCGCCGAGCAGAACGACCGCTACCTGTACGTGGTCAAGCGCCTGCTCGACGGCTACAACAGCTCCTACGACGCGTCGTGGTGGATGCTCAACGCGGTCAACAACGTCTACACCGTGCTGTTCCGCGGCCACCAGGTGCCCGCGTTCGTCAGCGCCGTGCAGGCCGACCGCAGCGTCCTGGACTCCCTGAACGCCTTCGCCGCGAACCACCTCAGCATGCTCGGCACCGACCGCTCCTACCTCGTCTCCAACGCCGGGCGCGAGCTGGGCCGCTTCCTGCAGCACACGACGTTGCAGGCCGTCGTCCGGCCGCTGGCCAAGAACCTGCTCGGCCGCAGCGCCATGACCGGCGCCACCGCGCCGCTGTGGGTGGGCGTGGCCGAGATGACCGACTCCTACGACAAGGCCAACTGCTCCTACTACGGCACCTGCGACCTGGCCGCCCGCCTGACGGCCGCCGTGCTGCCGATCACCCACACCTGCAGCGCCAGCATCAGGATCCGGGCCCAGGAGGTCACCTCAAGCCAGCTCGCCGCCACCTGCGCCAGCCTGGCCAACCAGGACGCCTTCTTCCACAACCTGGTCAAGGACAACGGCCCGGTCGCGAGCGACAACAACACCACGCTGGAAGTGGTGGTCTTCGACTCCAGCACCGACTACCAGACCTACGCCGGCGCGATGTTCGGCATCGACACCAACAACGGCGGCATGTACCTGGAGGGCGACCCCGCCGCCGCGGGCAACCAGCCCAGGTTCATCGCCTACGAGGCCGAGTGGCTGCGCCCCGACTTCCAGATCTGGAACCTCAACCACGAGTACACCCACTACCTCGACGGCCGGTTCGACATGTACGGCGACTTCAACGCCGGGGTGAGCACGCCGACCATCTGGTGGATCGAGGGCTTCGCCGAGTACGTCTCCTACTCCTACCGCAAGGTCGTCTACGACGCGGCGATCACCGAGGCGGGCAAGCGCACGTACGCGCTGAGCACGCTGTGGAACACCACCTACGACCATGACACCACCCGCATCTACCGGTGGGGCTACCTGGCCGTCCGCTACATGTTCGACAAGCACCCGGCCGACATCGCGACGCTGCTCGGCTCGTACCGGACCGGCGCGTGGAGCACCGCCAGGTCGTTCCTGACCGGCACGCTCGGCAGCCGCTACGACTCCGACTGGTACACCTGGCTCGCCGCCTGCGCGGCCGGGGCGTGCTCCGGGGGCGGCACCGGCAACCAGGCGCCCACCGCGAACTTCACCTCCACGGCCAGCGGGCTGACGGCCGCCTTCACCGACACCTCCACCGACTCCGACGGCACCATCGCCGCCCGCCGCTGGGACTTCGGCGACGGCGCCACCTCCACCGCGGCCAACCCGTCGCACGCCTACGCGGCGCAGGGCACGTACACCGTCACGCTGACCGTCACCGACGACGGCGGCGCCACCGCGACGACGTCGAAGCAGGTCACGGTGTCGACCGGCGGCGGCTCGACGCCGGAGTGCACCGCCTCCGACACCCGCAAGCTCGACAGGAACTGCAAGCGCAGCAACCTGTCGGCCACCCAGGGCAACTACGCCTACCTCTACATCTACCTGCCCGCCGGGACGGCCAGGCTGACCATCACCGCCTCCGGCGGCACCGGGAACGCCGACCTCTACTACAACGCCGCCACCTGGGCCACCACCTCGGCCTACACCCAGCGCTCCACCGCGTCGGGCAACGCCGAGACCCTGGTGATCAACAACCCGCCCGCCGGCTACAACTACATCAGCCTCCACGCCGCGCAGACCTTCTCGGGCGCGAGCGTCAAGACCGAGTACTAGACCGCCCGGGCGCCGGGGCCGGCGAACCCTCTCCCGCCGGTCCCGGCCCGGGCCCTCTCACCTCACTGGAGTGATCCGTGACTCTCCGTAACGTGCTGACCGCGGGGCTCCTGCTCGGCGTGGCGGCCTGCGGCGGCGGCAAGGCCGCCACCCCGGCGACGGCGGCCGGGGGCGGGACCCTGACGATCCTGTCCAACCAGGACTTCTCCCACCTGGACCCGGCCCGCAACTGGACGATGCCCCAGATGGACTTCGGCATCCGGCTGCTCTACCGCACCCTCACCACCTTCAAGGCGGGCAGCCACGAGATCGTCCCGGATCTGGCCACCGACCTGGGCACCGCCTCCGAGGGCGGCAAGGTGTGGACCTTCACCCTCAAGGACGGCGTCAAGTACGAGGACGGCACCCCCGTCACCGCGAAGGACATCAAGTACAACGTGGAGCGTTCCTTCGCCCCCGAACTGCCCGGCGGCCCCAACTACGCCCAGCTCTACCTGGCCGGCGCCGACGGCTACAAGGGCCCGCTGAAGGGCCGGCACCTGGACTCGATCGAGACCCCGGACGACCGGACCATCGTCTTCCGCCTCAAGCGGCCGGTCGCCGAGTTCTCCTCCACGGTGACGCTGCCGACGTTCGCGCCGGTGCCTGCCGCGAAGGAGACCGGCGCGCAGTACGACAACCGGCCCTTCTCCTCCGGGCCGTACAAGATCGAGCGCTACGACCGGGGCAAGGAGATGGTCCTGGTGCGCAACCCGCACTGGTCGGCGGCCACCGACCCGGTGCGCAAGGCCGCGCCCGACCGCATCGTGGTCAAGCAGGGCCTGCGGCAGGGCGTGATCGACGACCGGCTCATCGAGAGCAGGGGCGAGGACGCCACCTCCATCGCCTACACCGACGTCAGCGCCGCCAGCCTGGCCAAGATCCTGCCCCGGCCGGACGTGAAGTCCCGGCTGGTCAACGCCATGTCGGGATGCACCGACATGATCGGCTTCAACACCTCCAAGCCGCCCTTCGACGACGTGAAGGCCCGGCAGGCGGTGCACTTCGCCCTGGACAAGCAGGCGCTCCAGACCGCCGCCGGCGGCCCGGCCATGACCTCGATCGCCACCTCCTACCTGCCGCCGGCCCTGTCGGGCGGCACGCCGCAGGACGTGTTCCACCTCCCGCCGACCGGGGACGTCGAGAAGGCCAAGGCCCTGCTGGGCGGCAAGGCGCTGAACGTGCGGATGACGATCTCGACCGGCGACAAGGCGCTCGGCGAGGCCGTGCAGGCGTCGCTGAAGCGGGCGGGCGTCGAGGTCGTGCTCACGCCGGTCGATCCCTCGGTCTACTACGACACCGTCGGCGACACCGCCAGGACGCCCGACCTGTTCACCTACGGCTGGTGCCCCGACTACCCGTCCGGGGCGACGTTCCTGCCGCTGCTGTTCGACGGGCGCACGATCGTCGAGAAGGGCAACTCCGGCAACGTCTGGCAGTTCCGCGACGAGGCGGTGCAGAAGCGCATCGACGAGATCCAGGCCATGAGCGATCCGAAGGCCGCCGAAGCCGCCTGGGTCGACCTCGACCGGCAGGTCATGCAGTCCTCGCCGGCGGTGCCGTACGCGTGGGACCGCAAGCCGATCCTGGTCGGCAAGGACGTCTCCGGCGCGGTGGGCCATCCCGTCTGGTCCGGGCAGCTCGACTTCGCCGTCCTGGGGGTGAGGCAGAAGTGAGGAACGGCTACCCCGGATACCGGCGGAGCCGGACATGACGGCGACGGTCGTCACGGCGAGCCCGCCCGCCCGGCTGGTCAGGAAGCGCCTGCTGGGCGGCGCCGCCACCCGCTTCGCGCTGGTCGTGGTGACGGTCCTGGTGCTGGTCGCGCTCGCCGCGCCGCTGCTCACCAAGCTGAACGGCTGGCCGCCGGACGCGTTCGACCCCTCCGCGATCGACCAGGAGCTGGCGGGCGTGCCCAAGGGGGCGCTGGGCGGCGTCAGCGGCGAGCACTGGCTCGGCGTCGAGCCCGTCAACGGCCGCGACGTGTTCAGCCGCGTCGTCTACGGCGCCCGCGTCTCGCTGATGGTCTCCACCCTGGCCACGCTGGTGTCGGTGCTGCTCGGCACCGTGCTCGGGCTGCTGGCCGGCTACCTCGGCGGCTGGGCGGACGCGGTGATCAGCCGGACCATGGACCTGCTCATGTCGTTCCCGAGCCTGATCTTCATGATCGCTCTCATCTCGGTCATGCCGGACGGCGACCGGATGGTCCTGCTGGTGTGTGTGATGGGCGGGTTCGGCTGGCCGTACATCGGGCGGATCGTGCGGGGGCAGGCGATCTCCGTCAAGCACCGCGAGTACGTGGACGCCGCCCGGGTCGGCGGCGCGCTGAACGGCGTCATCGTCTTCCGCGAGATCATGCCCAACATCACCGCGCCGATCCTCGTGTACGCCACGCTCGCGGTGCCCGCCAACATCGGCACCGAGGCGGCGCTGTCGTTCCTCGGCGTCGGGGTGCGCCCGCCGACCGCGTCCTGGGGGCAGATGATCCAGGAGGCGATGCTCTGGTACGAGGTCGACCCGATGTACCTGCTCGTCCCCGGCACCTGCCTGTTCCTGCCGTGCTCGCCTTCACCCTCCTCGGTGACGCCCTGCGCGACGCCATCGACCCCAAGGGGGCGGCACAATGACGTCGTACCTGGCCAGACGGGCCCTCGCGGTCGCCGGCGTGCTGCTGGTGATCCGCGCGGTGACCTTCGTGATCTTCTACGTGCTGCCGTCCGACCCGGCGGTCCAGGCGTGCGGCAAGACCTGCACGCCCGAGCGGGTCGCCGAGGTGCGCGCGCAGATGGGGCTGGACCGGCCGCTGTGGGAGCAGTTCGGCGGCTACGTCGCGGGCATCGTCGCCGGGCGCCCGGGCTGTCACGTGCCCTGCCTCGGCTTCTCCTACCAGAACGCGCTGCCGGTCTGGGACCTGCTGATCGACCGGCTCGGCGCCAGCGCGTCCCTGGCGGTCGGCGCGGCCCTGCTGTGGCTGGCCGTGGGCGTCACGGTCGGGGTGGTGTCGGCGCTGCGCCGGGGGAGCGCCCTGGACCGGACGCTGATGATCGCCACGCTGACCAGCGCGTCCCTGCCGGTCTACTTCGTGGCGATGGTGCTGCTCCTGCTGGCGGTACGGGTGACCGGGCTGCTGCCGTACCCCGCGTACGTGCCGCTCACCGACGACCCCGCCGCCTGGGCCGGCAACCTGATCCTGCCCTGGGTCACGCTGGCCGCGCTCTACGCCGCCATGTACGCCCGGCTCACCCGGGCGCAGATGATCGAGACGATGGCCGAGCCGTACATCAGGACGGCCCGCGCCAAGGGCCTGCACGAGCGGACGGTCGTCGCCAAGCACGGCATGCGCGCGGCCATGACGCCGGTCGTCACCGTCTTCGGCATGGACCTGGGCGGCCTGCTGGCCGGCGCGATGATCACCGAGACCGTGTACGGCCTGCCCGGCGTCGGCCGGCTCGCCTACGACGGCATCGTCAAGTCCGACCAGCCCGTGATCCTCGGCACGACGCTGCTCGCGGCCTTCTTCATCGTGCTGGCCAACCTGCTGGTGGACCTGGTCTACGCGGTCATCGACCCCAGGGTGAGGTACTCGTGATCCTTTCCGTGCGCGACCTGTCGGTGAGTTTCGGCGACGTCCGGATCGTGGATGGCGTGTCGTTCGGCGTCGAGCGGGGACGGACCCTGGGCGTCGTCGGCGAGTCCGGCTCCGGCAAGTCCGTGACCGCGCTGTCGCTGCTGGGGCTGCACCGCCGGGCGACCGTCGCCGGGTCGATCGAGCTCGACGGGGAGGAGCTCGTCGGGGCCCCGGCCGAACGGCTGCGCCGGCTGCGCGGCAGCGCGGTGTCGATGATCTTCCAGGATCCGCTGTCGTCGTTGCACCCCTTCTTCACCGTGGGGGAGCAGATCGCCGAGGCGTACCGGCTGCACCGCGGGGCCGGCCGGCGGGCGGCCCGCGAGCGGGCGGTCGAGATGCTGGCCGAGGTGGGCATCCCGGAGCCGCGGCGGCGCGCCGGGGAGCATCCGCACCGCTTCTCGGGCGGCATGCGGCAGCGGGCGATGATCGCGATGGCGCTGGCCTGCGAGCCGGGCGTGCTGATCGCCGACGAGCCGACGACGGCGCTCGACGTGACAGTCCAGGCGCAGATCCTCGACCTGATCGCGCGCATCCAGCGGGAGCGGGGGCTCGCGGTCGTCCTGATCACCCACGACCTGGGCGTGGTGGCGCGCATGGCCGACGACGTCCTGGTCATGTACGGCGGCCGGACCGTGGAGCACGCCCCCGCCAGGGAGATCTTCAAACGGCCGCTGCACCCGTACACGCGGGCCCTGCTGGACTCGGTGCCGGGCGCGCCGCCGCCGGCAGCAGCTCGGCGACCGCCCTGGCCACCCCCGCCGAGTGCGTCACCCAGACGGCCTCGGCCAGCCAGAAC
>NZ_JBSGCE010000055.1:0-57901 GCF_053601695.1 Nonomuraea sp. NPDC004702
CGGAGGGGACGGGGTCAGGCCGCGTTCTCCTCGGCCTTGCGGGGCAGGACCTCCAGCTCGAACGCGCCCGACCTGACCGCCTCCAGGAAGTGCTGCCAGTCGCGGCGCGGGATCTCCAGGACGACGTCCGGGGAGGAGTCGTGGATGAGCTCCACGTGGTCGTTGATGCGGCAGGCCTTGACGCGTACGTCGTCGTTCATGCTGCGCTCCCTCGGGTTGACTGCGGCTGAGCGGCCCGGGAAGCCGGGGGCCGGGAGCTGCGCCGGGCGACTTTCCCAGCCGTCCGGGCCGTCCGCGTGACCCCGGAGGGCCGGGCCGCTCGGGAAGCGTGTCATCGTCGCGCGGGGGGCCGCCACCGCCGGTACGGGCGGCTCGGTAGAGACACGCCGATCGTGGGCGGAGGTCTGTCGTCCCGGGGGTGGAGAAAGGTCATCCGTGGGCGGGGGCCTTGACAGGCAGGGCGATGATCCTTATGCCTGGGCTCACGACTGGCCGTGCGCGGGCGTACGGCTCCGGAGCCGAGGTGACGGGAGTGCCGCCGATGGCGCAGCCCCATGACGTGCCCACCGCCGCGCAGCTCGTCGCGGCCGTCCGCGGGTTCCTGCGGGACGACGTGCTGCCCGCGGTCGAGGGGCGGGTGCGCTTCCACACGCGGGTGGCGATCAACGTGCTCGCCATGGTCGAGCGGGAGATCGAGCTGGGCCGGGACCAGGCCGCCGAGCACGCCGCGCGGCTGGCGGCGCTGGGCGTGGCCGACGACGCCGAGCTGGCCGCCGCCGTCCGCGCGGGCCGCTTCGACGGCGACGACGCGCTCACCGCCGCTCTGGTCCAGGCCGTCCGGGCCAAGCTGGAGGTGGCCGATCCCGGCTACCTCCAGCGGCCGTGAGCGTCAGTGGGACCCGGCCAGGTCCAGGTCCTTGACGTCCGGGTCGCCCTCGTCGGCGAAGTAGTCGCCGCGCCGGGTGGCGTCCGCGCCGTCGGCCACCTTGGCCGCCCGGAAGATCAGCGTGGCGACCGCGGCCACGACCAGGTTGACGATCAGCGCGAGGAAGCCCGCGTAGATGGTCATCTTGGTGTCCAGGCCCAGGTTCGACAGGCTGAAGGCCGACCCGCCGAAGTGCTCCTTGCCCTTGGCCGGGTTGGGGATGAGATAGAGCATCCACATGCCCGCCGCCAGGCCCGCGGCCCAGCCGGCCATCAGGCCGCCCTTGTGGAACCAGCGGGTGTACAGGCCGAGCGCCACCGCCGGCAGCGTCTGCAGGATGATCACGCCGCCGATGAGCTGCAGGTCGATCGAGAACTGCGGGTCGAGCAGCAGGATGCACAGCACCGCGCCCACCTTGACCACCAGCGAGACGACCTTGGAGACGTTGGCCTCCTGGGCGTCGGTGGCCTGCTTGTTGATGTACTCGCGGTAGATGTTGCGGGTGAACAGGTTCGCCGCCGCGATCGACATGATCGCCGCCGGCACCAGCGCGCCGATGCCGATGGCCGCGAACGCCACGCCGGCGAACCAGTCGGGGAAGAGCTGGTCGAACAGGTTCGGCACGATCGTGTTGGGGTCGCCGCCGACCGGCTTGGTGCCGGCCGCGATGGCCATGAAGCCCAGCAGCGCGATCAGGCCGAGCACGAAGCTGTAGGCGGGCAGCGCCGACATGTTGCGCTTGATGACGTTGCGGTTCTTGGAGGCCAGCACGCCGGTGAGGCTGTGCGGGTAGAGGAACAGCGCCAGGGCCGAGCCGAAGGCCAGCGTGACGTACTGGAGCTGGTTGGCGCCGTTGAGCAGGATGCCGTCGCCCGGCGCGGGGGTCTTGTCGAACTTGGCCTGCGCCATGTCGAAGATGTTGCCCCAGCCGCCCAGCTTGGCCGGGATGTAGATGACCGCGGCCAGGATCACGATGTAGATCAGCGCGTCCTTGACGAAGGCGATCAGCGCGGGCGCGCGCAGGCCGGACTGGTAGGTGTAGGCCGCCAGGATGGCGAAGGCGATGATGATCGGCAGGTGCCCGGTGATGCCCATCGACTTCAGCACCGCCTCGATGCCGACGAGCTGCAGCGCGATGTACGGCATCGTGGCCACCAGCCCGGTGATGGCGATCAGCAGCGCCAGCGTCGGCGACCCGAACCGGGCCCGGACGAAGTCGGCGGGCGTGACGAACCCGTGCACGTGCGAGACCGACCACATCCGCGCCAGCACCAGGAACACCAGCGGGTAGACCACCACGGTGTAGGGCAGCGCGTAGAAGCCGAGCGCGCCGGAGCTGAACACCAGCGCGGGCACGGCCACGAACGTGTAGGCGGTGTAGAGGTCGCCGCCGACCAGGAACCAGGTGACCCAGGAGCCGAAGCTGCGGCCGCCGAGGCCCCACTCGTTGAGGCTGGCCAGGTCGGTGGGCCGCCGCCAGCGGGCCGCCACGAAGCCCATGCCGCTGACCAGGATGAACAGCAGCCCGAAGACGACCAGTTCGGTCACGTGCCCGCTCATTTGGTCATCCTGTAGACGATCGTGGTGCAGCCGACGCCGACCACGATGAAGGCGAGCTGCAGCCAGTAGAACAGCGGGAAGCCGAGCAGGCGCGGCTCGTCGGAGTTGAACAGGAACGTCAGCAGCGGCAGCACGATCGGCACGACCAGCAGCCAGTTCCACGGGCTGCGGTCGGTACGCGGCGGCTGCCCGGATTCCCCGGTAGTCATCGGCCCTCCGAATGGGGGATCAGGAGCGGCGTGTTGACCGGCTCCTGACAATGTCGTCAATGGAGGGAGATTAGCTTTCCGGTGGTATTAAACCCAATGTCCGGAACATTACGGTTTGGCCTAAATGTCGAGATGAAATCTCAATATGTGAGACCAAAGCCACCCCTCGCCAACGGCACGTTAAGTCGCTCCCGCGCCGCGCGGAACCGGGCGATCGGCGAATGGTCGGCTACTCGCGACGAACGGTCACTTCGTCGGCGATGTCGCGCGTCCCGTAGCCCTCGGGGGCGGGCACCTCGGTGATCGGGTCGGGGCGGTCGTCGAACTCCAGCCGCAGCGCCCGCGCCATGGTGGCGTGCATCTCGTACAGGCAGACGATGTAGGTCAGCTCCAGGATCTGCTCGTCGGGCAGGTGGGCGCGCAGCACGGCGAACACCTCGTCGTGCACCCGGCCGCCGTCGAGCACCAGGCCGTCGGTGTAGGCCAGCACCGCCCGTTCCAGCTCGCCGAACCGGTCGCTGACCTGCCAGGAGGCCACCGCCCGCACCTTCTCCTCGGGCACGCCGAGCGCCCTGAGCTGCTTGCAGTGCTGGGAGTAGACGAACTGGCTCTGCCGCGCCCAGCCCGCCCTGGTCTGCCCCAGCTCGCGCAGCACCGGGTCCAGCCGTGACTCCCGGTAGATCTGGAAGCCCTTGACGCAGTGGCGGAAGATCTTGGGGTCGAGGGCGAAGACCGTCCACCAGTCGCCCGGCGAGCCGGTCGCGGTCCCCGTGCCGTCGGGGGACAGCAGCCGGTCGTGGAAGAACCGGACGACGGGGTCGGTCACCTCCTCGGGCGGCACCCGCCGCAGGCGCGGCATCAGACGGTCCGGTCGGCGGCCGTCTTGGGCTCGTGCCGGACGTCGCCCGGCTGCCCGACCGGCCGCGTCCAGGCGGCGAACTCCACCAGGATCCCGTCGGGGTCCTTGAAGTAGATGGACCGGACGAAGACGCCCTCGTGCATCGCGGGCGCCACGCCGAACTCGCTGTCGTCGTGGTTGAGCAGCACGCCCACGTCGATGCCCTTGGCCACCAGCCGGTCGCGGTACTCCTCGATGCGCTCGGGCGGCACGTCGAAGGCGATGTGGTTCATCGAGCCGACCGCCGACAGCAGCTCGCCCCGGTCCGGCAGGTTCTTCGGCGCCGAGACCCCCGGCACGCCCTCGGGCGCGTCGGGGAACCAGAAGAAGGCCAGCGCGTTGCCGCCGCCGCAGTCGAAGAAGAAGTGCTGGCCCCAGCCCAGGGGCAGCTCGATCGTCTTGATCAGCGGCATGCCCAGCACGCCGGAGTAGAAGTCGACGGTCTGCTTCATGTCCGAGCAGACCAGCGCGACGTGGTTGACCCCGCGGAGCTCGAATTCGCTGTTCATGGTAATCAACTACTTATCACAGCGTTCCTGCGGAAAACATGACAGGAGGTGGCGGGTATTCGGGCCACGATCGTGCCCGTGATTGTTGTGGTGGCGGGCGCGACCCGCGGAACGGGACGAGGAATGGCGGTCGCCCTGGGGGCGGCCGGAGCGACGGTCTACTGCGCCGGACGGAGCACGCGCGAGCGCCGTTCGGAGATGAACCGTCCGGAGACGATCGAGGAGACCGCCGAGCTGGTGAGCGCGGCCGGCGGGACGGGCATCGCGGTCCCCGTCGACTTCCTGGACCCGGCGGCGGTGGCCGGGCTGGCCGCCCGCGTCGAACGGGAACAGGGCCGCCTGGACGTGCTGGTCAACGACGTGTGGGGCGGCGACCACCTGTGGAAGTGGGAGACCCCCGTCTGGGAGCAGGACCTGGACGACGGGCTGCGCCTGCTCAGGCTGGCCGTCGACACCCACCTCATCAGCGCCCGCCACCTGCTGCCGCTGCTGATCCGGCACGAGGGCGGCCTGGTCGTGGAGGTCACCGACGGCACCTGGGAGTTCCACCGGACCCGCTACCGCGAGAACGTCTACTTCGACCTGGCCAAGCTGTCGGTCAACCGGCTGGCCTTCGCCTGGTCCCACGAGCTGCGCCCGTACGGCGGGACGGCGGTGGCCGTCACGCCCGGGTTCCTGCGCTCGGAGGCGATGCTGGACGGCTTCGGCGTCACCGAGGAGAACTGGCGCGAGGCGAAGGCGGACAGCGCGTGGATGGTCTCCGAGACCCCCGCCTACGCCGGTCGCGGCGTGGCCGCCCTCGCCCAGGACCCCGACCGGCGCCGCTGGTCGGGGTCCTCGGTGACCAGCGGCGAGCTGGCCGAGGCGTACGGCGTCACCGACGTGGACGGCAGCCGGCCGCAGGTGTGGCGCTACATCGCCGAGGTCATGGAGAAGGGCGGCGAGGGCGGCTGGGAGGACTACCGCTGACACCCGTGGTGGAGCCGGGCCACGCGGGCGTCCCTCAGCGCCGGTAGAGCTCGGCCATGCGGGCGGCGGCGTCGGCGACCTGGGCGCGCAGCTCCTCCGGCGCCAGCACCTCGGCCTCCGGGCCGAACCGCAGCACCTGGGTGAAGGCCACCCGCGTCGACTCCACGGCCAGCCGGACGGTCCCGTCCGGCTGGAGCGAGGCCAGCGCGTCGTCCAGGGCGGCCGGGTCGGCGACGTACCGCAGCATGCGCCGGCCGGCCGGGGTCAGCCGCAACGTGATCACGTCCCTGAGCAGGGAGCGGCTGAACTCGGCCGCCTGCCCGGCCCAGAACGCGGCCAGGTCGAAGTCCGCGTCCCGCTCGAAACGCGGCTCGCGCGCGCGGACGTCCCCCACGCGGTCCACCCGGAAGATCAGGAACCGCTCGCGCAGGCGGGCCACGAGGTACCAGGCGCCCGCCTTCAGCACCAGCCCGTACGGCTCCAGCTCCCGCGTGCGCTCCTTGTAGACCACCGTGACCGGCAGGTCGTTCCAGACGGCCCTGGCCAGCGGGGCCAGCGCCGGGGGCGGCGGCGTGTCGGCGGCGTACCAGCCGGGCGCGTCCAGGTGGAAACGCTGCGCGGCCGTGGCGGGCGCGTCGCGCAGCGAGGGCGACAGCGCCGCGGCGGCCTTGAGCCGGGCCGTCGCGGCGACCTCCTGCAACCCCATCTCGCGCAGCGCCGCGGGCACCCCCGACAGGAACAGCGCCTCGGCCTCGGCCCGGTCCAAGCCGGTCAGCCGGGTGCGGTAGCCGTCCAGCAGCCGGTAGCCGCCGCCGCGCCCGCGGTCGGCGTAGACCGGCACGCCCGCCTCCGACAGCGCCAGCACGTCGCGGTGCACCGTGCGCTCGGAGACCTCCAGCTCCCTGGCCAGCTCGGCCGCCGTCATCCCGCCCCTGGCCTGCAACAGCAGGACCAGCGACATCAGCCGCGCGGCGCGCACAGCGGCAGCACCACGGCCGAGGGGCGGGCGGGGGAGTGGAACACCTCGACGTCGGCCGGCACCATCGGGCCGCCGGGCGCGCCCACCGGCTCGCCGGTGCCCGGGTTGCGGGCGATCGTCGGGTACGCGCCGGCCGCCACGTGCACCCGGATCCGGTGGTCGCGGCGGAACCGGTGGCCGATCGGCCACAACTCCACCCGGACCCGGCGCACACCGTCGCCGTTCCCTTCGCCGTTCCCGTCATCGTTCCCGTCATCGGCGGTGTGCGGGCCCAGCCGGCGCACCCCCTCGCACAGGTTGAGCGAGCGCCCGTCGGGATGCACGTCGCAGACCCGGACCACGACGTCCACGTGCGGCGTGCTGGACCGGACGTAGACGTCGGCGTGCACCGGGCCGATCATCTCCACGTCGGCCTCCAGCGCCGCGGAGCTGTAGACCAGCACGTCGCGCCGGGCCTCCAGGCGCCGCTGGTCACGCGGCCTGGAGTCGGCCAGCAGCACCGGGCCGCCGATCGCCGGCGTCGGATGGGCGGGGTGGTAGCGGAACCGGTCGGACCCGGCCTCCCCGGGCTCGCGCGGGTCCAGCCCGCCGCCCGGCCGCAGGTGCCAGCGCTGCTCCCGCACGCCCGGCACCGGCCAGTCGGGGTAGTCGCGCCACTCGCCGGCCCCGGTGACGTACAGCCGCACCGGGTCCGTCCGCAGGCCGGACGGATCGTCCATGAGGTGGGCGCGGAACCAGGCCAGCGCCTCGGCCTTCGAGGGCCGCCCGTGCCGGGAGTCGACGTGGTACCAGGGCCCGATCGTCAGGTACGGCCGCCGCCCGGCCGCCCGCATCGCCGCGTAGTCCTTGAGCTGCCAGGGCAGGAAGACGTCGTACCAGCCGCCGAGCATGGTGACCGCCGCCTCCACCTCGCCGACCTTGAGCGAGAAGTCGCGCTTGTGCCAGTACGGCACGGCCGGGTCGGCGTGGTGGGCCAGCAGGTCGCGGAAGAACCGCAGCGGCCGGCCCGCCGAGGCCACGTCCAGCTCGGCCACCGGCCGCCCCGACAACACGGCCCGGCGGGTCACCCTGGGGGCGGTCAGCATCGCGGCCCCGCCGACGAAGCGGCGCGTCATGGTGTCGGTGAGCGTGGTCCAGCTCAGCGTCGACTCCAGCGCGAACGCGCCGCCCACGTAGGCGGCGTCCCTGAACTGGGAGGCGGTGATCTGCGTGGCCATGGCCTTGAGCTCGGGCCCGGCCTCGGCGGCGACGGCCCACTGGGCGTAGCCGAGGTAGGAGGGGCCGAACATGGCGAACGAGCCGCCGTACCAGGGCTGTTCGCGCAGCCAGGCGATGGTGGCCAGGCCGTCGTCGTGCTCGTCGCCGAGCGGGTCGAGGCTGCCGCCGGAGCCGAAGCCGCCCCGGCAGCTCTGGATCAGCACGTGGAAGCCGTTCCTGGCGAAGCCGCGGCCGTACATCCAGCCGAACAGGCCGCGCCGGCCGTACGGCGAACGGATCAGCACCGCCGGACCCGGCCGCCCATGAGCCGGGGCGTAGTGGTCGGCCAGCAGCGTCACACCGTCGGGCATCGGGACGGGGATGTCCCGCCGCAGCCGCACGCGTCTCATGTCCTAACCAGTAACAGATCGGGCGGGACGGGTGGTAGCCGGGGGTTACGGTCGCGTAGGGAGAAAGGTCCTTGGCAAACTATCCGGTCATGGGACGAATCACCTCGTATGTCGCCCTAGGGGACAGCTTCACCGAAGGACTTGAGGACCCGGCCGACCACGGGTTCCGCGGCTGGGCCGACCGGCTGGCCGAGCACATCGACGCCGACCGCCGCCAGGCCGGGGAGCCCGCACTGCGGTACGCCAACCTCGCCGTCCGCGGCCGGCTGATCGACCGGATCGTGTCGGAGCAGGTGCCGAAGGCGGTCGAGCTCGGCGCCGACCTGGTCTCGCTGTGCGCCGGGGGCAACGACATCCTGCGGCCGGGCAGCGGACCGGCGTCCGTGGCCAGGCGGCTGGAGGAGGGCGTCAGGACGCTCACCGAGGCGGGCAGCCGGGTGCTCATGTTCACCGGCTTCGACCTGCGGCACGTGCCGGTGATGCGGCTGGCCCACTCCAAGATCGAGGTCTACAACCTGCACATCCACGACATCGCCCGCCGCTACGACGCGCTGCTGGTGGACCTGTGGCCGATGCCGGTCCTGCGCGACCCGCGCGCCTGGAACGCCGACCGCCTGCACCTCAGCCCCGACGGCCACCGCCGGGTGGCGCTGCGGGCCGCCGAGGTGCTCGGCGTGCCGGTGGCGGAGGACTGGCGCGAGGCGTACCCGGCCAGACGGCCGCCGGTCTGGACGGCCGCCCGCCGCGAGGACCTGCGCTGGGCCAGGACCTACCTCGGCCCGTGGATCGGCAGGCGCATCAACCGGCGCTCCTCGGGCGACGGCGTCGCGCCCAAGCGCCCCGACCTCGCCCCGCTGCCGACCGCCGGCCGCTGACCCCGGCCCCGATCCGATGCCAGGCTCGCCACCGATCCCGGCCCCGGCCCGGGGTCCCGCCGCACCAGGAACGGCGGGACCCCGGACGGTCAGGGCAGCGCCTTGTCCGGGCGCTCGGAGACGCGCACGCCGTTGACCAGCGTGGCCCCCTGCCGGGCGGCGAAGCGCACGTTGAGCTGACCGTCGGTCACCTTCACCGTGTACTGCCTGGCCACCGCCGTGTACGTGCCCGCCTCCAGCGCCAGGTCCAGCGCCGGGATCGCGAGCTGGCCCTCGACGAGCACGTCGAAGACCCGTTTGCCCATCTGCGTGCTCTTCACCTCGGCGAAGTCCAGCTCCACCGTGTACGTCCCGGCGGGCACGCCGTCGAACCGGTACTCCAGCATGCCCTCCCTGGCCGTCCGGAACAGCGCCTGGTCAGCGGTGCCCGCGATGGTCCTGGACGTGCTCGCCGTCTTGGTCGAGGTCGCCACGTAGCCGTACCCGCCCTGGGTCCAGCGGCGGTCGGGCGCCCAGGCGTCGCCGTCGGCGTCGGTCAGCGCCTTCGACCCGCCGGCGTCGACGGCCACCTGGAACTTGGGCACCACCACGGTCACCTCGATCTCGATGGCCGGCTGCCGCCCGCTGGCCGACTTGACGACCAGCTTGCCGGTGCGCATCCCGCCGGGCGTCACCCCGGCGGCGGAGAGCGTCACCCGCAACGTCGCCTTCTGGCCCTTGGCCAGCTCGCCCGCCTGCGGCGTGACCGACGCCCAGTCGGCGTCGCTCGTCACCGTGTAGGCGGTGGGGGAGCCCAGGTTCGTCAGCTCCAGCGTGCGCGTCCTCGTCGCCCCGGCGGGCATGACCGCGGTCAGCTCGGCGGCCGAGGCGCTCACCCGGCCGGTGACCAGGGCGGTGTCGATCCTGGTCAGCGTGCCGGGCGTGACCGTGACCGGCTTGGTGAAGGTGCCGTAGTTCTCCTTGGCCACCACCACGTCGTGGTCGCCCGCCGGGACCTGCCCGAAGAACGACCCGTCCGCGCCGGTCGTGAACGAGGCCACGTCGCCCAGCTTCACCGACGCCCCGGCCAGCGGCTCGCCGTCGTTGGCGTCGGTGACCACACCGGTCACCAGGCCGTGCCGGCTCGCGGTGAACGTCACGCCGCGGCCGGTGGCCAGCGCGGCCTCCTCGTAGGAGTAGAGCAGCGCGTCCGTGCCGGCCGCGTTCTCGATGCCGACCGTGGCGCTGGCGCCCTGTTCGCGCTCGCTCTCGACGTCCTTGTACCGGAAGGAGACCGAGCCGTCCTCGCCCAGCAGCGCCGCGAACGACACCCGCTCGCCGGTCCCGCTGTAGAAGGTGACGTTGCGCCACTCCACGACGTACTGGCGGTGCGGGGCCGTGCCTGCCACGCCGGTGTAGACGCCCGCCTCGGCGTCCACCTTCAGGTCGTCCCAGTACGGGTAGACCGCGTTGTTCGGCGTGCCCGTGCCCGGCAGGCGGGTGTTGCTGCCCGTGGTGACCCGGTCGGCGGCGAAGGTGACGAGCCCGTTCGTGCTGATCCACGCCCTGGACTGCCCCGTGCCGTAGAACGGGACCGCGAACGGCAGCGTCACCTGCACGGCCTCGTCGTCGCCGGTGAGCGCGAGCTTCTCGGTCCCGGCGACGTACGGCTGCGCCGCCGCCCGGCAGGTGTAGCCGAAGCCGTCGCCGCGCAGCGGCAGCTCCACGTCCCTCACCGTGCTCCCGTCGTCCCCGTCCACGGTGACCTGCGCGCTCGCGCCGCTGGAGCAGCGCGAGACCGGGGTGACCGTCAGCGTGTACGTCCCGCGCGGCAGCGTCATCGTGTACCGGCCGGAGGCGTCGGTGACCGCGCTCACCGGCGTGCCGCCGGCGGCCACGGTCGCGCCCGGCTCGGGCACGCCGGCCGTGCTGACCGTGCCCGACAGCGTGCCGGACGGCTGCCGGAGGAGCGTCACGTCGCCGGTCGTGACCTGCTCGGCGGTCACCGTGGCCGTGGCGCTGCCGCGGTCGTAGCCGAACTTCTCCGCCGTCAGCGCGTACTCGCCGGGCAGCAGGCGCGGGATCGTGTACGTGCCGTCCTGCCCGGTGACGACCGCGCGCGCCAGCGGACCGGTCACCTTGACCGTCACGCCCGGCACCGGCTCGCCGGCCGCCGTGACCGTGCCGCGCAGCTCGCCCAGCCCCTCGTCCGGCGCGGCCTGGACGGCGGCGTAGGCGTCCAGCCGGCCCTCGCCCCAGACGTTGTTGTCGGCCGCGGTGCCGCCGCAGCTCGTGTCGGCCACGTCGATCGCCGTGCCGTCCAGCAGCGGCCGGGTCGCGGCCACGTCGCCCTGGAGCCGGGGCGCGGCCGACCAGATCAGCGCCACCGTGGCGGCCACGTGCGGCGAGGCCATCGAGGTGCCGGTGTAGGAGTCGTAGTCGTCGTCCGGGACCGAGGAGCGCACGTTCACCGCGGGGGCCGCGATGTTCGGCTTGATCTCGCCGTCCTGGCCCTCGCCCTTGCTCGACCTGCTGTACAGCACGTTGTTGACGTCGAAGCCGCCCGCGCTGTAGCTGATCGCGTACTGGCCGGGCGAGCCGCTGGTGCGGCAGGCCGGGCCCTCGTTGCCGTTGGCGAAGGCGGGGAAGATGCCCGCCGCCACCCACGCCTGGACGGTCTCGACGTACCAGGGGTCGAACCCGTTGCCGCCCCAGGAGTTGTTGACGATGTCCGGCGCGAGGTCGGGACGCGGGTTGGCGCCGTTCAGGTCGGTCGGGGCCAGCACCCACTGGCCGGCGGCCAGCAGCGAGGCGTCCGTGCAGGTGTTGACCTCGCAGCCCTTGGCGGCGATCCAGCGCACGCCGGGCGCCACGCCGATGCCGTTCGCGCCCGCCATCGTGCCCATGACGTGCGTGCCGTGGCCGTTGTTGTCGCACGGCGCCGCCGACGGGCAGACGCGCGCCGGGTCGAACCAGCTGTAGTCGTGGGTGTAGGAGCCGTCGGGGTTCCTGCCCCGGTAGCTCGCGGCCAGGTCGGGGTGGTCGTACTGGACGCCGGAGTCGATCGAGGCGACCACGATGCCCTCGCCCCGGTCGCCCAGCTCGCTCCACACCCGCGGGGCGCCGATCCGGTCGACGTTCCACTCGACCGCGCCGGCCCTGGGCTCGGCCCGGCCGGTCACGGGCTCGGGCAGCGCCACGACGGTGACCGGGTCGATCCGGTCCACCTCCGGCAGCTCGCTGATCGCCGACGCCAGCTTGGCGTCCGCGGTCACCCGTACGGCGTCGACGATCCAGTACGAGGTGTAGTCGGCCTTCTGGGCGTCCAGCAGCTTGACCAGCCCGGCCTGCGAGGTCTTGGCCCGCTCGGTCTTGGCCTGGTAGACCAGCTGCGTCCTGGCCCGTTTGGTGGCGGCCCGGCGGGCGGCGCCGAGGTCGGCGGTGCCCTTCATCCGGACCCAGAAGGTGGCCTTGCCGTCCTTGTCCAGCTCGGCCTGGACGGTCTGGGAGATCTTGCCGGGATCGGGCGCCGCGTGCGCCGGGGCCTGGGGGACGGCCAGGGCGGCGGCGGTGACGATCCCGGTCAGGATCGCACGCCAGGTGAGGGTGTTGCGCACGTGCTCTCCTTCACGACGTTCACGACGGTGAGGAAGAGGTGATCTTTCCGCCTCTGTCGAGAAGGGTGAAGAGATCCTGTCGGGAAAGCAAGGGCGCTGATCCTAACAAGCTCGGATAAGTCCCGAAATGTAATGTGGTCAGCTGAAATGTCGCCACATCGGCCAGGTGGCGGACCACGGCCGGAGGGGATCCCGGCAGAGCCACACCGGCATGCCCTGCTCCTCGTTGTCGACGTCCACGCCGTTGTCCACGCGGGCCTTCTGCTCGCAGGAGCCGAACAGCGCGCGGGCCCGGCCGCCCGCGTTCACCAGGATCGCCACGGTCGCGTCGTCCGGCGGCGGGCCGTACGCCCAGAGCTGGTTGTGGCCGGAGTACACCCGGGTCAGGCCCGCCCGGCCGAGGGCGCCGTACTCGCCGTAGTTGCCCGTCACGACCACCGCGCGGGCCTGCTCGTCCGGCGGCAGCGCCCGCAGCACGCCGCCGACGGCGGCGGCGAAGCGCGGCCAGCCGACCGACTCGCGGGCCACCTCGTTGATCGCCGGCACCGGCGTGGCGGCCAGCGCGCCGACCGGCACGAGCGGCAGCGCGAGCACCGCGCAGGCCGCCGCGTTGACCGCGAGGAACGCCCACGCCGCGCGCACCCGCCCGGCCCGCGCCCGCGACACGCTCACGCACCCGGCCGCGAACAGCGCCACGATCAGTCCCGCGGTGTAGTCGAAACGCCCGCCGCTGACCAGCGTCAGCACCGCCGTCACCGGATAGGCCACCGCCACCGCCCGCACCCGCCGGTCGCGCCACAGCCGGACGAACCCCAGCGCCGCGATCACCGACACCACCGGCCCGAACAGCGTGAGCTGCATCGGCACGAACATCACCCGCATCTCGGCGCCCTTGTCAGCGCTGAGCGCGGCGGCCATCGACAGCTGCGGCCAGCCGTGCGTGGCCTGGTAGACCAGGTTCGGCGCGGCCAGCACGGCGGCCAGCAGCGCGCCGCCCCACAACCACGGGCTGCCCAGCGCCCGCCGCGGCCCGGCGATCAGCAGGCCCGCCGCCAGGCCCAGCACCAGCAGCGCGATGAGGTGCTTGTTGTAGGTGGCCAGCCCGATCACCGCGCCCGCCGCGAGCCACCAGCGCGGCTGCTCGCGCAGCAGCGCCCGGAGCGCGAACAGGATCGCCGCCGTCCACAGCGGCAGGTCGAAGCTGACCGTCAGCAGCGTGTGCGCCGCGATCAGCGTGTACGCCCCGGTGGCCGCGCCCACGGCGGCCATCGTCTGGGCGAGCCGGTCGCCGCCCAGCTCCCGCGCCACCAGCGCCACCAGCACGACCACGACCGCCGCGGCCAGCGCGGGGAACACCCGCAGCGCCGTCACCGTGTCGCCGAACAGCCCGAGCGCCGCCTTGCCCAGCATGGGCGTCAGCGGGGGCTGGTCCACGTACCCCCAGGCCGGGTGGCCGGCCAGGACACGGAAGTACAGCTCGTCGCGGTGGTAGCCGTACCAGGGGCTCAGTGCGAGGGCCACGCCGGCGGTCAGGACCGCGGTCACCGTCACCGGACGCCACGCCCAGGGCCGTTCCATGGACGTCGAGGCTAGATCCATTGCCCGCCTTTTGTCACTGCCTGAACGGGTGTCGCGTTGCGCGATCTTGGTCCGGCGGTTAACCTGGGGGGCATGCGAAATCGCCCTCAGATCCAGTGGTGGCGCCGCTCCTAGGCGGCGCGTTTTCGCATTCCTCTCAAAGGACGGCCGCCCCGGATGGCGGCCTTTCTCGTGTCCGCCCCCGGGGCCTCATGATGTGACGTGGTAAGGGGCAGCAAGTGGAGACCAGCGGATATACCACCGCCGGGGGCGTCGGCGTCGAGCGCGAGGCACGCGACGTGTCGGAAGAGGCGCTCGAAGAGATCGTGACCGCGCTCGGCGAGCGGCGCGGCGGCGCCTTCTCGTCGGGCATGGACTACCCGGGCCGCTACAGCCGATGGGCCTTCGGCTACGTCGACCCCTGCCTGGAGCTGGTCGCCAAGGGGCGGGTCATCTCGGCGACCGCGCTCAACGAGCGCGGCAGGGTCGTGCTGCCCGCCGTGGCCTCCTGCCTGCTCGCCGCGGGCAAGCCGGTCAGCGAGCCGACGCCCGACCGCGTCGAGGTGCACGTCCCGGAGTCCGAAGACCTGCTGCCGGAGGAGATGCGCAGCCGCCGGCCCACCGTGTTCACCGCGATCCGCGAGGTCATCGCCGCCTTCGCGGGCGACGACCCCCACCTCGGCCTCTACGGCTCCTTCGGCTACGACCTGGCCTTCCAGTTCGAGCCCATCCGGCAGGAGCTGGCCCGTCCCGACGACCAGCGCGACCTGGTGCTCCACCTGCCCGACCGGATCGTCGTCATCGACCGCCAGCGCGAGACCAGCGTCGAGTACCGCTACGAGTTCACCGTCGACGGCGCCACCACCCGCGGCCTGGAGCGCACCGGCAGCTCCGTCCCGCAGGTCGTGCCCGGCGAGCTGCCGAAGGACCCGGTGCGCGGCGAGTACGCCAAGGTCGTGGCCGCCGCCAAGGAGCGGTTCAAGCGCGGCGACCTGTTCGAGGTCGTGCCCGGCCAGGTCTTCCACGCCGTCTGCACCGACCCGTCGGCCTTCTACCGCGGCCTGCGCCACAGCAACCCGGCGCCGTACGAGTTCATCATCAGCCTCGGCGACGGCGAGCACCTCGTGGGCGCCTCGCCCGAGATGTACGTCCGGGTCAACGGCGACCGCGTCGAGACCTGCCCCATCTCCGGCACCATCGCCCGCGGCAGCAACCCGGTCGAGGACGCCGAGGCCATCCGCACCCTCCTGAGCAGCGTCAAGGAGGAGTCGGAGCTGACCATGTGCACCGACGTCGACCGCAACGACAAGTCGCGCATCTGCGTCCCCGGCACGGTCAAGGTCATCGGCCGCCGCCAGATCGAGCTCTACTCGCGCCTGATCCACACCGTCGACCACATCGAGGGCCGCCTGCGTCCCGAGTTCGACGCCCTCGACGCCTTCCTCACCCACATGTGGGCCGTCACCGTCACCGGCGCCCCCAAGACGTGGGCCATGCAGTTCATCGAGGACCACGAGGCCACCACCCGCCGCTGGTACGGCGGCGCCATCGGCTTCATCGGCTTCGACGGCTCCATGAACACCGGCCTGACCCTGCGCACCGCCCAGATCAAGAACGGCGTGGCCACCGTCCGGGCCGGGGCGACCCTGCTGTTCGACTCCGACCCCGAGGCCGAGGAGCGCGAGACCGAGCTCAAGGCCAGCGCCCTGCTCGGCGCCCTGGCCTCGGTCAACCAGCCCGACGCCGTCCCGCCCGCCGTGGTCAGGGAGCAGCCGGGGGCCGGCATGAAGGTGCTGCTCGTCGACCACGAGGACTCCTTCGTCAACACGCTGGCCGACTACTTCCGCCAGGAGGGGGCCGACGTGGTGACGCTGCGCCACGGCTTCCCGGCCCACACCATCGACGACGTCGCGCCCGACCTGGTCGTGCTCTCGCCCGGCCCCGGCTGGCCGTCCGACTTCGGCATGGCCGCGCTCATCGACGAGATCTACGCCCGCGACCTGCCCGTCTTCGGCGTGTGCCTGGGCCTGCAGGCCATGGTCGAGCACGCCGGCGGCTCGCTGGAGCTGCTCGACTACCCCGAGCACGGCAAGCGCGGCCAGGTCAGCCGCCTGGGCGACAGCGCGCTGCTGGAGGGGCTGCCCGAGGAGTTCACCGCGGCCCGCTACCACTCGCTGCACGCCAAGCGGCCCGGCGTGGTCGGCTTCACCCCGACCGCGCTCACGCCCGACGGCAACGTCATGGCCATCGAGGACGTCGAGCGGCGGCGCTTCGCCGTGCAGTTCCACCCCGAGTCGATCCTCACCCAGGAGGGCGGCGCGGGCGCGAAGATCATCGCGAACGTGCTGCGCCTCACCCGGCGCTGACCCGGGCCGGTTTCGTCTGGGAAGGGGCAGGGTGTTCCTGTCGTAGGGCAAAACGTCCGCGGGGGCGTGCGGGGCTCCCCTAGAGTCTCCGCATGCTCCCCGTAGCCCTGCCCGACACGGTGCGTGACGCGCTGCTCGCCCCGCTCGTCGACCACCACTGTCACGGGGTTCGCCGGGACGACCTGACCCGGGCCCAGTTCGAGCCGCTGATCAACGCCGGCGGCGCCCCGGCCCCGCCCGGCACCACGCATTTCGACTCGCCGTTCGGCATGAGCCTGCGCCGCTGGTGCGCCCCGCTGCTCGACCTGGAGCCGCACGCGCCCCCGGCCGTCTACCTCGCCCGGCGGGCCGAGCTGGGCGCGGGCGAGGTCAACCGGCGCCTGCTGGCCGGGGCGGGGGTGGTGGCGTTCCTGGTGGACACCGGGGACGAGGACATCGACCTGCTGTCGGCGGCCGAGATGGGCCGCCACGGCGGAGCCGCCGCCGACGAGATCGTCCGGATCGAGCAGATCGAGCAGGACGTCGCCGAGTCGGCGCAGCTCGCCGTCGACTACCTCGACGGCCTGGCCGACGAGCTGTCGGCCAGGGCCGCCAGGGCGGTCGGGCTCAAGACGGTCATCGCGGGCCGCTGCGGGCTCGACTTCGACCCGGCCAGGCCGAGCACCGGCTCGGTCATCGCCGGCGCCAACCGCCGCCTGGCCGACCCCAAACGGCCGCTGACCGACCCGGTGCTGCTGCGCCACCTGCTGTGGAGCGCGATCGACGTGGCCCGCGAGCGGGGGCTGCCGGTGCAGTTCCAGGCCGGGTTCGGCGGGCGCGGCCCCGACCTGCACCGTACGGACCCGGCCAGGCTCAGCGCCCTCATGGACGCGTTGCAGCCCCTCGGCGTGCCGGTCATCCTGCTCCACTGCTACCCCTACCACCGCACCGCCGCCTACCTGGCGGGCGTCTACCCGCACGTCTACGTCGACGTCGGCCCGGCCCTGCCGCACACCGCCGCCGCCTCGGCCCGCGTGATGGACGAGCTGCTGGAGCTGGCGCCGTTCCACAAGCAGCTGTTCAGCTCCGGCTGCCGGGGCGTGGCCGAGACCGGCTACCTCGGCGCCCTGTACCACCGGCAGGCGCTGGGCGCGGCCCTGCTGGCCAGGCTGGAGGCGGGGGAGTGGAGCCCGGCCGACGCGGCCAGGATCGCCCACATGATCGGCTCGGGCAACGCCCGCCGCGTGTACCGCCTCTGACGCCCGCCCGCCGCGTGTACCGCCTCTGACGTCCGCCCGCCGCCGGTGGCGGCTCAGGCGGCGTCTGCCGGCAAGGCCCGCTGGCGGCGCGCGGCGCCTTCCGGGCCGCCCGGCGGGCACCCGTTGGCGGCGGGGATGCGCGCCGGTGGCGGGGATGCGCGCCGGTGGCGGCGGTGCGCGTTGTCGCCGTAACGGAATGCCATTAATCCGCGACATTTCCCTGACTAATCGGAAATTTGCATTTCCGGTAATCAAATTGTGATTTGTCTATTTGTCAATATTGCTGTGATGATCGTGGACGCCAGAACCCCTACGCCACACCTGGAGGTGTCGTGTCCTGGCGTCCCTTCGTCCTCACGGCCGCAGCCCTGTCACTCGCGCTGGCCGTTCCCGGTGTCGCGGCGGCCGACGACCCGCCGCAGCCGCAGGTGGAGTCCCGGCCCGGCACCCGGGCTCCCGCCGAGGTGAGCGGGCTGGCCGAGCCCGCCGCCGCAGCGGACCCCGTAGCCGCGGCCAAGGCTCACCTGGCCGACCCGCGCTACCACCTCGACCCCGCCGACCTGGTGCCGCTGCGCACGGTCGTGAACGGCCAGGACGAGACCGTCAGGTTCGCCCAGCGGTACCGGAACCTGCCCGTCTTCGGCGCCCAGTACCTGGTCCGCTTCCGCAAGGACGGCGCGAAGCGCGAGGTCACCGGCGCCGGCGGCCGCTTCCTCACCGACCTCGACGTGAACACCACGCCCACGGTCACCCCCGCGCTGGCGGCCCGGCTGGCCCGCGCCCGCCTCGTCCGGGACGACCAGGTCCGCGCCACGGTCAAGGCCACGCCCGGTGAGCTCGTCGTGCTGCCGCGCGGCAAGGGCGTGCTGGCCTGGCACGTCACCCTGACCGGCGCAGACGCGGCCAGGAAGCGGCCCGTCCTGCTGGACGCCTACGTGGACGCCCACTCCGGCCGGCCGCTGTTCGCCCTGGACCGGCTGCGCATGGAGGGCCCGGCGACCGGCAGCGGGCAGACCGCGCACGGCAAGACCGTCCCGCTCAACGTCTACCAGCGGGCCGACGGCGCGTACGAGCTGCGCGACCGCGCCCGCCCGATGTGGAACGGCACCACCGGCGAGATCCTCACCTACGACGCCGCCGGCGCCGACGTGCAGCAGTTCCTCGAACCCGGCGTGCCGGCCGGCACCGAGCTCGCCAAGTCGCCCACGCCCGCCTTCGGCCCCGAGCACACCGAGAGCGGCGCCGTGGACGCCCAGTGGGGCGCGGGCAAGGTCTACGAGTACTACAAGGGGCTCGGCCGCGACGGGCTCGACGGCAAGGGCGGCACGATGTACTCGGTCGTCAACGTCACCTACTACGGCACCCCTTTCGAGAACGCCTTCTGGGACGGCACCAAGATGGTCTACGGCGGCGGCGGCGCCGACCTGCACTCCTTCGCCGCCAGCCTCGACGTCGTCGGCCACGAGATGACCCACGGCGTCATCACCCACAGCGCCGACCTGGTCTACCAGGGCCAGTCGGGCGCGATGAACGAGGGCCTGGCCGACTACTTCGGCAACGCCATCCAGACCGGCGCGCTCGGCATCCCGATGAGCGACCCCGACGCCAGCCTGCTCGGCGAGGACCTGTGCAAGAGCCTGCCGCCCGCCCAGTGCGCCACCCGCGACCTCGACGACGACCGCAACGCCGCCAAGGACTACCTCGGCGTCACCACCGCGATCGACGCCGGCGGCGTGCACCTCAACTCCACGATCTTCTCCGGCGCCCTGTGGGACGTCAGGGAGCAGCTCGGCGCCGGCTTCGACAAGGTCGTCTACAAGGCGCTGACCGAGTACATGACCCCGCTCGACGACTTCGCCGACGGCCGCCGCGCCGTCGAGTCGGCCGCCCGCGCCGCCGGGCTGTCGGGGCGCGACCGGCTGGCGATCGCGGCGGCCTTCGAGCGGCACGGCATCAGGCCCGGCTGGGAGCGGCTGATCCGCACCGACAGCCGCGTCGTCCTGGACGGCCTCACCGACTCCCTCGACCCGCCCGCCCTGGCCGGTGACCGGTACGCCGTCACCGACAGCACCCCCGACGCGAACGGCCCCACCGTCATCAGGACCGGACGCGTGAGCGGCGGCCCCGCGACCACCGTCTCCGACGACGGCCGCTGGGACTGGACGCCGGCCACCGACGGCAGGCGCGCGGTGTGGGTCGCCCTCGACCCCGAGTCGGGCCGCTTCCAGGTCCGCTCCCGGCCGCTCGACGCCTCGGCGCCGTCCACCGTGCTGCACGAGACCACCGGCTACGTCTACGCCGCCGCGGTCTCGGGCGACGTCGTGGCCTGGTCCGGCGAGGACCCCGCGACCGGCGAGGTCGAGCTGTGGCTCAAGCGCGGGAACGCCGCCCCGGTCAACCTCACCGCCGACAAGGGCGTGGCCGGGTACATGCCCTCGGTCACCGGCGGCCGGCTGGTCTACGTGCGGGTGAGCTTCGTCTCCGGCGCCAGTCACAGCACGCCCGTCCTGCACGACCTGGCGACCGGCAAGGAGGTCGTGGTGCCCGAGGTGCCGCCGGCCGGCGCGATCCCGTCGCTGTCGATCCGCCCGGCGCTGACCGCCGGGCACGTCGTCTGGCTCTACGACGCCGACCGCGACGGCCGCATGGGCGTCATGCGGGCCGCCCTGGACGGCACCGGCCAGACGCCGGTCGTGCCGGACGGGCCGCAGGCGCCGTACGCCACCTGGCTCGACGCGAGCGAGTCGCGGGTGACCGTCGGCGTGCAGCCGGACGGGACCACGCTGGAGAACGCGAACCTGACCAAGATCTACCAGGTTCCGGTCACCGGCGGGGCCCTTGAGCGCTACTCCTGCAACCGCGGGGAGCAGGCGCTGTTCGCCGCCGGCGCGGCGGGCCGCGTCCTGTGGCTGGACGGGACCGCCGGCGACACCGACCTGGTGACCCGCGACAGGCCCGCGCACCGCTGCTGACCTGGCAAGGGCGTCCGCCCGGCGCCCGCCGTGCCTCCGGAAAGGACGGCGGGCGCCGAGTCGCGCGCAGCCCCGCGAGCTGGTTTGCTTGAGCCCGTCACAAACCACAGAACCCGAGCGGGGGGCTCCCTTATGCGCAGTGTCGAACCCGAGGTCTTCATCGTCGCCCGTCCTGAGCTTGACTACGACGAGCTCGGTCGTTACCTCGCCGAGGTCGGCGGCGAGAGCTGGCTGGAGCGGCTCGACCGCGGCGACCTCGACGCCCAGAACCTCGCCGAGTTCGCCGGCCGCCTTTGCTACCGCTCCTTCGAGCCGGGCCTCAACCCCAACGTGGTGCGCATCAGGGAGAACCAGGACGACTACCTGCGCAACATCCTGGCCAGCGCGCACGGCTCGGTCCTCGAACACGTCAGCTTCAGCTTCGTGCTGCACAACGTCAGCCGCGTCCTGACGCACGAGCTGGTGCGCCACCGGCCCGGCGTGGCCATCTCCCAGGAGTCGCTGCGCTTCGTCCGGCTCGACGAGCTGCCGTTCTGGTTCCCCGAGTGGGCCCAGCAGGACCCCGAGCTGATGAAGCGGGCCACGGCCGTGCTGGAGCAGCTGGAGCAGTTCCAGCTCTGGATGGCCGGCCACTTCGGGCTCGACGAGGAGGGCGTGCCGTTCTCGGAGAAGAAGCACCGCACGTCGTTCATGCGCCGCTTCGCCCCCGAGGGCCTGGCCACCGGCCTGGTCTGGACGGCCAACGTGCGCACGCTGCGGCACACGATCGAGGCCCGCACCGCCGTCGGCGCGGAGGAGGAGATCCGCCTGCTCTTCCAGCGCATCGGCGAGCTCATGCGCAAGGAGGCGCCCGCCCTGTTCGGCGACTACGTCGTCGAGGACGGGGCCTGGGTGCCGGGCTGGCGCAAGGTCTGAGGCGTCAGGCGAGCGCGGGCAGCACGTAGACCTCGGCGCCCGGCGGCAGGGCGCAGTCCAGGCCGCCGAGCCCGCGGGCGTTCTCCCCGCACACGATCATGCTGATGTGCCGGCGGATGCGGCCGTAGTCGTCGCGCAGCCGCTCCTCCAGCAGCGGATGGGTGCGGCGCAGCATGTCGAGCGCCGAGCCGAGCGTGGGCGGGGAGTCGCGGTCGGCGCCGACCGCGAACACCTTCACCTCGGTGCGCCCGCTCACCCACCGCCGCAGCGAGCTGGGCAGCACGAACACGACCATCGTCACGGGCTTGGTGAATGACCTGGCCATCGGTCAGAGCACCGCCGCGCGCACGCTCAGCACGTCGGGCAGGTGGCGGGCGACCTGCGACCAGCTCTCGCCGTCGTCGCGCGAGCAGTAGACCTCGCCGTCGCGGGTGCCGAAGAACAGCCCGGCGGGGGAGGCGGTCATCGCGTCGCGCAGCACGGTGGCGTGCACGGGCCCCTCGGGCAGGCCCTCGCCCAGCTCCTGCCAGGTGGCGCCGGCGTCCTGGCTGCGGCAGACCCGGTAGCGGTGGCCGACCGGGGTGCGGTCGACGTCGGCCGTCAGCGGCAGCACGAAGATCGTGTCGGGGCGGGTGGGGTGGACCACGATGGGGAAGCCGAAGTCGGAGGGCAGCGCGGAGCCGATGTCGTGCCAGCTGCCGCCGAAGTCGTCGCTGCGGTAGACGCCGAAGTGGTGCTGGAGATAGAGCCGGTCGGGCCGGGCGGGGTCGAGGCAGACCTTGTGCACGCACTGCCCGAACTCGGGATACTGCTGCCCTTCGGGCAGGAACGGCGCCCGGATGCCCTGGTTGGCGGCCTCCCACGACATGCCGCCGTCGCGGGTGCGGTAGAAGCCGGCCGCCGAGACCGCGATGCCCATGACCTCGGGGTCGGTGGGATGGGGGACGATCGTGTGCAGGCACAGCCCGCCGCCGCCCGGCTGCCACCGCGGCCGGTGGGGATGGTCCCACAGGCCCTCGACCAGCCGGTAGGTCACGCCGTTGTCCTCCGAGCGGAACAGCGCGGCCGGCTCCACGCCGGCCCACACCACGCCCGGCTCCGACGGCGAGGGCGTGAGCTGCCACACCCGGGCCAGCGTCGCGTCGGTCTTGTCGGGGAAGGCGATGGGCGGCTGGGGCGCCTCGCCCCAGGACTCGCCGAGATCATCGGAGTACATCACGGACGGGCCGAAATGGCCGTACTCGATGCCGGCCAGCAACCGGGGTGTGCCTCCCCGGGTGTCGAAGGCCACCGAGGGCACCGCGACCGTGGAGAACCGGATCGGCTCGATCTCGAACGGGCCGCCGCCCGCCGAACGGGCGAGGAACAGGCCCTTGCGGGTGCCGATCGCGAGGACTGCGTCACTCATAGCATCGCTCCCATGTTCGCTTGCCGCCATCGTGCCACGCGCGCGGCGGCGGTGCCGAGGACTGGGAGATTTGCCGCACGCCTGCCGCCCGGCCGCCCGCGGACGGCCGGGACGGTGCGGGCATTACCCGGCAGGTAATCGTGATACTTCCCTCTCCCCGCTAAATTTCCTGACATGGGAGCACTAGCGATACAAGAAGAGACTTTTGGTGATTTGTTGCGGTCGTGGCGGCAGCGGCGCCGGGTGAGCCAGCTCGACCTGGCCATCGAGGCCGACGTCTCCTCCCGGCACGTCAGCTTCCTGGAGACCGGCCGCGCCCGGCCCAGCCGCGAGATGGTGATGCGGCTGGCCGAGGAGCTCGACGTGCCGCTGCGCCACCGCAACCGGCTGCTGGTCGCCGCCGGGTTCGCGCCGGTCTTCCCCGAACGCGAGGTGCGCGCCCCGGAGATGGCCGTCGTCCGCCAGGCGCTGGACAAGATCCTGGCCGGGCACGAGCCGTACCCGGCGCTGGTCGTGGACGCGGCGTGGAACCTGGTGGCGGCCAACTCGGCGGCCGCCATGTTCATGGCCGGCGTGCCCGCCGAGCTGCTGGCCGAGCCGGTCAACGTGATGCGGCTGTCGCTGCACCCCGACGCGATGGGCGGCAGGCTGCTGAACCTGGCCGAGGTCCGCGCGTACCTGCTGCACCAGCTCCGCAGGCAGGCCGAGGCGTCGGCCGACGGCCGCCTGGCCGAGCTGCACGACGAGCTGGCCGCCTACACCTACCCCGGCGTCAACCTCAACGTGGCCCACGTGCCGGGACCGGGCGACATCCTGCTGCCGCTGCGCATCGCCGACGGCGACCGCGTGTTGTCGATGTTCACCACCATCGCCACCTTCGGCACGCCGATGGACGTGACCGTCTCGGAGCTGGCCATCGAGACGTTCTGGCCGGCCGACGAGGAGACCGCCGCCGCCTTCCGCCGCGACCCGGCGGCCCCCTGACGACCAGCGGGGACGTTCAGTCCTAGCGTTCACCGGGGACGACGTCGCGGTGGATGCGCGCAAGCGGCACGCCGTCGGCCTGCAGGCGGCGCACGGTGCCGTCCACCATGCCGCCCGGGCCGCAGACGTACACGTCGTGCTCGCGCCAGGAGTGGAAGCGCCCGGTCACCTCCGGCAGGTGGCCGCGCATCCCGGCGTAGGACGGGTCCCCGGAGACCACCGGCAGCACCTGCAGCCACGGGAAGGACGCCTGCATCGCCAGCAGGTCGGGCAGGTCGTACAGCTCGTCGGCGGTGCGCACGCCGTGCAGCAGGTGGATCCGCGGCCGGCGGCCCGAGGCGATGACGTGCTCGACGATCGCCTTCAGCGGGGCCAGCCCCGTGCCGCCGGCCACGCACAGCAGGTCGCGGGCGCTGTGCTCGCACGGCGTCATCGTGCCCATCGGCGGCCCGAGCATGACCGTGTCGCCGATCCTGGTGTGCCTGGTCAGCGCCGTGGACACCCAGCCGCCCGGCACCGAGCGCACGTGCAGCGTGACCGTGTCGTCCGGGCGCGGCGCGTTGGCGATGGAGAACGTGCGCCACACCCGCGGCCAGCGCGCGGTCTGGACGGTGACGTACTGGCCCGCCGTGTACGGCAGCCGCTGCGCGGGCCGCAGCGTGATCACCGCGATGTCCGGACGGCGCAGCTCGTGGTCGACGACCTCGGCCGGCCACCAGGCCGGCGAGACGCCCGCCTGCGACCCGGCCGACTCGATCATCAGGTTGGCCGCCGCCGTGTACGCCGACACCCACGCCGCCTCGATCTCGTCGTTCCACACCTCGGCGGCGAAGCGCCGGATCGTGGCCAGCAGGGCGGTGCCGACGGCCGTGTAGTGCTCGGCGAGCACCCCGTACTTGCGATGGTCCCTGCCGAGCTGGCCGAGGTAGGCGGCCAGGCCGTCCGGGCTGTCCAGGCTCCACACGATCCGGGTCAGCGCGCCGAACAGCCGGTCGCGCTGGACGTCCATCGCGGGCGGGAACATTCCCCGCAGGTGCGGGCTCGCGGCGAACAGCCGCCCGTAGAAGTACGCGGTCGCCTTGTCGGCCACGGGCTCGACGAGTGAGAAGCTCTCCTTCACCAGTCGCGGATTCAACGACATGCACTCAACCCCACCCCATTGGACCGGAAAATCGATTCCGGCCGCGTCGGCCACCTCCTGACGGCTCCGGGTCGTGAACGCGCTGTGTGCCCCGGCACATCCGGCGCGCTCGGAAATGAGTCTTACACCACCTCTGATGCGTCACAACCGATTCACCCCAATTGCGATATGGGCTTTTCCGGCGGAGAAAATGAATAAAAGTAATTTTCGTCTTTCGGATTCCGGTGTTTCCCGCCGGGCGGCGGAGGCGTAGCATCCCGCCATGGCGGTCCTCCACCCCGGCCCGGCGAGGCCCGGCTGACCGCCGGGACGGCCTCCCGCCTGCCCTGACCCGCCCCTGGAGATCCGCATGTCCCGACCGCTCATCGGCATCACCGCCTACCTGGAGGCCGCCCGCTGGGGCGACTGGGTGCGCGAGGCCGTGCTGTCACCGCCGTCCTACGCCAAGGCGGTCGAGCGGGCCGGCGGCGCGCCGGTGCTGCTGCCGCCGCTCGACCCCCATGTCGCCGCCGACCACGTCGGCGGCCTGTCCGGCGTCCTGCTGGCCGGCGGCGCCGGCCTCGGCGCCGCGGCCTACGGCGGCGAGCCCGACGAGCGCGCGCCCGAGCCGCAGCCCCACCGCGACCGGTACGAGCTGGCCCTGGCCGGGGCCGCCGTCCGGGCCGGCCTGCCGATCCTGGCCATCGCCCGCGGCCTGCACGTCCTCAACGTCGCCCAGGGCGGCACGCTGATCCCGTGGCTGCCCGAGGTGCTCGGCCACGAGCGGCACGGCGAGCCGGGCGCGGTGCACGACATCCAGGTGAGCGTGTCGAGCAAACTCGGCAAGGCGGTCGGCGACCACGTCGAGGCGGTCGCGCCGCACCACCAGTCCGTGCGCCGCCTGGGCAGCGGCCTGCTCGCGGTGGCCTGGGCCGACGACCAGATCGTCGAGGGCGTCGAGCTCCAGGGCCACCGGTTCTGCGTCGGCGTCCAGTGGCATCCCGAACGCGGCGGGGACAATCGGCTCTTCGATGCGTTCGTCGAGGCGGCCCGCTAGGCTGCGCTCATGCCGCTGCACCCCCAGGCGCGGGACTACGTCGCCCTCTACCCGTCGGACCTCAACACCGACCTGGCCACGCTCGACCTGGCCACGATCCAGGAGATGCGCGCGCACGACGGCTTCGCGGCCCAGCGGGGGCCGCTGACCAAACTCCCGTTCGTCCGCGACGAGCTCGCCGGCGACGTGCCGATCCGCATCTACCGCGCCGACCCCGGCGACGGCCTGCTGCCCGTCGTGGTCTACTTCCACGGCGGCGGCTGGGTCTTCGGCAGCGTCAGGCGCAACGACGCGCTCGGCCGCGACCTGGCCCTGCGCACCGGCGCCGTGGTCGTCTCGGCCGACTACCGGCTGGCCCCCGAACACCCCTTCCCGGCCGCCGCCGACGACGCCTGGACCGTCGTGCGCGACGTCTTCGCCAGGCCCGCCTTCTACCAGAGCAACGGCAGCGTGGCCGTCGTCGGCGACAGCGCGGGCGGCAACCTGGCCGCCGTCGCCGCCTGGCGGGCCGCCGGGTCCGGCATCCGGCTGGCCCACCAGGCGCTGGTCTACCCCGTGCTCGACACGGCCATGGACACCCCGAGCTACCGCGCCTACGCCAAGGGCTTCGGGCTCGACGCCGCCGAGATGGCCTGGTTCGCCGAGCGCTACGCGCCCGGCGCCGACCCCGCCGACCCGCTGCTGAGCCCCCTGCGCATCGACGACCTGACCGGCCTGCCGCCGGCCACCGTCCTCACCGCCGAGTGCGACGTGCTCAGGGACGAGGGCGAACACTACGCCCGCCGCCTGGCCGACGCCGGCGTGCCGGTGGAGGCGCGCAGGTTCGACGGCGCGATCCACGGCTTCTTCGGCCTGCCCGGCCTGTTCGACCAGGCGGCCGAGGCCAGGCAGTACATCGCCGACCGCCTGCGGGAGCACCTGTGACCTACACCAAGCTCAAGCTCGACACCCCGGCCGAGGGCGTGCTGCGCGTCACGATCAGCGAGCCCGGCAGGCTCAACGCCGTCGACATGACCGGCCACCGCGAGCTGAGCGAGATCTGGCGCGAGGCCGACCGCGACGACTCCGTCCGGGCGATCGTGGTCAGGGGCGAGGGCACGGCGTTCTCGGCCGGCGGCGACCTGTCGATGATCGAGGAGATGACCCGCGACCACGCCACCAGGATGCGCGTGTTCGCCGAGGCCCGCGACATCGTCTACAACGTGCTCAACTGCTCCAAGCCCATCGTCTCGGCCGTCCAGGGCCCGGCCGTGGGCGCCGGGCTCGCGGTGGCGCTGCTGGCCGACATCTCGGTCGCCGGCCGCACCGCGCGCATCATCGACGGCCACACCCGGCTCGGCGTCGCCGCCGGCGACCACGCCGCGATCATCTGGCCGCTGCTGTGCGGCATGGCCAAGGCCAAGTACCACCTGCTGCTGTGCGAGCCCGTCACCGGCGAGCAGGCCGAGCGCATGGGCCTGGTCAGCCTGTGCGTCGACGACGACCAGGTGCACGACAAGGCGATGGAGATCGCGGTCCGGCTCGCCCAGGGCTCCCAGGAGGCGATCCGGCTGACCAAATACTCGCTCAACAACTGGCTGCGCCTGGCCGGCCCGACCTTCGACGCCTCGCTGGCGATGGAGTTCCTCGGCTTCACCGGCCCCGATGTGGTCGAGGGCGTGCGCGCGGTGCGCGAGAAGCGGCCGCCCGCCTTCGGCTGAGCCGGGCGCGTGTGCTTGTCGGGTGTGCTTGCCCGGGCCCGGGGTAGGCGCACCCTCATGACGGACAACGATGTGGTCGACCTGCTGGTGCGCCAGCACGAGCAGATCAAGAGCCAGTTCACGGAGGTCGAGAACGCTGCCCCCGAGGACAAAGCAGCGGCTTTCCAGAGGCTGGTGCGCCTGCTGGCCGTCCACGAGACAGCAGAGGAGGAGATCGTCCACCCGTACGCGCGCCGCCACGTCGACGACGGCGACGACCTGGTGGACGAGCGACTGGCCGAGGAGAACGCGGCCAAGGACATGCTCACCCAGATGGAGCGGGCGGGCGTCGACGACCCGCAGTTCGCGGCCAACCTGGCCACGCTGCGCAAGGCCGTCGTCGAGCACGCCGAGGCCGAGGAACGCGAGGAGTTCCCCCGGCTGAGGCAGGCCGCCGGTGACAAGGAGCTGCGCGCGATGGCGATCGGCGTCAAGGCCGCCGAGGCGCTCGCGCCCACGCACCCGCACGCCGGCGTCGAGACCGCGCCGAAGAACCTGCTGGCGGGCCCGCCCGCCGCGATCATGGACAGGGCCCGTGACGTGATCCGCAAGGCGACGGGCAGGGCCTGAGGGCCGTCAGAAACTCCGGGGCAACCCGAGCACCTGTGTCGCGAGGTAGTTGAGCAGAAGCTCCTCCGTCACGGGTGCCACCCTTCCGATACGGGCGTCGGCCAGCAGCCTGGCCACCGGGTACTCCAGCGAGTACGCCATGCCGCCGTGCGTCTGGAACGCGGCGTCGGCCGCCTCCCACGCGGCCTGGGAGGCGGTCAGCTTGGCGACGTTGGCCTCGGTGCCGCACGGCAGCCGCCGGTCGAAGGACCAGGCCGCCTTGTAGAGCATCAGCCGTGCCAGCTCGATCTTGGCCTTGACCTGCGCCAGCGGGAACGCGATGGCCTGGTTGGCGCCGATCGGACGGCCGAACACCTCGCGCTCCTTGGCGTAGCCGACCGCCACCCGCAGCGCCACCTCGGCGCCGCCCAGCGCGGAGGCGGCCAGCAGCACCCGCTCGGGGTTGAGGATGTCCCACAGCACGGCCGCGCCGCCGTCCACCTCGCCGACCACGCTCGTGGCGGGCACCCGCAGGTCGTCGACGAACACCATGTTGGACGGCGTGGTGTTCGCGCCCATCTTGGGGATCGGCCGGAAGGACAGCTGCCCGGCGGCGACCGCCTCGGGCACGTTCACCAGGAACACGGTCAGCCCGTGGGTGCGCGGCCTGGCCTCGGCCGCCGGGACCGTCCTGGTCACCAGCAGCATCCAGGTGGCCCGCTGCACGCCGGTGATCCAGATCTTCTGGCCGTTGAGCACGTAGTCGCCGCCGTCGCGGCGGGCCGAGGTGGTGATCGCCAGCGAGTTGGAGCCGGCGTCCGGCTCGGTCAGGGCGAAGCACGTCTCGACCTCGCCCGTGGCCAGCCGGGGCAGCAGCTCGGCCCGCTGCTCGGCGGTGCCGTGCCGGGCCAGGGTGAGCGCGCCGAAGCCGGGGGTGAGCACGTACGTGAAGGCCGAGCCGCCCGCCGCGCCCGAGCTCGCCAGCGTCTCGGTGGCCACCGCCAGCTCCAGCAGCCCCTGCCCGCCCCCGCCGTACTCCTCCGGCACGGCCAGGCCCAGCCAGCCGCCCTTGGCCAGGTCGGCCCAGACCTCCTCCGGCCAGCGCTTGTCGCTCTCGCACCGCTGCCAGTAGTCGAGGTCGTAGCGGGCGCAGATCTCGGCGACGCCGCGCTGGACGGCCTGGGCGCTCTCGGGAAGGGTGAAATCCATCACGCCATCGTAGAAGTTCGTTCTGTTCAGGGTCGAGGTCTGCGGGCGTGGAAGACGAAGGCCGGCGGCGTGTTGCGCCACACCGTGCGTCCGGGCACGACCTCCTCGAACCGCTCGGCCAGCAGCGCCCGGAACCGCCGGGCCGAGCTGAGCGGGATGGCGTGGATGTAGGAGAAGGTGGTGAAGGCCGCGCCGGGGCTCATCACCGACGTCACCGCGTCCAGCAGCTCGTGCTGCAGCCCCGTGGGGAAGGCCGCCCACGGCAGGCCGCTCACCACGACGTCGGCGTGGCTCAGCCCGCGCCCAGCCAGCAGCTCGCCCAGGCGCGCCGCGTCCGCGTGGGCCACGTCCACGGCGGGGAAGCGCGCCGCGAGCAGCACCGCGAGCCGCTCGTTCACCTCGACGGCCAGGTGGTGGCCGCGCCCGGCGAGCCGCTGCTGGATCTCCGCCGTGAACGGGCCCGTGCCCGGCCCGAGCTCCACCACGGTCGGCTCGCCACGCTCCGGGACCGGCGCGCAGACGGCCGCGGCCAGCCGGCGCGAACTCGGGGCGACGGCGCCGATCACGGCGGGGGCGCGCAGGAACTGACCGAGGAACATTGCGGTGTCGTTGGACATGGCCCCGAACGTATCGGGAAGATCACCCGCTGCGCTCCCTCCTCTGGACGAACCTGCGGCCACTAGGAGGAGACGGGGTCCTCCGCGCGGAGGATCAGGTATCGGCCGAGGGTGGATAGCGTGAGGCCATGCGTTGGCGTGGTGTGCCGCTCGATGTCCTGCTCGCGGCATCAGGCGTGGGGCTGGATCTGTTGACGACGGCCCACGCGGGCGACACCGCGTACCTGCCGGCGGCGATGAACATCCCCATGGCCCTCCTGGTGGGCCTGCCCATGGGGCTCGTACGGCGGTGGCCGCTGGCCGTCACCCTCTACCTGGCCGTCTTCCTCGTGCTCAGCGACCAGCTCGGCTCCTACACCTCCAACACCGCGCAGATCCTCATCTGCGTCGCGCTCGGCGTGGTCGGCTTCCGCGTCCCGTGGCGGCCCGCCATGGCCGGCGTGGGCGCCACCGTCCTGGCCACGGCGGTCAACATCGCCGACCCCGGCATCGCGATGACCGGCAACACCTGGATGTACTCGGTGCTGCTGCCCGTCTTCCCCACCGTGCTCGGGGCCTACCTGCGCAGCTCGGCCGAGCGGCTGGAGGAGCGCGACGTCACGCCCGACGCGCTGCTGGCCGCCGGCGGCGTGGCCATCACCGTGCTCAGCACCTGGACCTCCTGGCACAGCGGCGCCCTGCCCGTGTGGGTGATCGGCCTCCTGGCCGTGGTCGGCGGGCTGTCGCTCGGCGTCGCCCGGCGCCTGCCCGGCCTGGTCCTGCTGCTGCAGGGCGTGCTGCTGATCGCCGCCGACACCTATCTCAACGACGCCGTCAACACCTGCCTGATCCTCACGCTCATCGCGATCGGCGTGTTCTCCATGCGCGTCGCCTCCTGGGCCTGGACGGGGGCCGCGTACCTCACCGGCTGCCTGCTGACCGCCATCGCCGTCGTCGGCGACGGCACCGAGATCACCCCGCTGCGCGTCGGCGTGCTGATGACGCTGGTGGCCACGCCCATCGCGATCGGCCGCTACCTCGGCATGCGGCAGGCCGCCGCCGCCGCCGAACGCCTGCGCGCCGAGGAGTCGGCCCGGCTCGCGGTCGCCCAGGTGCGCGCCGACCAGCTCGCCGAGCGCGAGCGCATCGCCCGCGACGTGCACGACATCGTGGCCCACCACGTCGGCGCCATGGTGCTGCGCGCCAGCGCCGCCCGCTACACCGCGCCCGACGGGCCGGTCGCCGACGCGCTGTCCGACATCCGCGAGACCGGCCACCAGGTGCTGCAGGACCTGCGGGACCTGCTCGACCTGCTGCGCGACCCCGACCGCGGCCCCGACCTGCTGGCCAACCCGGCCGACGTGGTCCGCGAGTCCGCCGAACGCATGGCCGCCGCCGGCCTCGTCGTCGACCTCGACCTCGATCCGGCCAGCGACCGCGCCCCGCTCATCGCCCGCGCCTCCGCCGCGCGCATCGTCCAGGAAGGTCTCACCAACGTGCTCAAACACGCCGGACCCGGCACCCGGGTCCGCGTCACCGTGGCCCCCGCGCAGGAGGGGTTGTCCATCGAGATCCGCAACGGCCGCCCGCCCACCGTCATCGAGCGGCTGCCCTCCTCCGGCCGCGGCCTGGCCGGCATGCGCGAACGGGTGCGCGCCCTCGGGGGCACCCTCAGCGCCGGCCCCGACGGCGACGGCGGCTGGCTGCTGCTGGCCAGCCTGCCCGCCAGGAGCGCCGCGTGATCCGCGTCCTGGTGGCCGACGACCAGGCGCTGGTCCGCGCGGGCGTGCGCATGCTGCTGCAGGCCGCGGGGGACATGGAGGTCGTCGGCGAGGCCGAGGACGGCGCCGAGGCCGTCCGCCTGGCCGAACGCCACGTGCCCGACGTCATCCTGATGGACCTGCGCATGCCCCGCGTGGACGGCCTGGAGGCGACCAGGCGGGTGCTGGCGGCCCGCCCGGGGGCCCGCGTGGTCGTGCTCACCACCTTCGCCGAGGACGCCGACGTGCACGCCGCCCTGCGCGCCGGCGCCGTCGGCTTCCTGGTCAAGGACGACGAGCCGGAACGCATGGTCGACGCCGTGCGCAGGGCCGCCGCGGGGGAGCAGCTGCTGGCCCCCTCGGTGCTGCGCCGGGTCGTGGAACGGTTCCTGGCCGCCGAGGAGCAGGCCGCCGTGCCGCCGCCGTCCGGGCTGACCGAGCGGGAGCTGGAGGTGCTCGCCCTGGTCGGCACCGGCCTGTCCAACGCCGAGATCGCCGAGGAGCTGCACGTCGGCGTCACCACCGTCAAGACGCACATCGCCGCCGCCATGGACAAGCTCGGCCTGCGCAACCGCATCCAGGCCGCCGTGGTCGCCCACCGCTCCGGTCTCGTGGACGCCGCCTTCCGCCCGGTCCGTCCGCCACGTGGGGGACCGGGAGGTCATCCCGCAGGCTGACGACCGCAGGTGGCCGTCCTCGACACGATGTGGGTCCTTCGTTCGCAGAAAGGATCCACATCATGGGGGAGACACAGGTCATGCCGCGTCCCGGCACGACCCGGCAGGTGTCGGCCGGGCTGCTCTACAGCCTGCGCGTCGCCATCATCGCCCAGGCGGCCGCGCTGCTGGTGGCCGCCTCGTTCGCCGGGCAGGCCGTGTCGGCGGGCGGCGGCCCGGTGGCCGAGACGCACGTCATGGCGGGCATGGTCGTCCACCTGGTGGCGCTCGTGCAGATCGTGCTGGCGATCCTGGTCTGGCGGCCAGGACGCGGCGCCGGCTGGCCGGTGTGGGCCAGCGTCGCGCTGTTCGTCGTGGGCGGCCTCCAGCACGTCACCTGGCTCTGGCTGGGCGCCCACCTGCCCAACGGGGTGCTGCTGTTCGGCCTCATCGGCGCGCTGCTGATCTGGTCGTGGTCGCCGTCGGCGGCGCGGCGCCGCTAAGGTCTGAGGTGTGTATGTGAAGATCTGCGGGTTGAGCCAGCCCGAGCACGTCGAGGCCGCCGTCGAGGCGGGCGCCGACGCCATCGGGTTCGTGCTCACCCGGAGCCCGCGCAGGGTCACGCCCGAGCGGGCGGCCGAGCTGGCCGCGCCGATCCCGCCCCACGTGCTCACCGTGGGCGTCTTCCGGGGCGAGACCCCCGAGGAGGTCCGGGCCGCCGCGCTGGCCTCGGGCGTGCGCGCCGTGCAGCTGCACGGCCACCACCCCCACGCCGACTTCACCGCCCTGAAAGACCTCGGCCGGCCGCTCGTGCGGGCCGTCGACGCCGCCGCCGACCTGCGGTGCGGCGCCTTCGACGAAGACCTGCTCATCGTCGACGCCCCGCGTCCCGGCTCGGGGGAGCCCTGGGACTGGGCGGCGGTGCGCGGCCGCCCGTCCGGCCGGTGGATGCTGGCCGGCGGGCTCGACCCGGCCAACGTGGCCGAGGCCGCCGAGGCCGCCGGCGCGTGGGGGGTCGACGTGTCCAGCGGCGTCGAGACCGCGCCGGGCGTCAAGGACTCCGCCCTGATCAGGGCCTTCCTGCGGGCCGCCCGCGGTGGCTGACGAGCTGGCGCGGGCCCTTTCCTTCCTGCACGGCTTCGCCCGGCGCAAGGCGCCCGTCGTGGCGCCGGTCCCCGGCGGGTTCGCGGTGCTCGACGAGCGCTACCCGATGTCGCACGACGACAACAAGCTCGTGGTCTGGAACGGCAGCCAGGGGCCGGTGCTCGCGGCCGCCGAGGAGCGGCTCGCCGGGCTCGGCCACCGGCTGGTGTGCGTCGACGACGACCGGCTGGGCCAGGAGTTCCGGCCCGCCTTCGCCGCCGCCGGCTACGGCCACGAGACGAACGTCGTCATGGCCTTCCGCGGCCCCCGCCCCGCCGCGTCCGCCGCCGCCACCACCGAGCGGCTCACGTTGGAGGAGCTGCTGCCCGTGCTGCGCGAGGAGTGGCGCGCCTCGCTGCCGCAGGCGTCGCAGGGCGTGGTCGACGGGCTCGCCGCCCGCGCCGCGGCCCGCGCGTCCGGCGCGGACCGGGTCGAGTTCCACGCCGTACGCGCCCCCGGCGGGCAGATCGCCGCCCACGCCGACCTCTACGTGCACGAAGGCGTCGCCCAGATCGAGAACGTCTACACCCTGGAGCGCCACCGCGGCCAGGGCTTCGCCCGCGCCCTGCTGACCGCGCTGCTGGCCGCCACGGCCGGCGCCGAGCTGACGTTCCTGGTCGCCGACGCCGCCGACTGGCCGCGCGAGTTCTACGCCCGCCTCGGCTTCGAGCCGGTGGGCCACACCCACGCCTTCCTGCGCACCTGACCACCCGGCCTGACCACCCGGCCTGACCACCCGGCCTGGCCGCCCCGCCTGACCGCCTGGCCCGGCCGCCGCGACGGGCCGGGGGCGCGCTCAGGCGCCCACCCAGCGGGCCAGGGCCACCGCGGCGGGGCCCAGCAGGGCCAGCACGGCTCCCGACAACGCGTGCACCACCGTGTACGCCAGCAGCGGCGTCCCGTTCCCCGACATCGCGCGCACCCCGCCCAGGACGGTCGTCAGGCCGTGCTGCCCGGTCACCGCCCCCAGCACCAGCGGCGGCGGCGACATCATCACCTTGGCCCCCATGGCCAGCGAGATCACCACCGGCACGGCGGCCGTGGCGACCGCGCCCAGGGCCACCTGCCAGGCGTGCCGCGCCACCAGTTCCACCGCCGCGGGCCCGGCCGACAGCCCGAGCGCCGCCACGAAGACGCCGAGCGCCACCTCGCCCACCACCCGGGCGGCGCCGGCGTCGTACTGCCCGAAACCGGCCCGTCCCGCCCGTGCCCGGCCGAACACCAGCCCGGCCGCCAGGCAGCCGAGCGACGCCGTCAGGCCGCCCGCCAGGCCCGCCACCAGCCCCACCACGAGCCCGGCGGCCAGGTAGACGACGTCGGCCCGCCGCCCGGCGTCCGCCCGCGCCCCGAGCCAGGACGCCGCCCGGTCCACGTCCCGCTTCAGCCCGGTCACCCGCACCACGTCACCGGCGCACAGCTGCGTGCCGGGCCGGACCGGCAACCGGCACCCCACCCGCCGCACCTCGCACACGTGCAGGTCCTGCACCCCCTGCCCGGACAGCCCGGCGCACAGGTCGCGCACGGTCGCCGGCGGCCGGCCCCCGAGCATGACGTCGGCCACCTGCACGTCCAGGTCGAGCTCCCGCCCGCCCGGCACCTCGGGCCCGACCACCGCGCCTGCGTTGACGACGTCCTGCCGCACGCCGACCACCACGACCTCGTCGTCCCGCTGCAGCAGCGTGTCGGGGCCGAACGGGATCGGCCGGCCGTTCCTGCGCAGCCGCTCCACCGAGACCCGGGTGCCCATCGCGATCTCCGCCTGGCCGACCGTCCTGCCCTCGCCGGTGGTGACCTGGTGGGCCCGGCCCAGCACCGCCGGCGGCGGCGTCTCCTCCGCGCCGTCCAGCCGCCGCCACAGCGCCGCGGCCTCCTCCCGGGGGTCGAACCGGAGCGCCGCGGGCGCGGCCCGCACGGTCAGCAGCGCGACGGTGACCAGGGCGAGGAGGTAGGACAGGACGTACGCGGGGCCGAGCGCCTGCTGCGCGATCCCGGCGGCATGCAGGGTGTCGGCCGCCGTGCCCAAGGCCACCGGCCCGGCCGCCGCCCCGGCGACCAGCCCGGCCGTGGTGCCAGGGTCGAGCCCGAGCGCGTCCGCGACCAGCGCCGCGACCGCCAGCGCCCCGACGACCTCGACGACCGTGAACCACAGGTACCGCAGGTTGCGCCCGGAGAACGCGGCGAAGAAGGCGGGCCCGAGGGTGTAGCCGAGGGTGAAGGCGAAGATCGAGAAGGCGATCACGCGCACCTGCTGGTGGACCTCGACGCCGCCGGTCAGCAGCCCGACGGCGAGGGCGGCGGCCAGCGTCCCGGCCGCGCCGCCGAGTGCCACCCCGCGGAACCTGAGCCTGCCCAGGGCGAACCCGAGGGCCAGGCAGAGGAACAAGGCGATCTCCGGCGCGTCCCGCAGCACGCCGGACTCCCAGGGCCACATCCGATCCCCCCAAGGCAGGCCGGCAGCGCGGGGGGATCGATCATCCAGCCTTTTCCCGCCCCCACATGCCGCGAAACGCCATCAACCCCCATCGGCCCCGCGTCCGTGCGGGGGCGGGCGAGCGGGGAATGGTCGCTGGTGGGGCGTCTGTGCCGGAGTTCCACGCAGTAGGGTCTCTGCGTGAGCGAAACTTCCGCCGAGGACCGGATCTGGACGGTTCCCAACCTGCTGAGCTTCCTGCGCCTGCTCGGCGTGCCCGTGTTCCTCTGGTTGGTTCTGGGGCCCAGGGCGGACGGGTGGGCCATCGCCATCCTCATCGTGGCCGGGTTCACCGACTGGCTCGACGGCAAGATCGCTCGCGCGTTCAACCAGACCAGCAAGCTCGGCCGGGTGATCGACCCGGCCGCCGACAAGCTGTACGTCTTCGCCACGATCCTGGCGCTGCTGCTGCGCGAGGTCATCCCGTGGTGGCTGGTGGCCGTCATCGTGGCGCGGGAGCTCTTCGTCGCCTGTTCGTTCCCCGTACTTCGCAAACACGGATATAAGGCACTTCAGGTGCATTTCCTGGGCAAGGCCGCCATGTTCAACCTCATGTACGCCTTCCCGCTGCTCTTCCTCGCCTCCCACACCGGGTGGTATGCCGATATAGCGCGAATTGCCGGGTGGGCCTTCGCGATCTGGGGCACCGGCCTGTATTGGTGGGCAGGGATCCTGTATGTGGTGCAGGTGCGCCAACTCGTAACCGCGACCACGAAGGAGTGATCGGGTGAAGGCGGTCGTCATGGCGGGCGGGGAGGGGACTCGGCTGCGTCCGATGACCGCCAACCAGCCCAAACCTCTGCTCCCGGTGGCCAACCGCCCGATCATGGAACACGTCCTGCGCCTGCTCAAACGGCACGGGATCACCGAGACGGTGGTCACCCTGCAGTTCCTGGCCGCCCTCGTGCGCAACTACTTCGGCGACGGCGACGAGCTGGGCATGAACCTCCAGTACGCCACCGAGGACCTGCCGCTCGGCACCGCGGGCAGCGTCAAGAACGCCGCCGCCCGCCTGCGTGACGACCGCTTCCTGGTCATCTCCGGCGACGCCCTCACAGATATCGACTTATCCGACATGATCCGTTTTCATCGCGAAAATTCGGCTCTTGTCACCATCGGCCTGAAACGCGTTCCCAACCCGCTCGAATTCGGGATCATCATCCTCGACGAGAACGGACGCGTTCAGCGCTTCCTGGAGAAGCCCACCTGGGGCCAGGTCTTCTCCGACACCGTCAACACCGGCATCTACGTCATGGAGCCCGAGATCCTCGACGCCGTGGCCGACGGCGAACCGGTCGACTGGTCCTCCGACGTCTTCCCCGCCCTCCTGGAACGCGGCGCCCCCATCTACGGCTACGTCGCCGACGGCTACTGGGAGGACGTCGGCACCCACGCCAGCTACCTCAAGGCCCAGGCCGACGCGCTGTCCGGCCGGGTCCGCCTCGACATCGGCGGCTTCGAGCTCTCCCCGGGCGTCTGGGTGGCCGACTCGGCCACGGTCGACCCCGACGCCGTCCTGAAGGGCCCGCTGCTGATCGGCGACTACGCCAAGGTGGAGGCGGGCGCCGAACTGCGCGAGTACACCGTGCTCGGCAACAACGCGGTCGTGCGCGAGGGCGCCTTCCTGCACCGCGCGGTCGTCCACGACAACGTCTACGTCGGTCCCGGCGCCCACCTGCGCGGCTGCGTCATCGGCAAGAGCACCGACGTCATGGGCGGCGCCCGCGTCGAGGAGAACGCCGTCATCGGCGACGAGTGCGTCATCGAGGCCGAGGCGTACGTCTCCAGCGGCGTCAAGGTCTACCCGTTCAAGACCATCGAGGCCGGCGCGGTCGTCAACACCAGCGTCATCTGGGAGTCGCGCGGCCAGCGCAACCTGTTCGGCCCGCGCGGGGTCAGCGGCCTGGTCAACGTCGAGATCACCGCCGAGCTGTGCGTCCGGCTGGCCGGCGCGTACGCCACCACCCTGCGCAAGGGCGCCTACGTCGTCACCTCCCGCGACTGCTCCCTGGCCGCCAGGGCGCTCAAGCGGGCCGTCATCGGCGCCCTGACCGCCGCCGCGATCAACGTCCTGGACCTGGAGGCCGCGCCGCTGCCCGTGGCCCGCTTCCACACCGCCCGCGAGTCGGCCGCCGGCGGCATCGCCCTGCGCACCACGCCCGGCGACCCGCAGAGCGTCGACATCGTCATCATGGACGACCGCGGCGCCGACCTGCCCCCGGCCGCCCAGCGCAAGCTGGAGCGGGTCTTCTCCCGCCAGGAGTACCGGCGGGCCTTCCCCGGCGAGATCGCCGAGTTGCACTACCCGGCCAGGGCCGTCGAGGGCTACACGCACGAGCTGATGCGGGCCATCGGCGTCACCGGCGTCAAGGACATGAAGGTCGTGGTGGACTGCGCCGGCGGCACCTCGTCCCTGGTGATGCCCACGCTGCTCAGCCGCGCCGGCGTCGAGGTGCTCACCGTCAACGCCCGGCTGGACGACGTCTCGCCCACCGAGACGCTGGCCGAGCGCCGCCGCGACCTGCAACGCCTGTCGGAGCTGGTCAGCTCCTCGCGGGCGGCCTTCGGCGTGCGCTTCGACCCGGTCGGCGAACGCATCGCCCTGGTGGACGAGACCGGCCAGCTCATCAGCGAGGAACGCGCCCTGCTGGTCGTGCTGGACCTGGTGGCGGCCGAGCGCCGGGGCGGCCGGGTGGCCCTGCCGGTCACCACCACGCGGGTCGCAGAGCAGGTCTGCCGCTTCCACGGCGTGCAGGTGCAGTGGACCTCGACCGCGCTCGACGCCCTGACCTCCGCCGCCCAGGGCCCCGACATGATCTTCGCGGCCGACGGGCGCGGCGGGTTCGTCGTGCCGGAGTTCAGCCCGGCCATCGACGGCCTGGCCGCGTTCATGCGCCTGCTGGGGCTGGTGGCCCGCACCCGGCTGTCGCTCAGCCAGATCGACGCCAGGATCCCCGAGGTCAAGCTGCTGCGGCGGAGCGTCCCGACCCAGTGGGCGGCCAAGGGCGCGGTGATGCGCTCGGTCATCGAGGCCGCCGAGGCCGAGCCCGACGGCTGGCGCGTGGACACCACCGACGGCGTGCGGGTCGCCCGCGACGACGGGTCGTGGGTGCTGATCTTGCCCGCCGCCGCCGAGCCGGTCACCGACCTGTGGGCCGAGGCCCCCGACATGGACAGCGCGCAGGCACTGCTCGAACGGTGGGCCCGCGTGGTCGAGCAGGCGGCCGTCTGATCACGTAGAGTAGCGGAAAAGCCTTCGCCCGAGATGTGCGCGCGGAGTGCCGCAAGATCGTAATGTAGAAACGCGCGGCGGCATGGACCACGGGGTGGGGGCGGCGGTAACTTTGTCAGCGTCCGAACCGCAGTCCAGCGCCCCGCCTTGACCTTTGCCGCTGATCAGCGTAAGTTGCGGCATTCGCAAACTTGAAGAGCGAAGGCAGGCGCGTCCCCAGCACCGTCGCCGCGTCTTCGCGGTAGGAGGCCGAGCCGATCGATGCCGAGCGTCTACTGCACGCAGTGCGGGCACGCCAACCCCGAGGATGCCCGTTTCTGTTCCCGCTGTGGGTCACCGCTGACCAGACCCGAGGTCTCCGGGGACACCACGTCGACGATCTCGGTCGCGGGAATCGAGGCGTACGAGGCTGAGACAGGCGACATGCTCCTGGCCGAACGGGCGCTGGTCGAACAGCTCCCGCCCGGCACGGCGTTGCTCACGGTCACCAGGGGGCCCAACCAGGGCAGCCGGTTCCGGCTGGACAAGGATCTCACCACGACCGGGCGCCACCCGGAGAGCGACATCTTCCTCGACGACATCACCGTCTCCCGTCGCCACGTCGAGTTCTACCGCCACCGCGGCGGCCAGTTCTCCGTACGCGACGTGGGCAGCCTCAACGGCACCTACGTCAACCGGGAGCGCATCGAGGAGGTTCCCCTGCACTCCGGAGACGAGGTGCAGATCGGCAAGTTCCGCCTCGTCTTCCTGATGAGGGTCAACGCCGGCGCATGAGCTCACAGGCGGCACGCTCGCACATGAGCATCGGGGAGGTGCTCGCCCTGCTGCAGGGCGAGTTCCCCGACGTCACCGTGTCCAAGATCCGCTTTTTGGAGGGTGAGGGGCTGATCGAGCCCGAGCGCAGCCCCTCGGGCTACCGCAAGTTCACCCATCTCCACGTCGAGCAGTTGCGGTTCATCCTGACCGAGCAGCGCGACCACTACCTGCCGCTGCGGGTGATCAAGGACAAGATGGCCGAGAGCTTCGGCCGTCCGCGCGCGGTGCAGCAGACGCAGGAGATCCGCTACGACCGGGCCCAGTTGCTGGAGGCGGCCGGCATCGACGAGGAGACCCTCGCCGAGCTGGAGGACTACGGCCTGCTGGCCCCCGTGGCCAGGCGCTACGACGAGGAGGCGCTGAAGATCGCGCGCAGCGTCGGCGCCCTGGCCCGCTTCGGCCTGCACGCCCGCCACCTGCGCGCGGTCAAGGCCGCCGCCGAGCGGGAGTGCGGGCTGGTCGAGCAGACCGTCGCGCCCATACTCAAGCGGCGCGCGCCCGGCGCCATCGGCGAGGCCGACGAGGCCGCCAGGGAGTTGTCCACGCTCCTGCTCGACCTGCACGCCTCCCTGGTGCGCCTCGGCGTCAGGTCTGTCCTGGGCCGCTGAGGGCACAGAGCTGGAAGGCCGGGGCACATTCCAGGCCTGCCGGGTGTTACGTTGAAATGCATAAGCGTGTAGCAGAAACGACCCAGTCAACAGCTGTGCCGGGCGACCGGCCGGCCGAATACGGAGCAGCCCGTGTTGCAGATGGAGGTCGTGGGCGTTCGAGTTGAGATGCCCACAAATCAGCCGATCGTCTTGCTCAAGGAGGCACACGGGGAACGGTTCCTTCCGATCTGGATCGGCATGACCGAGGCGACCGCGATCGCCCTGGCGCAGGCCGAGGAGCCGCCGCCCCGGCCGCTCACCCACGACCTGTTCAGGGACGTGCTGAGCGCGCTCGGCGTCGGGCTGCGCGCGGTCAACATCGTGGCCCTGCGTGACGGCATCTTCTTCGCCGACCTGGTGTTCTCCAACGGCGTGGAGGTCAGCGCCCGCCCCTCCGACTCGATCGCCCTGGCACTGCGCACCGGCGCGCGCATCTTCGCCAGCGAAGAGGTGGTCCAGGAGGCCGGCGTGATCATCCCTGACGACCAGGAGGACGAGGTGGAGAAGTTCAGGGAGTTCCTTGACACGATCACTCCCGAGGACTTCGGCAGGGCGGGGTAGGTATTTCAGTGCATTTACGCTTCACGACGCGCCGAGCCGGATCGTTGACTGAGCATGGTCACGGTCCTACGGTGCAAGTGAAACCCGTGGTCGCCCTTTACGAACCCCCAGATCAGGCCATGGGATGAGAGAAAGCCGGAGGTCCGCGTGGCGGTCAGCAGCGGCGAGGGAAAGACGGCCGGCCAGGAAGATCCGGTGCGGCGCGAGAGCGCGCGGCAGCGTGCCGGAGAGCAGGGACTGCTCTTCGACGAGCAGCCCGCGACGGTGCCCGACGACATCGGATACCGCGGGCCCACAGCCTGCTCGGCGGCCGGCATCACCTACAGGCAGCTCGACTACTGGGCGCGCACGGGCCTGGTCGAGCCCACGATAAGAGCCGCGCACGGCTCGGGCTCGCAGCGGCTCTACAGCTTCCGCGACATCCTGGTGCTCAAGGTCGTCAAGCGGCTGCTCGACACCGGGGTGTCGTTGCAGCAGATCCGCACCGCGGTGCAGCATCTGCGTGACCGCGGGGTCGCCGACCTCGCGCAGATCACGCTCATGAGCGACGGTGTCAGCGTCTACGAGTGCACCTCGGCCGACGAGGTGATCGATCTCCTCCAGGGCGGCCAGGGCGTGTTCGGCATCGCGCTCGGCCGGGTCTGGCGAGAGGTCGAGGGCTCCCTCGCGGAGCTGCCGGGGGAACGGGCGGCGGTCGAGGACACCGTCCCGGCCGACCATCCCGCTGACGAGCTCGCCAAGCGGCGTCGCGCACGCCGCACGGGGTGAGCTGAACCGCTGAACACGCCGTAGTAATCTAGGACAGAGTAAGGCTGATGACCCCGTGCGGGAGAGTCCCTGGGCTGCGGTCCTGGGGCGCCGAAGGAGCAACCCTCCCCGGAATCTCTCAGGCATCCCGTACCGCTCGGGTGAGGCAACTCTGGAAAGCAGGTGCGCCCGCCAGGCGCACCTCACCGACGGTGCAAGCCCCACGGTGGGGTGAAGCTCTCAGGTCGCGATGACGTCGCGATGACAGAGGGGGAGATCCGGCACTCGCCCGCGCCCTGGCGCCGGTCTCCAAGCCTCGGGAGGCAACCTCCATGACCGACCTGTCCGCTCCGCCGTTCTCGTCCAGGCACATCGGCCCATCGGAGTCCGAGCAGCAGCGCATGCTCGAGGCCGTGGGCTTCGAGTCCGTCGGCGACCTGGTGGCCGTGGCCGTGCCCGAGGCCATCAGGGTCAAGGACCGGCTCAAGCTGCCGGCCGCCGCGAGCGAGACCGAGGCCATCGCCGAGCTGCGCGAGCTGGCCTCCCGCAACCGGGTGCTGACCTCCATGATCGGCCTGGGCTACTACGACACCGTCACGCCCGCCGTCATCCGGCGCAACCTGCTGGAGAACCCGGGCTGGTACACCGCCTACACGCCGTACCAGCCGGAGATCTCGCAGGGCCGCCTGGAGGCGCTGCTGAACTTCCAGACGGTCGTCTCCGACCTGACCGGCCTCGACGTCGCCGGCGCCTCCCTGCTGGACGAGGCCACCGCCGCCGCCGAGGCCATGACGCTGGCCCGCCGGGCCGGCAAGTCCAAGAGCGACGTGTTCGTGGTCGACGCCGACACGCTGCCCCAGACCAAGGCCGTGCTGGCCACCCGCGCCGAGCCGCTCGGCATCACGCTGGTCGAGCACGACCTCGACGGCGAGCTGCCCGAGTGCTTCGGCGTGCTCGTCCAGTACCCGGGCGCCTCGGGCCGGCTGCGCGACTTCCGCGACGTGGCCGCCAGGGCGCACGAGGCGGGCGCGCTCGTCGTGGCCGCCGCCGACCTGCTGGCCCTCACGCTGGTGGCCGCCCCCGGCGAGCTGGGCGCCGACATCGCCGTCGGCTCCTCCCAGCGCTTCGGCGTCTCCTTCGGGTTCGGCGGGCCGCACGCGGCCTACATGTCCGTACGCGAGGGCCTGCAGCGGCAGATGCCCGGCCGTCTGGTCGGCGTGTCGGTCGACGTCGACGGCGACCCCGCCTACCGGCTGGCCCTGCAGACCCGCGAGCAGCACATCCGCCGGGAGAAGGCCACCAGCAACATCTGCACCGCCCAGGTCCTGCTGGCCGTGATCGCCGGCATGTACGCCGTCTACCACGGCCCCGAGGGCCTGCGCCGGATCGCGCACCGCGTGCACCGGCACGCCGTCGCGCTGGCCGGCGGGCTGCGCGAGGCCGGCCTGGAGGTCGTGCACGGCGAGTTCTTCGACACCGTGCTCGTCCGCGTGCCCGGCAGGGCCGCCGAGGTGGTGGCCGCCGCCGCCGAGCGGGGCGTCAACCTGTGGCAGGCCGGCGACGACCACGTCTCGATCGCCTGCGACGAGAAGACCGGCGCCGCCGAGCTGGTCAAGGTGTGGGCCGCCTTCGGCGTCGAGCGCGAGGAGGTGGCGCTGGAGGCCGACGCGCTGCCGGCCGAGCTGCTGCGCGAGTCGGACTACCTGACCCACCCGGTCTTCCACAGCCACCGCTCCGAGACCGCGATGCTGCGCTACCTGCGCAGGCTCCAGGACAAGGACATCGCGCTCGACCGTTCGATGATCCCGCTCGGCTCGTGCACGATGAAGCTGAACGCGACCACCGAGATGGAGCCGATCACCTGGCCGGAGTTCGCCGGCGTGCACCCGTACGCGCCGGAGGCCCAGACCGAGGGCTACCGGGAGCTCATCGGCACCCTGGAGGGCTGGCTGGCCGAGGTGACCGGCTACGACGCGGTCTCCATCCAGCCGAACGCCGGCTCCCAGGGCGAGTTCGCCGGCCTGCTGGCCATCCGCGCCTACCACCAGGCCAACGGCGACACCGAGCGGGACGTGTGCCTGATCCCGTCCTCGGCCCACGGCACGAACGCGGCCAGCGCCGTCATGGCGGGCATGCGGGTCGTGGTCGTGGCCTGCGACAGCGACGGCAACATCGACCTGGCCGACCTCGACGCCAAGATCGCCAAGCACCGCGACAAGCTCGCCGCGATCATGGTGACGTACCCGTCCACGCACGGCGTGTACGAGGAGTCGATCACCGAGGTCTGCGCCAAGGTGCACGAGGCCGGCGGCCAGGTCTACGTCGACGGCGCCAACCTCAACGCCCTGGTGGGCCTGGCCAAGCCGGGCGAGTTCGGCGCCGACGTGTCCCACCTCAACCTGCACAAGACGTTCTGCATCCCGCACGGCGGCGGCGGCCCCGGCGTCGGCCCGGTCGCGGTCCGCGGCCACCTGGCGGCCTACCTGCCCGGCCACCCGCTGCGCGACGGCGGCCCGGTCGGCCCGGTCTCGGCCGCCCCGTACGGCTCGGCGGGCATCCTGCCGATCTCGTGGGCGTACGTGCGGATGATGGGCTCCGAGGGCCTCACGGCGGCCACCGAGCAGGCCATCCTGTCGGCCAACTACCTGGCCCGGCGGCTGGCCCCGCACTACCCGGTGCTCTACACCGGCCGCGGCGGCCTGGTGGCCCACGAGTGCATCGTGGACCTGCGCCAGATCACCAAGGAGACCGGCGTCACCGTCGACGACGTGGCCAAGCGCCTGATCGACTACGGCTTCCACGCGCCGACCATGTCGTTCCCGGTGGCCGGGACGCTGATGATCGAGCCGACCGAGAGCGAGGACCTGGACGAGCTCGACCGGTTCGTGGACGCGATGATCGCCATCCGCGGCGAGATCGCCAAGGTGGCCTCCGGGGACTACGACAAGACCGACAACCCGCTGCGCAACGCGCCGCACACGGCCGAGTCGGTCACCGCCGACGAGTGGGCCCACCCGTACTCGCGGACCGAGGCGGCCTACCCGGTGGCCTCGCTGCGCGAGGGCAAGTACTGGGTGCCGGTGCGCCGCATCGACCAGGCGTACGGCGACCGCAACCTGGTGTGCTCCTGCCCGCCGCTGGAGGCGTACGAGGACTGATCCGCCCACGCGGGTCCCCGCCCGGGGGCCCGCGCCGGATCTGGCCCAGTCCTGCACCGTCAAGTGAGCAGACATGATCGCGGCGAGCCGTTAGGCTCGGTGCGATCCGTCGCCTGAAGGAGCTCTCTTGACGTTCTCAGAGCTGGAGACCCCGCCTCTCGACACCGCCCGCCGCCTGGCCGAGGGCGGCGACCTGGAGGGTGCGGCGGCGATCCTGACCGAGCTGGTCGCCGACCCCGACAGCCCCGACCGGGCCCAGGCGGCCGTGGGGCTGGCCGTGGTGCTCGACGAGCGCGGCGACACCGAGGCCGCCCGCGCCGCGGCCCGCACCGCGCTGGCCACCGGCCATCCCGAGTACGCCGCCCAGGCCGCCTGCCACCTGGCCCAGGGTTTCGAGCGCGAGGGCCGCGACGACCAGGCCAGGGCCGCCTGGCAGGCGGTGCTCGGCGTCGGCACGCCGGCCTACGTCCCGCTGGCGCACCTCGCGCTGGCCCGGCTGGCCGGCAGCCCGCAGGAGGCCGGCAAGGAACTGCGCTCCGCCCTCGACGCGAGCCTCGACTCGGGCGACGCCGAGGCCGCCGCGCACGCCGTCCGCCAGCTCGCCGAGACGCTGCTGGAGTACGGCGACCCGGGGGAGGCCGCCGGGCTGCTGCTGGACGCGCTGGAGTTCGCCCCGGCGCGGGAGCTGCCGGGGCTGCGGGTGCTGCTCGGCATCGCGCACCTGGAACTGGCCTGCGCCGAGTTCGCCGAGGCCGTCGAGAGCGGGGCCGACCCCCAGACGGGCGCGCTGGCCATCGAGCTGCTGGCGCGCACGCTGCCGCTGCGCGGCCGCACCGAGGACGCCGGCCAGGTGTGGACCTACGGCCTCGAACACGAGGACCAGACCATGGCCGCCGAGGTCCGGCTGCGCTTCCACCGCGACACCTGAGTGCCGTGCGGCGGCTCAGCCGCGGCGCATGATGGCCACGGCGGCGGCCACGTTGATGGCGACGATCGCCAGCCACGTGATCGTCAGGCCGACCAGCCCCGAGTTGCCGGCCGCGATGGCGGTCAGCGGGATGCCGAGGCCCATCGAGCCCAGCGCGACGGGGATCATGGCCGCGCCGTTGTTCTGCCGCTGCCTGGGCTTGGCCGGGGGAAGGCCGTGGCCGCTCAGCTCGGCCTGGACGCGGGCGGCGATGGTGGCGTCGAGCCGTTCGACGAAGGACTCGACGAGCGCGGCCTCGTAGTCGGGGCCGAGGTCGCGGCGGGCGTCGAGGGTGGCCTGCAGGTCATCCCGGATGGGGCGCATCTCTGGCATGCAAGCCATCATCCCGGCTGTCCGGCGCGCCGTCATCAGACCTGGGGGCCAATGGCGGATCCTCCCCAGGTACGGTGCTGCCATGGAGATCATGACTCCGCGGGGGCCGGCGCTGGTGCAGGTCGACGAGGCGGCCGAGCCCCGGCTGCTGCTGGTGCTGACCCACGGCTCGGCCGGGGGAGTGGACGCGCCCGACCTGCTGGCCGTCCGTGACGCCGCGCTCGGGGCGGGGGCGACCGTGGCCAGGGTGTCGCAGGCGTTCCGGGTCGCGGGGGCGCGGGCGCCGGGCTCGGCCGCCCGGCAGGACGAGGCCTGGGAAGCGGTGCTGGGCGAGCTGCGCGCCGGGTGGCCGGGGCTGCCGCTGGTGCAGGGCGGCCGGAGCAACGGCGCCCGGGTGGCCTGCCGTACGGCCTCGGCGGTGGGCGCGGCGGCGGTGGTGGCGCTGGCCTTCCCGCTGCACCCGCCCGGCAGGCCGGAGCGTTCCAGGGCCGAGGAGCTGCGCGGGGCCGGGGTCGACGTGCTGGTGGTCAACGGGGACCGGGATCCGTTCGGAGTGCCGGATCCCGCGGACTGCGCCCGGCTGGTGGTGCTGCCGGGCGAGGGCCACGACCTGAAGCGGGACCCCGCCCGGGTGGGCGAGGTCGTGGCCCGGTGGATCGGCGGCTACGCCGCCGTCAGGCGGCGCCCACCAGGGGGTCGGGCCGGTGCGGCGCGATGACGGTGCCGCTGGGCAGCAGCTCCCCGGTGTCCTCGAACAGGACGACGCCGTTGCAGAGAAGGCTCCACCCCTGCTCGGGGTGGCATGCGAGGGTGCGTGCTGCCTCGCGGTCCGGCGCCTCGGCAGACGGACAGGCCGGGTCGTGCGGGCACATCGGCGTGCCTCCGATATCTCGTGGGTGCTCCCGGGAGAGGGACGGGAGCGGCTCGGGTTTGTTGTTCTGGCAAGTGTGCGACGTGTGTCACACGGTCCGACATAGCCCGTTCGGACTGTTACAGGAGGATCCCCCGGTCGTGTGACCTTCGACACAGCGTGCCTTATGCAGGATAACGGGCCAAGCGCGACACGCGCACTACGTTTGCAACCCCTTGAGCAAAGCGTCGAGTCCTCTTTCGAAGTCCACATCCGCCCTTTCGTCCCGCCTGACCCATTCATCGACTTCCGGGTCAGCCCATCCGGATTGCTGGACTTCGACCGCCACGCTGCCGAACACGAACGCCCGCAGCGCGCGCACGGCCTCGGGGGCGTCGTTCAGGCCGCCGTCGGCGAGCTGCTCGGTCTGCTCCCTGATGGCGACGGCGGTGGCGCCCTTGGGCGGCTTGGTCAGGGCCAGCGCGAGCACGCCCGGATGCTCGCGCAGCAGCTCCCGGCCCGCCCGGCACCACGCCCTGGCCGTCTCCTGCCAGGTGGCCGCCTGCTCCACGTGCACGGACGTGACGTGCTCGGCCAGCGCGTCCATCAGCGCCTCCTTGCCGCGGGGCAGGTGGTGGTAGATGGCCATGGCCTCCACCTCCAGGGCGTCGCCCAGCCGGCGCATGGTGAGCCGGCGCAGCCCCTGGCTGTCGGCGATGTGGAGTGCGGCCTCGATGATGCGCTCGCGGGAGAGTGGGACGGGAGGTCTCTTTGCGGGCATGGTGATCATCTTACTGGGCGGCCCCGTCCGTCGCCCGGTGTTCGGGGGCGGTGTCGGACGGCGTACCCTTGTGGGTTGAACAGCAAAGACTGCGTGAAGGGCAGGGTCGATGGCGTTTTTCCGTCCGCGGGTGAGCCGGGAGGCCGAGGTTCGCTACCACGCGGACCAGGAGATCTCCAAGGGCTTCCCGCAGCTGCTTGACAAGGCCAGGCAGGCCGAGCAGATCGTGCGCGACCTGCGTGCGGCCGCGGCCGACGAGATCGAGCTGCTGGCGGCGGGCCGGGCGTTCGACGTCGCGCTGACCGAGGCGCTGCGGGCCGCCGAGGCCGGGCAGCGGGCCACGTTCGGCGTGCGCTCGTACGACGACCGCATCGCGCGCCGCAAGGCCAAGGCCACCCCCCGCGGGGCCATGTGGACGGCCGAGGTCGACCGGCTGCGCACGCTGCGCGAGGAGAACCGCATGTGGGGCATCCCGCGCGTGCCCCGGCCGGTGCCCGCCACCGTCTGACCGAAGGCACACGAAAGCCCCGGCGCCGTGCGCGCCGGGGCTCTTCGTGCGTTCCAGGCCCTCACCGTCAGGTCCTGACGGCCGGGCTCGCGTTCCTGGGCCGTCGCCGTCAGGTCCTGACGGCGACGGCCGGGGCGGTGCGGGTCAGCTGGCCCAGTCGAGCAGCGGGCGGGTGTTGCTCGGGTGGCGCAGCTTCGACAGCGACTCCTTCTCCAGCTGGCGGATGCGCTCGCGGGTCAGGCCGAGGTGCTTGCCGATCTCGTCCAGGGTGTGCGGCTTGCCGTCCACCAGGCCGAACCGCAGGGCCATGATCTTCGCCTCGCGCGGCGAGAGGTTGTCGAGCACGCCGCGCAGCTGGTCGCCCAGCAGCTGGCGGTCGACGATCTCCGACGCCTCCGGCGAGTCGACGTCCTCGATGAGGTCGCCGATCGTGGTCTCGCCGTCCTCGCCGATGGTCGCGTTGAGCGAGATCGGCTGGCGGCTGGTGCGCAGCAGCTCCTCGATCTGGTCCGGCGTCTTGTCCAGCTCGACGGCCAGCTCCTCGGGCGTGGGCTCGCGGCCCAGCCTCTGGTGCATGTCCCGCTCGACCCGCGACAGCTTGGAGAGCATCTCCAGCACGTGGACGGGCAGCCGGATCGTCCGGGCGGAGTCGGCGAAGCCGCGCTGGATGGCCTGCCGGATCCACCACATGGCGTAGGTGGAGAACTTGAAGCCCTTGGTGTAGTCGAACTTCTCCACGGCCCTGATCAGGCCCAGGTTGCCCTCCTGGACGACGTCCAGCAGGGACATGCCGCGGTCGGTGTACTTCTTGGCCACCGAGACCACCAGGCGCAGGTTGGCCTCCAGCATGTGGTCCTTGGCCTGCCGGCCGTCCTCGATGACCAGGTGCAGGTCGTCGCGCACGGACGGCGGCACGTCGGGGTGGGTCTCCAGCTTGTACTCGGCGTACAGGCCGGCCTCGATCCGGCGGGCCAGCTCGACCTCCTGGGCGGCGGTGAGCAGGGTACGGCGGCCGATCGACTTCAGGTACGTGTGCACCGAGTCGCCCATCACGGACTGGTTGTCGTCCAGGTCCATGGCCTCGGTCTCGATCTCGGCGTCCTCGGCCGTGAGTTCGAGGTCGTCGGGGGCCACGTCCTCCTCGTGCTCCGGCTTGCCGTCCACCGGGCTTTTTGCCTCGGCGGCCGTGCGGCCGGTAGCCTTTGCCCCGGAAGCCTTCCTCGGCTTGGGGGCGCTCTTGTTCGCGGTCTTCTGGGTGGTCTTCCTGGCGGCGGTCTTGGCCAGCGACGGCTCGTTCTCGGCAGCCAGGCTCACACCGGCCTCCGAGAGCTCGCGCAGAATCGTGCGGCCTTCAGAGGGGCTGATGCCGGCCTCGGCGAACGCGTCGCGCAGCTCCGCCAGAGAAAGGTGACCCTGGGCTCGCCCTCGTTCAATGAGCTGGTCGAGAGTCGCGGGTGGGGTCGCCACGGCGGTTCTGGGCATGAGGACACCTCCTCCGTACGGAGTCGAAGCGATCAGGCAGGTTGTGGTGGGGCGGTGGTCACTCCGCACGGCGCACCAGTATCAATAACGCCATCCACCGCTATTTGTTCCCGGAGGGATGAAAAAGGGGCGGAACGCCCAGAGGGCGCGCCACCCCCGGAAGGCGGGAACTACTCCGCCACCTCGAAGCTTCCGGTCCCCTCCGGCATGGGCATCGGCTCGGCCTCTTCCATGCGCTTGTCGGTCCAGTAGTCGATGACCTCGCGTGGATCGGGGTTGATCTCCGTGGAGACCACGACGCCCTCGGTGTCGCCGGGGGAGGGCACCGGCCGGCCGGTCGGCGACGTCTGCTCGGCGCTCTGGTCGGCCCCCTGGTCGGCCCTCTGGTCGACCACGGCCCGGGTCTCCCTGGCGACCGCGTCGAGCTTGCCCGCCGAGGCGGCCGCCGCGACCGACGCGCCGCCGACGACGATCACGCCGACGACCGCCGCGGACGCCCACATCTTGCGGGTCTGGTTCATGAAGGCTCCCTTCCTTCTCTCCCCGTTATGACGCAGCCGCGCCGCGTCAGGTTCCTGTCCGCAGCCGTACGAGATCGGTCTTGCCGTTGGGCAGCAGCGGCAGGCGGGGGAGGAGGCGCAGGCCGCGCGGCGCGGCGTGGGCGGGCAGCCGGTCGCGGCAGTAGGCGCGCAGCTCGGCCAGCGTGGGCGGCGCGGCCGGGTCGGCCGGCACCACGAACGCCGTGACCGCCTCGCCCCACTCCGGGTCGGGCAGGCCGGCCACGGCCACGTCGGCGACCCCGGGGTGGGTGCCGAGCACGGCGCTCACCACGGCGGCCACGACCTTCTCGCCGCCGGTGTTGACGACGTCGTCGGCCCGGCCGAGCACGCGCAGCCGGCCGCCGTTCAGCTCGCCGAGGTCGGAGGTGACGAACCAATCGCCGTCGAAGGCGGTCCGGCCGGCGAAGCGGTAGCCGGAGAAGAGCACGGGCCCGGCGATCCTGATCAGGCCGTCCTCGCCGATTTTGAGATCTACATCGTAAAGGGGGCGGCCGTCGTAGACGCAGCCGCCGCACGTCTCGCTCATCCCGTACGTGGTGAACACCCGGGCGCCGAGCTCCACGGCCCGCTCGACCAGCCCCGCCCTGGGCGCCGCGCCGCCGAGCAGGATCGTGCGGAACACCGACAGGTCGGCGCCCGTCTCGACCAGCCGGTGGAGCTGCGTCGGCACCAGGGAGACGTGGTGGGCGCCGGAGGACAGCACGGCCCGCACGTCGAAGGAGGGGTGGATGATCGGCTCGCTGCCCGACAGCAGCGCGCGTACCAGCACCTGCAGGCCGGAGACGTGGGAGACGGGCAGGCAGCACAACCACCGGTCGCCCTCGGCGGCCCCGATCCTGCTCAGCGAGGCCGACGCCGAGGCGCGCAGTGCCGAGGCCGACAGCTGCACGCCCTTGGGCGCGCCGGTGCTGCCGCTGGTGGCGATGACGACCGCCACGTCGCCCGGGACGCCCTCGCCGCCCGGCCGCGGCTCGCCGCCGGCGTGCGTGGGCCGCAGGGCCTGGAGGGCCTGGTGCTCGTGGCCCGGCTGGAGCGGCAGGACGGCCGGGCCGTCGCCGGAGAGGGCGTCGCGGATCGCGGTGAAAAGGCCGGGGCCGGGAGGCTGCACAATGGCATGCAGCGGACGGTCCGGATGCGACGGGTTCCTCCACATGCTCGTAAGGTTAATGGCGACAGGTCGGACACAGGTGCAGGGTAGGGTCGTGACGCGTTCTCCCGTGGTCTTCCGGATTCCGATGCGGACGCGGTTTCGCGGGCAGACCGTCAGGGAGGGCGTGCTGCTGCACGGCCCGGCGGGCTGGGGCGAGTTCTCCCCGTTCCCCGAGTACGGTCCGCGCGAGTGCGCCCGCTGGCTGGCGTGCGCCCGTGAGGCCGCCTTCGACGGCTGGCCCGAGCCGGTGCGCGATCGCGTCCCGGTCAACGCCACCGTCCCGGCGGTCGACGCCGAGCAGGCCCACGAGCTGGTGCGGCGCTCCGGCTGCGGCACGGCGAAGGTCAAGGTGGCCGAGCGCGGCCAGACGTTCGCCGACGACCTGGCGCGGGTGGAGGCGGTGCGTGACGCCCTGGGGCCGTCCGGGCGGCTGAGGGTCGACGTCAACGGCGCCTGGGAGGTCGACGAGGCCGTCACCCGGCTCAAGCGGCTCGACCGGTTCGGTCTTGAGTACGCCGAGCAGCCGTGCGCGACCCTGGAGGAGCTGGCGGCGGTGCGCAGGGCGGTCGACGTGCCGATCGCGGCCGACGAGTCGATCCGGCGCGCCGAGGACCCGCTGAAGGTGCGGGCGGCCGAGGCGGCCGACATCGCGGTGGTCAAGGTGCAGCCGCTGGGCGGGGTGCGCGCCGCGCTGCGGGTGGTGGAGGCGTGCGGGCTGCCCGCCGTGGTCTCCAGCGCCGTGGAGACGTCGGTGGGGCTGGCCGCGGGGGTCGCGCTGGCGGCGGCGCTGCCGTCGCTGCCGTACGCGTGCGGGCTGGGCACGATGTCGTTGCTGGCGGGCGACGTGGTGGACGACTCGCTGGTGCCCGTGGACGGATGGCTCCCGGTGCGCCGCCCCTCGGTGAATTTTCAGCATTTGTCGGAATTTGAGATTGAATCTCCCCAGTGGCTCGGCCGGATGCAGGAGGCGTCGCTTTGAACCCCGCAACCGCGCTGGCCACCGTGCTCGTCGACGAGCTGGTGCGCTGTGGCCTGACCGACGTGGTGCTCGCCCCCGGCTCCCGCTCGGCCCCCCTCGCCCTGGCGCTGCACGCCGAGTCGCGGGTGCGCCTGCACGTGCGCATCGACGAGCGCTCGGCCTCCTTCCTGGCGCTCGGCCTGGCCAAGCGCTCCGAGCGGCCGGTGGCGCTGATCTGCTCCTCCGGCACGGCCGCGGCCAACTTCCATCCGGCGGTGATCGAGGCCGACGAGTCCGGCGTGCCGCTGCTCGTCCTGACCGCCGACCGTCCGCCCGAGCTGCGCGGCACCGGCGCGAACCAGACGATCGACCAGATCAAGCTGTACGGCACCGCCGTCCGCTGGTTCGCCGAGGTCGGCGTGCCGGAAGACCGTCCCGGCATGGTCGCCTACTGGCGTTCGCTGGCCTGCCGCGCCTACCAGCGGGCCGCGGGGGCGGCCAACCCCGGCCCCGTGCACCTCAACCTGGCCTTCCGGGAGCCGCTGATCCCCGACGGCGACACGAGCTGGTCCGAGCCGCTCGACGGCGGCGTGAACGGACCCTGGGTGCGGGCCCGCGTCGCGCCTCCGCCCATCGCGCTGCACATCCCGCCCACCCGGCGCGGCGTGCTGGTAGTCGGCGACGGCGCGGCCAACGTCCGGCGTTACGTGGCCGCCGCCGGCATGGCCGGCTGGCCGGTGCTGTCGGAGCCCAACGGCGGCGCCCGCTACGGCGACCACTCCATCTCCAGCTACCACTACCTGCTCGGCACGCCCGAGTTCGCCGACTCCCACCGTCCCGACGTGGTCGTCACGCTGGGCCGGCCCGGGCTGTCGCGGCCGCTGCTGTCCTGGCTGAAGCGGACGGACGAGCACATCGTGGTCGCCCCCGACCTCGACCGCTGGCCCGACCCGACCCGGTCGGCCACCCAGGTCGCGCAGGCCGTGGAGATCCCGGTGGCCTCCGGCGACGACAGCTGGCTGCACGCCTGGCGGCAGGCCGACGCGGCCGTCCGGTCGGCCCTCGACGCGGTCCTGGACGTCTCCGGCACCTCCGAGCCGCGCCTGGCCCGCGACCTGGCCGACGCGCTGCCCAACGGCGCGCTGCTGTTCTGCGGCTCCTCGATGCCGATCAGGGACCTCGACCAGTTCATGCGGCCGCGGCGCGGCATCAGGCTGATGGCCAGCCGGGGCGCCTCGGGCATCGACGGGCTGGTGTCCACGGCCATGGGGGCCGCGCTGGCGCACAACGGGCCCTCGTACGCGCTGCTCGGCGACCTGTCGTTCCTGCACGACCAGAACGGGCTGATCCTCGGCCCCCGCGAGCCCAGGCCGGACCTGTGCATGGTGGTCGTCAACAACGACGGCGGCGGCATCTTCTCGCTGCTGCCGCAGGCGGCGGTGCGCGACCCGTTCGAGCGGGTGTTCGGCACGCCGCACGGCGTGGACCTGGCCTACGCCGCCGCCGCGAGCGGGACGCCGTACACGCTGCTCGGGGACGTCAGCGAGCTGTCCAAGGCGATGCGCGGCGAGGGGCCGCGGGTGGTGGAGGTGCGCACCGACCGCGAGGAGAACGCCGCCGTGCACGGCCGCCTGCGCGAGGCGGCCCAGGACGCCGTGCGGGAGTTCCTCAGCTCCTGAGCGCCTCCAGCAGGCGGTTGAGCGGGCTGTCGAGGCCGTAGCGGTCGGCCAGGGCCACCAGGGCCTCCGGGTCGCGCGGCTTGTCGGGCAGCGTCAGGTCGGCGGCGGGCAGCGGCGCGTCGGAGGCCACCTCGACCACGGCGGGCGCGGCGTCGAGGTAGTCGCGGGCGGCGGCCAGGCGGTTGCGGCTGCCGGCCGGGAAGCCCTCGGTGACGCCGGAGTCGAGCGCCTCCAGCAGCGCGGCGAGCGAGCCGAACCGGGTGATCAGGGCCGCCGCCGTCTTCTCGCCGACGCCGGGCACGCCGGGCAGGCCGTCGCTGGGGTCGCCGCGCAGCGTGGCGAAGTCGGCATAGGCGCGGCCGGGCACGCCGTACTTGGCGGTGACGAACGCCTCGTCGACGAACTGCAGGTTGCGGATGCCGCGCGCGGTGTACAGGACGCGGACCGGGCGGGAGTCGTCGACGAGCTGGAACAGGTCGCGGTCGCCGGTGACGATCTCGACGGCGCCCCGCGCCTGGTGGGTGAGGGTGCCGATCACGTCGTCGGCCTCGTAGCCGGGCGACTCGGGACGGGCGATGCCCACGGCGTCGAGGACCTGGTTGATCACGGCGATCTGCGGCACCAGCGCCTCGGGCACCTCCTCGACGTCGCCGTGGGCCACCCGGTGCGCCTTGTAGGTCGGGATCGCCGCCACCCGGAAGGCGGGCCGCCAGTCGGCGTCCATGGTGGCGGCCAGCGCCGCCGGGGAATGTTGCCGGACCAGCGTGGCGATCATGTCGATGAGCCCGCGCACCGCGTTGACCGGGGAGCCGTCGGGCGCCTTGACCGACTCGGGCACGCCGTAGAAGGCGCGGAAGTAGAGGGACGGTGTGTCCAGAAGCATGAGCACCCGTCTATGGTCGCACTCCCGCCGCCCTCCCGTCCGGCTCCGGGACGGCGACGGCCAGCAGGCACGCGTCGTCCTCGGGGTTGGGGCCGCCGATGCCGGCCAGCAGACGGTCGAGCCCGGCGTCGAGGTCGTGGGCGGACAGGCCCCCGGCGGCGTCGAGCACCAGCTCCAGGCCGACGTCGATGTCGCGGGTACGCCGCTCGACCAGCCCGTCGGTGAACATCAGCAGCAGGTCGCCGGGGCGCAGCCGGGTGTGGGCCAGCTCGTAGGGCCGCCCGGAGTCGGCGCCGAGCAGCACGCCGCGCGGCCTGCCCAGCAGGGCCGCCCGGCCCCCGCGCACCAGGATCGGGTCGAGGTTGCCCGCCTGCCCCCAGCTGAACAGCAGCGTCTCGGGGTCGAGGTGGCCGATGACGGCCGTGGCGGTGGTGTCCTTCAGCTGGTGGAGGACGAGGTCGTTGAGCCACGACAGCAGGCGGTCGGCGGGCCGGCCGGTCATGGTGAGGCCGACGAGGGCGTGGCGCAGGTGGGCCATGTGGGCGATGGCGGGCAGCCCGTGGCCCGACACGTCGCCGATGGCCAGCAGCAGGCGGCCGTCGGGCGTGGTCGCGGCCTCGAACCAGTCGCCGCCCAGGCTCGCGGTCTTCTCGGCCGGCACGTAGCGGACGGCGATCCTGGCCCCCGGCAGGTCGAGGCAGCCGGTGGGCGCGGGCAGGATGGCCTCGCGCAGCGCCAGCATCACGTTGCGCTCCTCGGCCGCCTGCTCGCGGGCCTCCAGGAGCTGGCGGCGCGACTCCGACATCATGCGCTCGGCCCGGCGGCGGCCGGTGATGTCCTGGATGACGCCGTGCATGCCGACCGGGCCGCCTGGCGACATCAGCGGTTCGAGCACGACGCGCAGGTCGCGCAGCTCGCCCGTGCCGCGCCTGACGCGGAACTCGGCGTGCACGGGCTCGACCCCCTCGACCACGTGCCACAGCAGCCGGTCGAGCGCGTCGAGGTCGGCCGGCTCGACCATGGCGGCCAGGTCGGGCAGGGACAGCGGCCCCTCCTCACGGTCTCTTCCGAAGATCGCGTAGACCTGGTCGGACCAGACGGCGGCCCCGGTGCGCAGGTTCCATTCGGCCCAGCCCATGTTGCCCAGCCGCTCGGCGTGGGCCAGCCGGACGGCCAGCAGCTCCGCCCCCGCCCCGCGCGCCCGCCCGTGCGGGGCCTCCCTGACCAGCTCTGCCGCGCCTGCGAAGTCGACCATGGCCTCACTCTCAAAGTGCAGTGGAACTGGACAATTGGTCCCACACTACGTGATCAATGTGGAACGGAGTGTAGTCATGGGCTCTCATGTTGTGAGAAGTTTTCGCGGATTTTAGCCCTCGGCGGACAAGCGGCCTGCTGGAGTGGGGGCGCCGGGCGTCCGAGTAGATTTGGCTCGTGACGTCCTCAGACCTGTATCCCGTGTCCCGTCTTGCCGCCGCGCAGGAGGCCACCGCCAAGGCCGGCCTCGACGCCCTGCTGCTCACCCCCGGGCCCGACCTGCGCTATGTCAGCGGCTACGACGCCAAGCCGCTGGAGCGGCTGACCTGCCTCGTGGTGCCCGCCTCGGGGGAGGCGTACATGATGGTGCCCCGCCTTGAGCTGCCGGCCGCGCAGGCCTCGCCCGCCGCCCGGCTCGGGCTGGAGTTCGTGGCCTGGGACGAGACCGACGACCCCTACGGCATCGCCGCCTCCCGGCTGGGCCGGGTGGCCAAGGTGGGGCTGGCCGACCGCATGTGGGCCATGTCGTCGCTGCGCTTCCGCGACGTGCTGCCGGAGGCGGAGCAGGTGCTGGCCGGCACGGTGCTGCGCGACCTGCGCATGCGCAAGTCGCCGGCCGAGGTGGCGGCCCTGCGCGAGGCCGGCCAGGCCATCGACGCGGTCCACCGGCAGGTGCCCGAGCTGCTGCGCGCCGGTCGCACCGAGCGCGAGGTGGGCCGCGACATCGCCGAGGCGATCCTGGCCGCCGGCCACGCCACGGTCGACTTCGTCATCGTCGCCTCCGGGCCCAACGGCGCCAGCCCCCACCACGACGTGTCCGACCGGGTGATCCAGGCCGGCGAGCCGGTCGTGGTCGACATCGGCGGCCAGCTCCACAACGGCTACTGCTCCGACTCCACCCGCACCTACAGCGTGGGCGAGCCGCCCGCCGAGTTCGCCGCCTACTACGAGGTGCTGCGCCGCGCCCAGGAGGCCGCCTGCGCCGCGGTGCGGCCGGGCGTGTCGTGCGAGTCGATCGACGCGGCGGCCCGCGAGGTCATCGCCGAGGCCGGTTACGGCGACTACTTCATCCACCGCACCGGCCACGGCATCGGCATCGAGACGCACGAGGAGCCCTACATCGTCGCGGGCAACGACGAGCCGATGGAGGCCGGGTTCGCCTTCTCCGTCGAGCCCGGCATCTACCTGCCCGGTCGCCACGGCGCCCGCATCGAGGACATCGTCGTCTGCACCGAGACCGGCGGCGAGCGGCTGAACAACACGCCGCGCGAGCTGGTGACCGTCCAGCCGTAACGGCATGTTCACCGAGGTCAGGTACGCCACCCGGCCCGGGTCGGCGCGGCCCAACGAGGACCTGGCGGTGGCCGGGCCCTCGTGGGCGGTCGTGCTCGACGGGGCCACGGCGGCGGCCGGGGCCGGCGGCGGGTGCGCCCACGGGGTCGCCT